>NZ_BAAGVH010000001.1:0-512002 GCF_054780975.1 Tsukamurella serpentis
AGGCCGCCTCATCGGTAGCCTGAAGCCGTCACGTCAACTGTCCGGGAAACCGGGTCAAGCTCCGGTTCGACTGGAGCCAAGACGGACTGTGCATCACGGCGATTCGCGATAGGTGGGGCGATTCATGCATAGGGCACGATGAGGTTGACGAGTACTTCTCGATCTATGCGAGCAACATCCGCGACATGAAATACGCGCCGCAGCTCACCCGGCGCCCGCGGTATCCATGGGCCCCTTGTCCTGCGGGTCTAAGCAGTCCAGGTCGAAATGCGTTCTTGGATGGTCTCGATCGCGCCTGCATCTGAGGGCAACCAAGCGATGGATCCAAGATCGCTGGGAGCAATCCAGCACAACTCGTCATGGGAGTCACCCGATGTGAGCCGTCCGTGCGCGACTGCAGCGAAGTAGAGCCGCATCTCGTACTTCTCCGAGATCGGCCATGCGCCTGATGCATGGGGTACTTCGGGACCGACAGAGACGGTCGCACCGAGCTCCTCTTGGATCTCGCGGACGAGCGCAGCCTCCGGCGTCTCACCTTCTTCGGTCTTGCCACCGGGGAACTCCCAGAGGCCGGCGAGCGTCGGGGGGCTTGTGCGCCGCGCCGCGAAAACCATGGTTGGCTGTTCCAGGTCGTCCACGATGATCGCACCGACGACCAGCCGCGGAGCGTCAGAGTGCATGACGGCGATTCTGGCACCTTTGCCCGATCTTGTCAGAGCAGGGTGCCAGACTGTCGCCATGGAAGAGGGGATCTACGAGTCGCTCCACACAGTGGAGCTCCGCGATCGGATCAAAGCGACGGGCTTGCAAAGCGATACGCGAGCGGTCGAGAAGGCCGACCAGCCGCACGTGCTCGCGCGGCACGTGGCGAGCATCGTGGAGCGGGCAATCGCGGGGGAGAAGGACGAGTCGCAGCGGATCATGCTCGCGAACAGTCTGCTGTCCCTGGCCGGCGAATCCGATAGCCCGATTCTTGACCCGGCCGTCCAGCTTGCGCGCCTCTATCGACTGCCTGCTCCCGGTGTTGTCGATCGGACGTCGACTCGGCCGGAGACTCCGCTCTCTGAGATCGCCCTGCTAACGAACAGCGGCAGGGGAGAGCCCTCCATTGGTCACGAACTGAAAGCAGAACTTGCCTCTGCCGATCGTGTCGACCTGCTGTGCGCGTTCATCAAGTGGAGTGGCGTGCGGCTGTTAGAGACCGAGTTGCAGGAGCTAATGGATGCTGGCAAGCCGTTCCGCGTCATCACAACCACGTACCTCGGTTCCACCGAACGCAAGACACTCGATCGACTGGCAGAGAAGTACGGCGCTGAGGTGCGAGTGCAGTACGACGCTCTGCGTACGCGACTGCACGCAAAGGCGTGGATGTTCCACCGAGACTCGGGATTCGACACCGCATACATCGGGTCGTCCAACCTCTCAAACGTCGCGCTGATCGATGGTGTCGAGTGGAACGTGCGCCTGTCTAGGGTCGCGACTCCCAGCTTGTTGAACAAGTTCCGGGCGACGTTCGAGTCCTATTGGAGCGAAGACCCCGGATTCGAGGAGTACATCCCCGATCGGGACGGCGAGCGGCTCGATCGCGCTTTGCGTGAGGCTTCCGGCGCCACAAACTCGGGCAATGTGACGATCAACGTGTCGGGTTTGGAGGTGCGTCCGTATCCTTATCAGCAGACGATGCTGGACGAGTTGCAGGCCGAGCGCGAAGTACACGATCGTCATCGGAACCTGGTAGTGGCAGCGACAGGCACCGGCAAGACCGTACTCGCTGCCCTGGACTACCGACGCCTGATTCCAGCGGGCGCCGAGCGTCCACGCTTGTTGTTTGTGGCGCATACGCGCGAAATCCTGGTTCAGGCACAGCGCACATTCCGTGAGGTTCTCGCCGACGGTGCATTTGGTGAGCTTCTGGTCAACGGGGAGAGGCCTGAGCGATGGGATCACGTGTTCGCCAGCGTGCAATCTCTGAGGCAGGAGGTCCTTGACACATTCGAGGCAGGTCACTTCGAGGTGATCGTGGTCGATGAGTTTCACCATGGGGCAGCGCCAACTTACCGGCGCCTGGTCGATCACTTCGCACCTCGAGAGTTAGTTGGTCTGACTGCGACCCCGGAACGCGCTGACGGCCTCGATGTGCGCGAGTATTTTGGGGGTAGGATCGCCACTGAGCTGCGCCTCTGGGATGCGCTTGGTGCCGAGCTCCTGTGTCCCTTCCACTACTTCGGCATTGCCGACGGCACGGACCTGTCCGCGATCGCGTGGAAGGCCGGGAAGTACGACCAGACCGCACTCGGTCAGCTGTACACGGGCAACGACGCGCGAGTTCGGATGGTGTTGCAGGCTGTTCAGGACAAGCTTGCGGACCCTGGTCAGATGCGCGCGCTGGGGTTCTGTGTTTCGATTGAGCACGCGCGATACATGGCCGACAAGTTCAGCGAGGCTGGAATCCCGTCAGCTGTGGTGTCGGGTCAAACCGGAAACGATGCGCGGAGGCAGGCGCTCTCTGACCTCTGTGACCGCCGCATCAACGCAATCTTCTCAGTTGATGTGTTCAACGAGGGTCTCGACATCAAGGAGATCGACACGGTCCTCATGCTCCGTCCTACCGAGAGCGCGACGATCTTCCTACAGCAGCTTGGCCGCGGTCTGCGTAGGACATCTGACAAGGCTGTTCTCACCGTGATGGACTTCGTAGGTCATCAGCGCGAGGAGTTCCGCTGGGACAAGCGGCTCCGCGCGCTCACGGGCATCCCGCGGGGCAAGCTCGTGAAGGAAGTCGAGATGGACTTCCCTTACCTGCCGTCTGGATGCCGCATAGAGCTAGACCGCCAGACACAGTCTTTCATCCTCGAGAATGTGAAGCGCCAGCTCAACCTGCGTAGACCGCAGCTCGTCGCCGAAGTCCGCTCCGCGGGCGAGGACACTCTCGCAGGCTTTCTAGAGGTGACTGGAATCGAGCTTGCGTCGGTGATTAAGGGCGACCGATCATGGACGGCGCTCCGTCGTGAAGCTGGTGTTGATCTGGGATTTCCGCCTGGTCCCCGTGAGACCGAGATCCTCCGACGCAGTCAGGTATTTGCTCACGTCGACGACGAGGTGCGTGTCAGTGGTTACAAGCAGATAATTTTGAGCGCGACCCGATTTGACGATATGAGTGAGACTGGACAACTGCTCGCTAAGATGCTGTTTTTCTCAATCTGGCCGGACGGCGGTAAGCCGAAGTTCGCGAGTGTTGACGATGGGTTGGATGCGTTGCGGCAAGAGTATGCGGCATCGCGCGAATTCCTTGAGATTATGGAGGTCGGATTCGAGCGATCCCGACAACAGAGTTTCCCCCTTAACGGGGCTTGTAGTGACATCCCTTTGCGAATCCATGCACGGTACACGCGCGAAGAGGTTCTCGCGGGTCTCGGTCACGCCTCACTGGAAGCAGTGCCAGCCACGTTCCGAGAAGGCGTCAAGTACATCCCGGAGCGGAACATCGACGCGATGTTTGTGACCCTCGTGAAGACCGAAGGCTCATTCTCGCCCACGACCATGTATCGCGATTATCCAATTAGTCGAACCGAATTCCATTGGGAGTCTCAGTCAACAACTTCGGAGATCTCTGAGACCGGGCGACGGTACATTAACGGCGATAGTCGAGTGTTGCTATTTGTTCGCGTAGCGAAGAATGGCGAGTATGGGACGGTGCCCTATGAATTTCTGGGGCCCGCGAAGTACATGGGCCACTCCGGTGAGCGGCCTATGGCGATCACTTGGCGGCTTGATCGGCCAATGTCTGCTGAGTCTTTTGGTGTCGCGACGGCCGCGCTGTGATCGTGGAATCCGAGGCTCGGAGAGGGCTGACCGCAGACGCCGCATTGCGGTACGGCCGGACTGCGTTCAGTGGGTGAGGTGGGGGCACCGTCGGGCATGGGGACGTAACGTAGGGGCTGAGTGTGAACCACCACGAGGAAGCGGGACGAACAAGCGATGAGCAGCAACGATGGCAAGGCGAACATCGGAGTGGTGGGGATGGCGGTGATGGGCTCCAACCTGGCCCGCAACCTGGCGTCCCGTGAGGGCAACACCGTCGCGATCTACAACCGCTCGCCGGAGAAGACCCACGAAGTGGCCAGCAACCACCCCGAGGCGAACTTCGTTGCCAGCGACACGATCGACGAGTTCGTCGCCAGCCTCGCGAAGCCGCGCACCGCGATCATCATGGTGCAGGCCGGCGCGGGCACCGATGCTGTGATCGATCAGCTCGCCGAGCGGTTCGAGCCGGGCGACATCATCGTCGACGGCGGCAACGCCAACTTCCACGACACCATCGCCCGCGAGGCGAAGATCGCGCCGACGGGCATCCACTTCGTCGGCGCCGGCATCTCGGGCGGCGAGGAGGGCGCGCTCAGGGGACCGTCGATCATGCCCGGCGGCACCGCCGAGTCGTACGAGACCCTCGGCCCGATTCTCGCGTCGATCGCAGCGGTCGCCGAAGGGGAGGCGTGCGTGACCCACGTGGGCACTGACGGCGCCGGCCACTTCGTCAAGATGATTCACAACGGTATCGAGTACGCCGACATGGAACTCATCGGCGAGGCTTACGATCTGCTGCGTAACGTCTCCGGCTATCAACCCGCGCAGATCGCCGAGATCTTCGCTGCGTGGAACACCGGCCCGCTCGCGAGCTATCTCATCGAGATCACGGCGGAGATCCTCAAGCACGTGGACGCCGAGACCGGCAAGCCTTTCGTCGACATCGTCGTCGACCAGGCCGGTAGCAAGGGAACCGGAGTCTGGACAGTGCAGACTGCCCTCGACCTGGGCGTTCCGGTCGGCGGCGTCGCCGAGGCCGTGTTCGGTCGCGCCGTCTCGTCCAAGCGGGCCCAGCGCGACGCGGTCCGGGCCCTGGGCATCGAGTGGCCCTCCGCACTGCGGGTCGACGATTCCTTCGTCGACGATGTCGCGAAGGCTCTTTACGCCTCGAAGATCGTGGCCTACGCCCAAGGCTTCGACGCGATCATCGCCGGGGCGGAGAAGTACGGCTGGGACATCGAGAAGGGGGCCGTCGCCAAGATCTGGCGCGGCGGCTGCATCATCCGCGCCCAGTTCCTCAACGTCCTCGCTGACGCCTACGAGGCCAACCCGAACCTTGCGACGCTCCTGGAGGCGCCGTACTTCGCACAGGCCATCCGTGACGGACAGGACGCCTGGCGCCGGGTGGTCATCACCGCCACCCAGGCCGCTGTGCCGGTGCCCGGGTTCGCCACCGCCCTGAGCTACTTCGACTCGCTCAACGTCGACCGGCTTCCCGCCGCGCTCGTCCAGGGCCAGCGCGACTTCTTCGGGGCACACACCTACAAGCGCGTCGACAAGCCCGGCACCTTCCACACCCTGTGGTCCGGCGACCGGAGCGAAGTCAAGACAGACTGAGCTCCGCGGGCCAAGGGCGGAACCGATCGTGGGGCCGGTGCGTCCAATGGATGAGGACGTGCTGCTGCGGGCGTGACAACGATCGGGGGGATTCGTGGGGTATCCGGATGAGGAGCGGATCCGTGAGCAGGCGCGGGAGCGCATCGCGGACCGGCCGAACATGGTTCTCGACGGTGGCCCGATCGAGGAACTGGCCCGCGCCCACGAGCGGCACGCTGAGAGGCTGAACGCGATTGTGGATTCGCTTGGTGACGTTGGGCGACGCAACTTTCTCGGCGACACCACGGAAGGTCGAGCGGCAACTCACAATCTTGGGGTTGCGGTCCACGACCACGATTTGTCCTTGGTGCGAAGCGTCTCTTGGCAGGCGGAGCAGGCCACGATGATCGCACAGTCGTTGCGGCAGATCGCAAAAGACCTCGAAGACACCGAACTGCAGAACGTAGACGGGATCGGCGAGGTGCGATGGGACTGAGAGTCTTCGCAATCGTCTGCCTTGCCCTTCTCGCTTCGAGCTGTACCTCACATGTGGCAGGTCAGGCAATAACCGCTCCAGATGGTTCTATCAACCGCTCAGCCAGTGAGGAGAGGTCGTTGCCGTTCGTTCCCCGCTTCGCTGGACGCACCAACGAACGCAATGATGGAACGAGTTTCGAACCGTGTACCGCATACTCCGACGCAGAACTGAGGTCCCTAGGGGTAGCTTCGCAGACGCTGAGCGACGCTGCGATATCGGAATCGCCGAACTACCGCGGCTGTCATTGGCAATCGCCGAATGGTTCTGGTCGGTTCAGTCAGATCGTCGGAAACGAGAAGTCGACCAGCGACTACAAGGCGAAACAGAGCGCGCGCCCTTGGCAGCCGGATCGGGTAGTCAACGGCCGGATTGTCATTGTGGCTACTGAGCTGGGCGACGGGTGTCTAGCATCATTCATGTCACGCAATGCCATGGTGCATTCAAGTTTCCGCGTCACGTCCCCTGGCAAGCCGTCCGCCGATCTCGTGCCGGAGTGTGAGAAGGCGATCGCCTGGGCCACACTGGCGATCTCCAAGGCCCCGTAACGGCTACCGGGCGAGCACCCGCCGGATCGCATCGCAGATCGCGTCCACGGCGGAGTCGTTGTCCCTGCCCGAGCCGGGACCGAGGGCACCGTCGGATCGCAGGCCGATCACGGACTCGACGAGGCGAAACGGCAGCAGCGTGCGGGGATCGTCGTCGCTCCCGGTAGCCGCAGCCGCCAGCGTCCGATAGTGCTCGGCCAGCTCCGCGCGGTCGGCGCGGAACTCGGCGAACTCGTCGGCCGCGAGCTCAGGCAGGTGGTACAGCGCACCCAGGTTGTAGCGCGCCGAGAGCAGGTGGCCGGTGTCCGATCTGGCGAGACGCAACAACCGATCGAGGGCCGGGCCCTCCTCCTCGACCACCGAGCGGGCGATCTGCAGCGGAGCCTGCACCGTGGCCTCCAGCAGAGCGGTCAGGATCTCACCCTTGGTGGGGAAGTAGTGGTACAGAGACGCCTGGCGAATGCCCACGGCTTCGGCGATCTGCCGGGTGGATGTGGCCGCGTAACCGCCTCGGCTGAACAACTCGGCAGCAGCGTCGAGGATCTCCTCAACCGCAGTGGCACCGGGCCGGCGGGGATCGTTCGCCCGCGGCCTACCCCGTCTACCTGCCGTTTCCGCCGCACGGTTCGCCTCCGTCACAGCGGTCAGGCTACCCGCCGCGAAACATGTTCGTAGCCCCGGTTTTCCCATTTGCAACAGCGGGGCAATCCGAGTGACCCGGGAGAGGTGTTTTCTGTCAACTGACAGATAGAGCTCTGACCGGGAAGCCGCCATGACAACCACCCAACCCCGACACCATGATTCGGATGATCTGGCCCAGCTCGGCTACCAGCCGCAGCTGCGCCGCTCGCTCGGGACGTTCGCGTCCTTCGCCGCCGGGTTCTCCTTCGTGTCCATCCTCACCACCATCTTCCAGCTGTTCGGCCTCGGCTATTCGCTCGGAGGCGCCGCCTTCTTCTGGACCTGGCCCATTGTCTACCTGGGGCAGTTCCTGGTGGCGCTGTGCTTCGCCGAGATGGCCGCGCGCTATCCGATCTCCGGCGCGATCTACCAGTGGTCGCGGCGCCTGGGCGGTGAGGTGGTCGGCTGGTTCGGTGGCTGGTTCATGATCCTCGCGCAGATCGTCACCGCCTCGGCCGCCGCCATCGCACTCCAAGTGGTGCTCCCCACCGTCTGGTCGGGCTTCCAGATCATCGGCGACGACGCCTCACTCACCAGCCCCAGCGGCGCCGCGAACGCCGTCCTGCTCGGCACTGTCCTCCTGATCATCACCACCACCATCAATTGCATCGGCGTGCACTGGATGAGCCGCATCAACGCCATCGGAGTCACCTGCGAGTTGGTCGGCGTGGTCGCCGTCATCGGTGCTCTCGCCATGCACGCCCAGCGCGGGCCCCAGGTCGTCTTCGACACCTCACAGGCCGCCTCCACCGGATCCGGTGGCTACCTCGGCGCCTTCATCGTCTCCGGTCTCATGGCGGCCTACGTGATGGTCGGCTTCGGCTCGGCCGGCGAACTCGCCGAGGAGACCGTGAACCCCCGCAAGGTCGCCCCGCGCACCATCCGTTTCGCGCTCACCTCTTCGGCGATCGGCGGCGGACTCATGCTGCTCACCGCGTTGATGGCCGCACCGACCCTGGGGGATGAGCTCGCCACCGGCGGTCTGCCCTACGTCCTCCAGTCCGTCCTCGGTTCCTTCTGGGGCAAGGTGCTCCTGGTCGATGTGGCCGTGGCCGTCTTCATCTGCACTCTCGCCATCCAGACCGCTTGCAGCCGGCTCATCTTCTCCATGGCCCGCGATCACCGACTCCCGTTCTCGGGGCAGCTGTCCCGCGTGAACCTGCGCACCCAGACGCCGGTCGCTCCGGCAGTCCTGATCGGCGTGCTGTGCGTCGCCGTGCTGCTGGTGAACGTGGGCAACCCCGCGATCTTCGCGACCCTCGCCAGTGTCTGCATCGTGTTGATCTACCTCGCCTACCTGTCGGTGACCGCGCCGATGCTCTACCAGCGCGTGCGCGGGTGGCCACACGGTACGAGCATCCGGGACTCCGAGGGTGAGCCGGTCTTCGGGCTCGGTCGCTGGGGTGTGCCGGTCAACCTGGCTGCAGTCCTCTACGGCGGCGCGATGGTGATCAACCTGGCCTGGCCACGCGCCGAGATCTACGACCCGGCAGGGCAATCCGTACTCCTGCAATGGGCGGGTCCGATCACCGTCGCGGTCGCCGTGATCGCCGGCATCGCCTGCTTCCCGCGCCGCCCTCATCCCCGCCCCGTGACCCCCGTCCTCCCCGATCTCCCCACCACGAAAGGCAACTGATCGTGACCGCCATCGCCGAGAACACCGCCACCACCCGGGGCGCCCGCGAGCACGCCCGCGCCCAGGCCGACACTCGCGTCGAGGGGATGCCGACGGTGCCCGCCGGCGCCTGGCCGCATCCCCCGGCCGGCGTGCACGCCGACGCCCTCACCTGGGCCGAGACCGTCCCCGGCGGTCGCTACACCGCCAAGGTCCTGGCCCGCGGCACGCGACTGCGTCTCACGGACACCACCGGAACCGCCTGCGCGAACATCCTGATATGGCGGGCCGACGCCCCGTGGGAGCGACTCAGTGTCGCCGACACCGTCAAAGTGCCCTGGCAGGCGTACATCGCCGCCGGACATCCCCTGCTCTCCGACCAGGGGCGCGTGCTCGCTACCGTCGTCGCCGACGACTCCGGACACCACGACGCCCTGTGCGGCACGACCACCCTCGCCTCGAACACCGCCAAGTACGGTGCGGGGGAGGCGCACTCGGGGAGCCCGGCCGGCCGCGAGCTGCTCGTACTCGCCGCAGCGAAGCACGGACTGACGCCCACCGACGTCGCCCCGTCCGTCTCGTTCTTCCACGGCGTCACCGTGGAGGCCGACGGTGCCCTCGCCTCCACCGGGAGCGCAGGCGCGGAATGCGCGGTGGAGCTGGTGCTCCACCTGCCGTGCATCGTCGCCATCGCGAACACGGCGCACCCGCTCGACCCGTCGCCGACCTTCGACACCGGCCTGCTCGAAGTCCTGGCCTGGCGCGCCGACGACGACCTCGCCGCGCTCGTCGCCGATACCGGCACCGACCCCGAATACCAGCGTGCCGTGGCGAACTCCGAGGACGCCCACCGCGCCGCGCTGTGACCACCGCCCGAACGGACCACAAGGACGAATCATGATCGCCACCGTCACCCCACGTGCGCCCTGGTCGGGCATCGTGCCCGCCGGCCACACCCTCACCATGACCGACCTGTACGGGAACCAGGCCGTCGACACCCTGTTCTACGGTGCGCACGACCACAGCATCCGGTACAGCGCCCAGCAGACCGTCCTCGGTCAGGGCAACATCTTCCTCGGCGCGGGAACCGTCATCCGTGACCAGGAGTCACGCCCGATGATGACCATCGTCGCCGACGAGGTGGGTCACCACGACACCCTCGGCGGTGCCTGCTCGCAGGAGTCCAACACGCTGCGCTACGGCCATCACACCAAGCACCAGCACGCCTGCGTCGAGAACTTCCTCATCGAGGGCAGTCGGCACGGCCTCGGAAAGCGGGACCTGGTGGGCAACGTCAACTTCTACATGTACGTCCCCATCGACCCCGATGGAACGCTCGGCATCGTCGACGGTCTCTCCGCGCCGGGCCGGAAACTCGTGCTGCGCGCCGAGATCGACACCCTGGTGCTGATCTCCAACTGCCCACAGATCAACAACCCCTGTAACGGGTTCGACCCCACCGCGGTGGAGCTGGAGATCTCGGAGGCCGCCGCATGACCACCCTCACCGTCGTCCGCCCCGGCCCCATGACCACCGTGCAGGACTGGCCGGGCCGCTCCGGGTACTGGTCGATCGGAGTCCCGCCGTCGGGCCCGATGGACGATCTCTCCTTCCGCTTGGCGAACCTGGCGGTCGGAAACGACCAGGGCGCACCGGGACTCGAGTGCACTCTGGGCGGCCTCGTGGCCACCGTCGACGAGCGCACCACGATCGCGATCACCGGCGCACCGGTCACCGTCACGGTGGACGGGACACCCGTACCGACCTGGACGCCCGTCGACCTGCACCCGGGGCAGGAGCTCGCGGTCGGCGCCACCTCGTCGCTCGGGATGCGGGTCTACGTCGCCGTTCGCGGCGCCGTCGTCGTTCCCGACTACCTCGGCAGCGCAGCGACGTTCACCCTCGGACGGTTCGGCGGTCACGACGGTAGAACGCTCGCCGCCGGTGACGAACTGCCGATCGGCACCTCCGCAGTGGCAGCGCCGCGTCGCATCCTCGACGACGAGGTGCCCGCGTTCACCACCCAGTGGCAGCTGGCCGTGACCGTCGGTCCGCACTCGGCTCCCGAGTACTTCACCGAAGCCGATATCGCAACCCTCTACGCCACCACGTACGAGGTGCACTTCAATTCCGACCGCACCGGGGTGCGGCTCATCGGCCCCAAACCCGAATGGGCCCGCGCCGACGGTGGCGAGGCCGGCCTGCACCCGTCGAACATCCACGACAACGCGTACTCGGTGGGCGCGCTGGACTTCACCGGCGACACTCCCATCCTGCTCGGCCCCGACGGTCCCAGCCTGGGCGGCTTCGTCTGTCCGGTCACGGTGACCACCGCCGACCGATGGAAGCTGGGCCAATTGCGCCCCGGAGACGGTGTGCGCTTCGTCCCGGTGCGCGCTGACGCCGCGGCATCGCCCGGCGGGTTCGGTACCGCGCGCCGGGCCAACCTGCCGGTGGTGCTGTCCGCCGGGGCCGACCTCGACGACGGTGTCCTGGCACGGGCGACCACCGCCGACGGCGAGACCACCGTCACCTACCGGCGATCCGGCGACGACAACGTCCTGATCGAGTACGGCGCCATGACACTCGACCTGGAATCGCGCGCCCGCGTCCACGCACTGGAGCAGCGGTTGCGCGCGGAATCGCCTCGGGGCCTGATCGACCTGACCGCCGGTGTGCGCAGCCTGCAGGTGAAGTTCGATCCCACGCAGCTGCGCCAGCCCACCGCGCTCGACTGGATCCGGGAGGCGGAATCACAGCTCCCCGCCGCCGACGACATGATCGTGCCCAGTCGGACCGTCTCACTGCCGCTCTCCTGGGACGATCCCAGCACCCGCGAGGCGATCGAGCGATACATCCTCGGTGTTCGCGGTGATGCGCCGTGGTGCCCGTGGAACATCGAGTTCATCCGCCGCATGAACGGACTGGAATCCGTGGAGGACGTACGACGAATCGTCTTCGACGCCTCCTACCTCGTGCTGGGCCTGGGCGACGTCTATCTCGGTGCCCCCGTCGCGGTGCCACTGGACCCGCGCCACCGTCTGGTGACCACCAAGTACAACCCGGCCCGGACCTGGACACCGGAGAACGCGGTCGGCATCGGCGGGGCCTACCTGTGCATCTACGGGATGGAGGGCCCCGGCGGGTATCAGTTCGTCGGCCGCACCACCCAGGTGTGGAACCACCGGCATCCGCTGGCGGCGGGCGGCTTCGAGCTCGAACACCCCTGGCTGCTGCGGCACTTCGACCGGATCAGCTGGTACCCGGTTAGTACTGAGGAACTCGCCGACCTGCGCGCCGATACCGCGGCGGGGCGCGGCACCGTCGACATCACCCCCGGATCCTTCTCGCTCTCCTCGCACCGCGCCTTCCTCGCCCGCGAGGCCGACGACATCTCGCGGGTGCAGTCCGCGATGGAGATCGCCCGCGACGAGGAGCGTGGCCGATGGGCTGCCGCCGGCGAGTTCACCAGGAGCGCAGCATGACCCGCATCGCCGACATCTACCGGAGGATCGCCGCCGACGACCGCCCCGAGGTCTTCCTCGCACTGCGCCCGGAGGCGGACGTCACCGCGGAGTACGACCGGTCGGTCACCGAAGGCGGACCACTCGCGGGAATCGTCCTCGCCGTCAAGGACAACGTGGACGTCGCCGGATTGCCCACCACCGCAGCCTGCCCGGGATACACGTACCACCCCGCGAACGATGCCGCCGCTGTCGCGGCGCTGCGCGCGGCGGGCGCGGTGGTGATCGGCAAGACGAACCTCGACCAGTTCGCCACCGGCCTCGTCGGGACGCGGAGCCCGTACGGCGCCGTGCGGGACGCCCGCAGACCCGACCACATCTCCGGAGGGTCGAGCTCGGGCTCGGCCGTCGCCGTCGCCCTGGACTACGCCGATATCGCGATCGGCACCGACACCGCCGGTTCGGGCCGCGTTCCCGCCGGCCTCCAGGGCATCGTCGGCATCAAACCGACGATCGGCGCGGTGAGCACCGACGGTGTGGTGCCCGCGTGCGCGTCCTACGACTGCGTCACCGTCTTCGCCCGCGACGTGACCACCGCCGGCCGAGCGATGACGATCATGGGCGCCACCGGCACCCGACGGTGGCCGGCCGACACACCGCTGGCCGCCGCACCCGACGCCGCGATCGCGATCCCCGCCGAACTACCGGCACTACCGATCGCCTGGCGCGAGGCCTTCGACGGTGCCATCGCCCGCGCCGAGGCCGCAGGCCTGCGGGTCAAACCGGTCGACGTCTCGGAGCTACTGGACGCGGCGAAGCTGCTCTACGACGGCGCCCTGGTCGCCGAGCGGTACAGCGCCGTGGGGGATTTCATCACCGCCGCCGGGCACGACGCGGGCCTGGACCCGACGGTGACCGCGATCGTGCGCGCCGCAGAGCAGATTCCCGCGCACCGTCTGGCCACCGACCAGGCGCAGCTGCGGGTCATAGCCGGCCGCGCGGCGGCCCTGTTCGAAGGTTTCGCGGGTCTCGTGGTGCCCACCGTCCCGCGGCACCCCACGCTCGCCGAGGTGGCCGCAGACCCGATCGGGGTGAACTCGGAGCTCGGCACGTACACGAACTTCTGCAACCTGCTCGACCTGTGCGCGGTGGCGGTACCCGCGGGCCAGACCGCCGACGGCGCGCAGTTCGGAGTCACAGTCCTCGCGCCCGGGGGGCACGACGGCGTCGCCTTCGACCTGGCCGCGCGGATCGCGGGCGCCGCTCCGGTGCCGGCGTGGAACCTCGACCTGGCCGGCGCGATCGACCTGGCCGTGTTCGGCGCGCACCTGCGCGGCCAGCCGCTCGACCACGAGTTGACCTCGCAGGGGGCACAGTGGGCCGGGGAGATCCGGACCGCGCCGCAGTACCGGCTCGCGGAGCTGGCGACAGCACCGCCGAAGCCGGGCCTGATCCACGACCCGCGAGGTGGGCGTGCGATCCGCGGCGAGCTGTGGCGGCTCGCTCCCGCTGCGCTGGGAACCTTCCTGTCCCGATTGCCCGCACCCATGACGCTCGGTTCCGTGCACCTCGACGACGGCCGCACCGTGGTGGGGTTCAGCTGCCACTCCTCGGCACTGGGGGACGCCCGGGAGCTCGACGTGGACCACTGGCTCGACCGGTGACCGGAGCGGAACCGATCGAAGGGCTCCGCCGGCGCCACCCGATCGTTAACATCGTGTTTCGAGGCTGTTGCGCCTGACGAACCGGCTTGACTGTCACAGGTACCGAGCATTTGAGTGATTCCCTATGCACCTCTTGCCCCGCGAGCAGGACAAACTGCTCATCGTGGTCGCCGCGGATCTGGCGCGCCGTCGCCAGGCCCGCGGCCTCAAACTGAACTACCCCGAGGCCGTCGCGATCATCACCTACGAGCTGGTCGAGGGCGCGCGCGATGGCCGCACCGTGGCCGACCTCATGGCCTACGGCGCCACCATCCTCACGCGCGACGACGTCCAGGACGGCGTCCCCGAGATGATCCACGACGTGCAGGTCGAGGCCACCTTCCCGGACGGCACCAAACTCGTCACCGTCCACCATCCGATCAGGTAGGCGCCCATGATCCCCGGAGAGCTCCGTCTCGCATCCACCCCGATCGTCTGCAACGTCGGCCGGCCCACGCGCACCGTCCGTGTGGTCAACACCGGAGACCGCCCGGTCCAGGTCGGCTCGCACTTCCACTTCGCCGAGTCCAACGCCGCCCTGGAGTTCGACCGCGACGCGGCGCACGGGCACCGTCTGGACATCCCCTCCGGGACGGCCGTCCGATTCGAACCGGGGGACGGGAAGACGGTGCGACTGGTCGCCCTGGCGGGCAGCCGTGAGGTGCACGGCCTCGCGAACCGCGTCAACGGCCCCCTCGGCCCGCTGGAGAACGGGGAGCACCGATGAGCTTCGAACTGAGCCGCCGCGAGTACACCGACCTGTTCGGCCCCACCGTCGGCGATGCCGTCCGCCTCGCCGACACCGACCTGTTCGCAATGGTCGAACGCGATCTCACCGTGTACGGGGAGGAGGTGGTCTTCGGCGGCGGCAAGGTGATCCGTGACGGTATGGGCGAGAACGGCGTGCTCACCCGGGACGGTGCCGATTCCGACGATCCGGCGATGTGCGTCCCCGATACGGTGATCACGAACGCCCTGATCATCGACCACACCGGGATCATCAAGGCCGACGTCGCGCTGCGTGACGGGCACATCATGCGGATCGGTAAGGCCGGCAACCCGCAGATCTCCGACGGCGTCTCCATCACCATCGGTGCGGCGACGGAGATCATCGCGGGGGAGGGGCGCATCCTCACCGCGGGCGGAATCGACACGCACATCCACTTCATCAGCGCCCAGCAGATCGACACCGCTCTCAATTCCGGTGTCACCACCATGATCGGCGGCGGTACCGGGCCCGCTGCGGGTACCAACGCCACCACCGTCACCCCCGGGCCGTGGCACATCGCGCGAATGCTGCAGGCGCTCGACGACGTCCCGATGAACATCGGTCTGCTCGGAAAGGGACATGCCGGGGCGACCGAGCCGCTCGCGGAACAGATCCGGGCCGGTGCTGTCGGCCTGAAGGTGCACGAGGACTGGGGATCGACCACCGCCTCGATCGACAACTCGCTCACCGTGGCCGACGAGTACGACGTGCAGGTCGCGATCCACACCGACACGCTCAACGAGTGCGGCTTCCTCGAGGACACGGTCGCCGCGATCGACGGCCGGGTGATCCACACCTTCCACACCGAGGGCGCCGGCGGCGGACACGCACCCGACATCATCGCCATCGCCGGACACCCGAACGTTCTTCCCGCATCGACGAATCCGACGTTGCCGTTCACACAGAACACCATCGTCGAACATCTCGACATGCTCATGGTGTGCCACCACCTCAGCGCCGACATCCCCGAGGACGTGGCCTTCGCCGATTCCCGGATCCGGCCCGAGACGATCGCGGCCGAAGGCGTCCTGCACGACATGGGCATCATCTCCATCACCTCCTCGGACTCGCAGGCGATGGGCCGAGTCGGCGAAGTGATCACCCGCACCTGGCAACTCGCCGATTCGATGAAACGTCAGCGCGGTCCGCTCGACGCCGACGCGGAGCACGCCGACAACGCCAGGATCAAGCGGTACATCGCCAAGTACACGATCAATCCCGCACTCGCCCAGGGCATCGCCGAGTACGTCGGAAGTGTCGAGGAGGGCAAGTTCGCCGATCTGGTGCTCTGGCAACCCGCCTTCTTCGGGGTGAAGCCCGACATGGTGATCAAGGGCGGGCAGATCGCGACCGCCCTCATGGGCGACGCCAATGCCTCGATCCCCACACCGCAACCGCGGACCATGCGCCCGCAGTTCGGTTCCATGGGCCACGCCGTGCACGACGCAGCGATCACGTTCCTATCCACTGCGGCAATGGAATCCGGTGTCGCCGCGCAGCTGGGCCTGCGTAAGCGCACCGCCCCGGTCCGGGGGATCCGCACCCTGCGCAAGCAGGACCTGCCGCACAACGGCGCGACGCCGGAGATCACCGTCGACCCGGAGACCTACACCGTCGCCGTGGACGGAACCCCGGTGCGGTCCGAGCCGGCGTCGACGCTTCCCATGACCCAGCGCTACTTCCTGTTCTGAGGGACCCGAATTGATCATCGAAGCCATCACCGGCAATCTCGCCGATCTCGACACCGCCGAGCTCGAACGGCTGCACCTGGAGCGGGTGCCGCTGGCCGGAGCCGATCTGGTCAAGCGCATCCAGCGGGTGCGGACCGACCACGACCGCGAGATCGGACTGCGGCTGACCGCACCGGCCGGACCCGACGGTGACCTCCGCGACGGCGACATCCTGCACCGCGACGGGCGGAACATCATCGCTGTCCAGGTGCTCGCCACCGACGTCCTGGTGATAGCCCCGCGCACGATCACCGAGATGGGCCGTACCGCACACGGACTCGGCAACCGGCATTTGCAGGCCCAGTTCTTCGACGCCGACTCCGAGTACGGGGCGGAGGTCATGGTGGTCCAGTTCGACCACACCGTCGTCGACTACCTGGACCATCACGCGATCCCCTACAGCCGGCAGGACCGGGTGCTGCCCACACCCTTCCGGCACGCGGAGCACACGCATTGAACACTGTTACGTCCGGTGAAAGCGCAGGTCGTGGCGTACCGGAACAGTGTTCAATTGGAGAGGGGGCGTATTTGCTGCCGCTGCTGCAGCTGAGCGACTCCGCCCTGCCGACGGGAGCGTTCAGCCACTCCTTCGGCATGGAGTCGTACCTGTTCGAGGACGTGATCACCGACGAGCACAGCTTCGCCGTGTGGTTGCGCGCCTACCTCGAGCGACAACTCGCCTACACCGACGCTCTCGCCGTTCGCCTCACCTACCGGGCACTCGACGACGGCGACCTCCAGGCGGTGTGGGCACTGGACCGGACGATAGCGGCGCTGACTCTGCCCGAGCAGATCCGCACCGCAGCGGCGACGATGGGCCGTCGCACCGCCGAGACCGGCACCGTCGTGGCACCGCAGGCGCCGCTGCGCGACTACCTGACGGCGATCGACGAGGGCCGCTGCCACGGTCATCCGGCCATCGCCTTCGCCATGTGCGCGCACGGTGTGCGAGCGCCGGTCGCGACGGCGATCGAGGCGCACCTGTTCGCCGCGGTCACCTCGCTGACGCAGAACGCCGTCCGCGCCATCCCGATCGGGCAGACCGCCGGCCAGCGGGTACAACGCGCGATGCACGAGGTGGTCCTGGGGGCCGCCGCGACGGCGATGACACTCGACGAGCACGATCTAGGGGCGGTCTCACCCGGCTTGGAGATCGCGCAGATGCGGCACCAGCGCCAGCGGGCGCGAATGTTCATGAGCTAGGAGGGATCAACGATGACGACGATTCGGATCGGTGTGGGCGGCCCGGTGGGCGCGGGCAAGACGCAGCTGGTGGAACGAATCACCCGGCACCTCGCCGGAGAGGTGTCGATGGCCGCGATCACCAACGACATCTACACCACCGAGGACGCGAAGATCCTGGCCCGCAACAGTGTCCTCGGCGACGACCGGATCGTCGGCATCGAGACCGGCGGCTGCCCGCACACCGCCATCCGGGAGGACACCTCGATGAACGAGGCCGCCGTGGCGCGGCTCATCCAGCAGCACCCCGACCTGCAGATCGTCTTCATCGAGAGCGGCGGCGACAACCTCTCCGCCACCTTCAGCCCGGAACTGGTGGACTTCTCCATCTACCTCATCGACGTCGCACAGGGCGAGGAGATTCCCCGCAAGGCCGGTCAGGGCATGATCAAATCGGATCTGTTCGTGATCAACAAGACCGACCTCGCCCCCTATGTGGGCGCCGACCTGTCGGTGATGGCGGCCGACTCCAAGGTCTTCCGCGGCGATCGACCGTTCTGCATGACCAATCTCAAGACCGACGAAGGACTCGAGGGCGTCCTGGAGTGGATCCGGCGCGATGTCCTCATGCTCGACCTCGCGTGAGCGGATTCACCGGAGAACTCGCCCTGACCCTCGCTCCGCGAGGGCGGCGCACCGTCGCCGTGGCGCAGCGGCACGCGGGCACCCTGCAGACCCTCCGGCCGATGTACCTCGACGACTCCGGCCAGGTGACCTACCACATCGTCAACCCCGGCGGCGGATGCCTGCGGGGAGACACCTACTCGATCGACGTCGAGCTCGAGGCCGGCGCGCAGGCGGTGCTCACCACGCAGTCGGCGACCAAGGTCTACCGCACGCCCGACGGTGCCGCCGCGCAACACATGCGCCTGCAGCTCGGCCCGGACAGTCGTCTCGAGTACGTTCCCGACGCCCTGATCCTCTACCGCGAGGCCACCTTCCGGCAGAGCTGTACCGTGCACCTGGACGCGAGCGCCACGCTGGTCATGGCGGAGATCGTCACCCCGGGGTGGTCGCCCGACGGTGCCCGCTTCCGCTACGACGAACTGCGCATGCGCACCGAGATCCACCGCGACGGTGACCTGCTCGCGGTGGACAACGTACTCGTCGAACCGGGTCGAGCCGACCCGTCGGGCATCGGATTCCTCGACGGCCACACCCACTTCGGTTCGCTCACCGCGGTGGACCACCGGTGCGACGGGGATCTGCTCGACGAAGTACACGCCCTCACCGAGCGCGCGGCCGGTGTCCGTAGTGGACTGACAGCGCTGGCCGGCCCCGGGTTCGTGGTGCGTTGCCTGGGAGACGACACCGCCGAACTCACCGAGATGTTCGACGCCGTGATCGCTCTCCTGCGCTCGCGGTGGAGCGGGCAGGCGCCGATGAACCTGCGGAAGTACTGATCCTGTGGAGGATGCGATGGCCACCACCGTGCCGAGCCGGTCCGCACGGCTGCGAGCAGCGTGGGCCGCTCTGCACCCGGGGGACCGGAGATCGCTGATCGGCATGACCGCCACCGTGGTGGTGCTGCACCTCGTCGGATTCGGCGCACTGGTCCTGCTGGTCGCGCCCGGGCACTACCGGATCGGCAACGGCGGCGAGTTCACGATCGGGATCGGCCTGCTCGCGTACACCTTCGGACTCCGGCACGCCTTCGACGCCGATCACATCGCCGCGATCGACAACACCACCCGCAAGCTCCTCGCCGACCGGCAAGCGGCGACCGCGACCGGCCTGACCGGGGCGGTGAACCCGCGCAGGCCCCTGTCCGTCGGATACTGGTTCTCCCTGGGGCATTCGACGGTCGTCTTCGGCCTGGCCGCGTTGCTCGCCCTGGGGGTACGTGCTCTCGCCGGCCCCGTCGAAGACCAGGACTCGACCATGCAGGCGGTGCTCGGCGTGATCGGAACGTCGGTGTCCGGAGTGTTCCTGTGGATCCTCGGGATCATCAACCTGGTGGTGCTGATCGGCATCCTGCGGGTGTTCCGGGACATGCGCACGGGGCGGTACGACGAGCAGGAACTCGAAGACCGGCTCAACCAGCGCGGCCTGATGAGCCGACTACTGCGCGGCGTCGCCGGATCTGTCCGCCGACCCTGGCACATCTACCCGGTGGGTGTGCTGTTCGGGTTGGGATTCGACACCGCCACAGAGGTCGGGCTGCTGGTGCTCGCGGGCGGGATGGCCGCTTTCACGCTGCCCTTCTACTGCATCCTGGTGCTGCCGGTCCTGTTCGCGGCGGGGATGTCGCTGCTGGACACGATCGACGGTGTCTTCATGAACGCCGCGTACGGCTGGGCTTTCGCCAAACCGGTGCGCAAGGTCTACTACAACATCACCATCACCTCGCTGTCCGTCGCGGTCGCCCTGGCGATCGGCACCGTCGAACTGCTCGGCGTGCTCGCCGAACGGGTACAGGCCGAGTCCGGGCCGTTGCGCTGGGTGGCAGCGATCGACCTGGATTACGCCGGCTTCGTGATCGTCGGGCTGTTCGTGCTGGTCTGGGCGGCGGCCCTGCTGATCTGGCGTTACGGCCGGATCGAGGAGCGCTGGGCGTCGCGCTGAGTGAGCGCACCGGAGCGCTGTCGCGGAAGGCGCAACTGTGCGATCGGCTCCTCGCCGAGCAGATGCGAGCCGACCACGCCCGGAACGTCCTGCGCGGTCATACCGCCGTACCAGGTGTCGTCGGGCTGCACTGTGACCACCGGCGCGTGATTGCACGGGAACTGGCATCCCGTCACGGTGACCAGCACCTCGTCGTCGCCGAGCCCGGCTCGGCGCAGTTCGTCACCGAAGGCCTCGGTCAATGACGAGGCCCCGCGCGCCGAGCATCGCGGACCACGGCAGATCAACACCTGGTGACGGTGCTGAGGGACCTCCTCCCACGCGGGTGAGGACAAGGGTGCGGTATCCGGCGACATCGGCGAACCCCCGGCAGCGATGGCCTCGGCGAGCTGCGCCGGGTCCGGCTCGGCCAGCAACCGCGGCGCCAGACGCACCGTGGGGGCGTCGTCGTACTCGCGCAGCCAGTGCGCTGCCACCCGTCGGAGCCAGGACCGCTTCGCACCCGGTTGCGCCCACCCGGCTCCGATCAGCAGCACGTCGGCTGCGCCGCGATCGGCGACCGCGGTGAGCACGTCGACCAGTGCGGGGTCGTGGACCTGGACGAAGGCCGGCTCTGCGTCGGCGGTATCGGCGAGCCGACGGAGCTGTTCGGGATCCACCCCGGCGGACATCCCGACCAGGATCGCGGTCACGGCAGCGCCCTCACGGCCTCGCCGACCCGGCGGGCTCCGTCGAGCAGCCGGACACCCGAGGTGGTCTCCGAGAACGGGACCACCACGAACCGGTTCTCGCGAACCGCTCGGAGCTGGCTCATCGCCGGATCCCTGCGTGCCTGATCGATGCGGGCCTGTGCGGGGCGGCCGACGGTGTCGGCCACCACGATCACATCCGGCGCGGTCCCGACCACGTTCTCCAGCGAGACCTCCGTCCAGTTCCCGGGCAGGTGCGCGAACACGTTGACCCCGCCGACCGACTCGATGAGCAGTTGCGGCGTTCCGGTGCCGGCTCCCACGTTCAATCCGGAGCCGTTGCCGAAATCCCACCAGAGGATGCGCTGGCCGCGCGCGGCGTTCTTCATCGAATCCCGCGCGAGCTCCTCCTTCTGTGCCTTGATCAGCGCGGATGCAGCCGTTTCGGCCCCCAACGCTCTACCTGCCGCGCTCAACTCGTCCCAGATCAGGTCCCAGGACGCCCGATCGGGCTTCTTCGAGCAACCGGCGGGCGCGAGGAGCGTGGCGATGCCCTGTCCCTGCAGTTGGGACCGCTCTCCGACGGCCCGGTCGGTGAACGCCGAGGTGTAGGAGGCGTACACCAGATCCGGCCGCACGGACAGCAGCTTCTCCCGGGTCGGGTACTTGGCGGCCAGCACGGGGATCTTCGCGTACGCGTCCTGCATCCGGGGCGTCACGGCATCGTCGAGATACGCCGTGCCCGCCATCCGGTCGGCGACGCCCAGCGCGAGCGCGACCTCAGTCGCGCCCTGGTTCAGCGTCACGATCCGCTCAGGTCTACTGCGGATCTCGGAGGAGAAGTCACAGGTGGTCACCGTTACCGGGAAGGAGGCCGAGGGGTTGACCGCCGGGGGAACCGGCGGTGACTGGCTACAGCCGGCGACCAGCGTCGCTGAGATGAGCAGCAGGATCGACAGGGGGGCACTCGGCCGCATGGTCCGGTCTCGATTCGTCGGCCGCCCCGTGCGCGGGAGCGGTGATGGACAACTGCGAGCCGGCGGTATCGGACTCGGGGCACTCGCCCCTCACCGTTGCGCGCCAGTCCCGGATTCCCACCGGGTTCCCTGACCGACTCGGACCGGACGCTATCAGGCGAAGCCGCACGAATGTCGGTCTCAGCGGCGCGACCCCCCGCGACACGCCGGTCCCGCGCCGCTGAGACCGACATTCGTGCAGCGAGCGAGTGGCAGCCGGCGTTCCCTCGTTGACTACAGTCGAGGCGTGAGTACTACGCAGATCGCGATCCTCGTCGCCGCCGTCGCCATCGTGCTGGTGCTGGTGGCCCTGGTAACCGGCTACTACCTGAACAAGCGCCGCAAGGTCTCGCTCAAGGACGAGACGCCGGAGCCGAAGAGCCTGGACAAATCGGGTGGCTACCAGGCCGGTGGCGGTTTCACGTTCAGCGAGGGGGCCCGCGAACCCGAGCCCGTACCCGAGCCCCGGGCCGTGCCGCTGGTCCCGCCGACCCCGCAGGTTCCGAAACCCGAATCCGAGGACGAGTCCGCGCCCACCCCGGAGCCGGACCCCCGAACCGCACCGGAGCCGGACACCCGGACCGCTGCGCCGGAGCCGGAGGCCGCACCGGCCCCGAAGCAGGACAAGATCTCGCTCAAGGATCTGCAGGAATCGCGAGGTCAGGAAGCCGCCGAGGCCAAGCAGACACAGGCCGACGCCCAGCTCGCCGAGGCCGAACAGATCGACCCGGAGATCTCGACCATCGAGCCTCAGGCTCCGACCGAGATCGAGCGGATCGAGGACTCCGCCCCCGCTCGGCAGCTGGATGAGATCGCCCCGACCGCGGGCCGCCTGGACCGACTCAAGGGCCGCCTGGCGCGCTCCCAGTCGACCGTCGGTGCATCCCTGCTCGGGCTGCTCGGCGCCGGCGACCTCGACGAGGACTCCTGGGAGGAAGTGGAGGACACGCTGCTCATGGCGGACCTGGGCACTCCCACCACGATGGCGGTGGTCGAGAAGCTCCGCGAGCAGATCGCCACCACCGGAGTCGCCAGCCCCGCTGAGGCCCGCGCGCGGCTGCGCACGGTGCTGATCGACGAATTGCACCCCGAGTACGACCGCAGCATCAAGGCCCTGCCGCACGCCGGCGCACCTTCGGTGCTGCTGGTGGTGGGGGTCAACGGCACCGGCAAGACCACGACCACCGGAAAGCTGGCCCGTGTGCTCGTCGCCGACGGCCGCCGCGTGGTGCTCGGCGCCGCGGACACCTTCCGCGCCGCCGCCGCAGACCAGTTGCAGACCTGGGCCGAGCGGGTCGGCGCCGAGGTCGTCCGCGGCAAGGAAGGCGCGGACCCCGCCGCCGTCGGCTTCGACGCGGTCGCCAAGGGCACCGCGGACGGGGTCGACGTGGTGCTCATCGATACCGCCGGCCGCCTGCACACCAAGACCGGCCTGATGGACGAGCTGGACAAGGTCAAGCGGGTCGTCGAGAAGAAGGCCAAGGTCGACGAGGTACTGCTGGTGCTCGATGCCACCATCGGCCAGAACGGGCTCGCGCAGGCGAAGGTCTTCGCCGAGGTCGTGGACATCACCGGCGTGGTGCTCACCAAACTCGACGGCACCGCCAAGGGCGGCATCGTGTACGCCGTGCAGCACGAGCTCGGGGTTCCGGTGAAGCTCGTGGGGCTCGGTGAGGGCGCCGACGATCTGGCCCCGTTCGAGCCAGCCGCGTTCGTGGACGCACTGCTGGGCTGAGGGTGACGGTGCGCAGCCGGTAACGCTGACGTAACCAACAGCGCGAGCCGTGCCCGGACCGGTTACACGCGGGCAACACGAGCGCGACCACAGGGAAACCGGAGCAGCAGAAGCTGTTCTCACTTGCGCCGCAAGGGCGCATCTTCAGGAGGTTTCCCGTGCTCTTGGCTTCCGTGCCCGAAGAGATGTTCGGCAAAGTCGATACCGGTACCACTGCGTGGATGTTGATGTCCGCAGCGCTGGTCCTGCTCATGACGCCCGCGCTGGCGTTCTTCTACGGCGGCCTGTCCCGCCAGAAGAGCGTGCTGAACATGATGATGATGTCCATCGGTTCACTCGGCGTGGTGTCGGTGGTCTACGTCCTATGGGGCTACTCGATGTCGTTCTCCGGCGTGGGCAACTACCTGGGCCTGTTCGACAACCCCTTCACCTACTTCGGTCTCGATCAGCTCACCGAGACCAAGAAGGCCGGCTCCGACACCCTCGCGGTGCTCAACGCACCGGACAGCGGGCTGCCCGCGATCGTCTTCGCCGGGTTCCAGCTGACCTTCGCGGTGATCACCGTGGCGCTGATCTCCGGCGCGCTCGCCGAGCGCGTGAAGTTCGGCACCTGGCTGGTGTTCACTGCCGTGTGGACCACCATCGTCTACCTGCCGCTGGCGCACATGGTGTGGGGCGGCGGCCTGCTCTCCGGTAAGGAGGGCGGTATCGCGGCCATGATGTTCGGCTCCACCGACGGTGAGGCGAACGTGGCACCCATCGACTTCGCCGGCGGCACCGTGGTGCACATCAACGCCGGAATCGCCGGCCTGGTGCTGGCGATCATCGTCGGTAAGCGACTCGGCTTCGGCAAGCACTCGTACCGCCCGCACAACATCCCGTTCGTGATGCTCGGCGCCGCCCTGCTGTGGTTCGGCTGGTTCGGCTTCAACGCCGGCTCCGCGGGCACCGCCAACATGACCGCCGGACTGGCCTGGGTCAACACCACCGCCGCCACCGCGGCCGCGATGCTCGGCTGGCTCGCGGTGGAGAAGTTCCGCGACGGCCACGCCACCACCGTCGGCGCCGCGTCCGGTGTGGTCGCCGGCCTGGTCGCGATCACCCCTGCCTGCGCGAACGTCACCCCGGTGGGCGCGCTCATCCTCGGCGTGGTGGCCGGAATCGCCGCAGCCTTCGGTGTGGGCCTGAAGACCCGCTTCGGCTTCGACGACTCGCTCGACGTGGTCGGAGTGCACCTGGTGGCCGGTGTGATCGGCACCGTCGCCCTGGGCTTCCTGGCCAAGGACACCGGCCTGTTCTACGGCGGCGACTACAAGCAGCTGGTGGTGCAGATCGTGATCGCCGGCGTCGCCCTGGCGTTCACCGCGGTACTGACCGCCGTGATCGCCCTGGCGCTCAAGCCCCTGGGCTGGCGCGTCGACAAGGAGGCCGAGGCCGAGGGCGTCGACAACTCCGAGCACGCCGAAACTGCTTACGACCTGGTCTGAATCGGCCGGAATAAGCTGGAACCACCACCGACTGAGAAGGAACCGAAATGAAGCTGGTCACTGCGATCGTCAAGCCCTTCACCCTCGAGGACGTCAAGGCGGGCCTGGAGCAAGCAGGGATCCTCGGCATGACCGTCAGCGAGGTCCAGGGTTACGGCCGCCAGAAGGGGCACACCGAGGTGTACCGCGGCGCCGAGTACTCTGTGGACTTCGTCCCCAAGGTGCGGATCGAGGTCGTCGTCGACGACGCCGTCGCCGACAGCGTGGTCGACGTGATCGTCGACGGTGCCCGGACCGGCAAGATCGGTGACGGCAAGGTGTGGGTCACCCCCGTCGAATCCGTGGTGCGGGTGCGCACCGGTGAGCGCGGCGCGGAAGCGCTGTAGCGAGTCGATGTCGATCTCGGGCAACGCGAGCACGGGCACCGGCGCGGCCACCGAACTGGTGGCCGCGCGGGCCCGGCTCCTGGACCGGGCCTCCGGTAGTCACCGGATCGACCCGCTCACCCTGCGCGCCTCCCTCGCCGATCTGGCCGAGGTCTGGCTCGCCACCAACGGCGCCGCCGCCGGGATCAGTCCGGACAGTGGCATCGCGCTGGTCGCCGTCGGTGGGCTCGGTCGCCGGGAACTGTTGCCCTACAGTGACTTCGACCTCCTACTCGTGCACGACGACGGTCTCCCCGTCGAGCGCGTCACCGCCGCCGCGGAGAGCATCTGGTACCCGCTTTGGGACGCGCACATCAAACTCGACCACTCGGTACGGACCGTCCCGGAAGCCGTGCGGGTGGCCGCCTCCGATCTCACCGCCGCGCTGGGCCTGCTCGACGCCCGGCACATCGTCGGCGACGAGGAGATCACCAACCTGTTGATCGGCGGAGTCCGCAAACAGTGGCGCGCCGACATCCGTAGCCGCGTCGACGACCTCGTCGAACAGGCACGTGAGCGGTGGCGCCGATCCGGTGAGATCGCCCATCGGGCCGAACCCGACCTCAAGAACGGGCGCGGCGGCATGCGCGATGTGCAGTTGCTGCAGGCGCTCTCGCTCGCACAGCTCACCGACGGCATACCGACACCGTCGGCGAGCAGCGGTGGCAGGTCGGCCGGTGAGCTGGCCGCAGCGTACGCCCGGCTCCTGGATGTGCGGACCGAACTGCACCGGATCTCCGGACGTGCCCGCGATCAGCTGCGCGCCCAGGATGCCGACGAGATCGGGGCCGCACTGCGGATCGGCGACCGGTTCGACCTGGCCCGCACCATCAGCGACAGCGGCCGGTCCGTGGCCTACGCCGTCGACGTGGGCATTCGCACGGCCACCAACGCCCTTCCGCGCCGCGGCCTGTCCCGATTGCGCCGCGCACCGGTCCGTCGTCCCCTCGCCGAGAGCGTCGTCGAGCATTCCGGTGAGGTGGCCCTCTCCCGCGACGCCCGCCCCGGGCGCGACCCGGGGCTGACGGTGCGCGTGGCCGCCGCTGCGGCCGGCGCGGCCCTTCCGATGTCGGCGTCGACCCTGGCCACCCTCGCCGACGTCGCTCCGGCGCCGCGCAGTCCGTGGTCGGCCGAGGTGGTCGCGGACTTCCTCGCCCTGCTCGGCGCCGGTCGTCGCGCGGTCCCGGTGATCGAGGCGCTCGACCGCACCGGCCTGTGGGGCCGGCTGCTGCCCGAATGGGGCGCGGTGCGCGACCTGCCGCCCCGCGACGCGGTGCACACCTGGACCGTGGACCGGCACCTGATGGAGACCTGCGCCTACGCCGCCAATCGCGCCACCGACGTCTCCCGGCCGGACCTGTTGCTCCTCGGGGCGCTGCTGCACGATCTGGGCAAGGGGCGCGGGGGCGACCACAGCATCATCGGCGCCGAGATCGCCGACGCGGTCGCCTCCCGCCTCGGCTTCGACGATGCCGACACCGCACTGCTGGCGGGCATGGTCCTGCATCACCTGCTGCTGCCGACCATCGCCACTCGTCGTGACCTGGACGACCCCGACACCATCACCCTGGTCGCCGACAAGGTCGGCCGCGACCCGGTGCTGCTGGAACTGCTGCACGCGCTCGCCGAGGCGGATTCACTGGCGACCGGACCCGGGGTGTGGGGGGAGTGGAAGTCACGGCTGATCGGAGAACTGGTGCGGCGCACCGGTGCCGTGCTCGCGGGCGAGCCGGTGCCGCAGCCCGATCCGGTGTCCGAGGAGGTCGCGGCACTGGCGGCGGACGGAGGCACGCACGTGCGGATCAGTCCGGCGGCCGACCTCGGGCAGCACACCTACACCGTCACCGTGGTCGGCCCGGACCGGCGCGGCGTGCTGGCCCGCATGGCCGCCGTCCTCGCCCTGGCCGGATTGCGGGTGCACAGTGCCACCGTCGTGTCGGTCGGGGAGTCCGCGGTCAACACGTTCATCGTGGTCCCGGCGTTCGGTGACCCGCCCGATCCCGCGGTCGTCAGGCAGCGGCTGCTCGGGGCGCTCAGCGGCACCGACGTGCTCGGCGAGCTGCGCGCACGCACCGAGACGGCCCCCGCGCAGGAGGCCGACGCCGCCCTGCCCGCGCCGCCGCTGCGGGTCGCCGCGCCGCCCCGGCTGCGCTGGTACGACGGCGCGCCCGGCACCGCGGTACTGGAGGTCCGGTCCGGAGACACCGCCGGCCTGCTCGCGCGGGTCGCCGGGGCGCTCGACGACGCCGGACTGGACGTGCGGTGGGCCAAGGTGGCGACGCTCGGAGCGACCGCGGTGGACGTGTTCTGCCTCAGCGTCCCCGAGGGGGCACCGTCGATACGTGAGCGCGCGGAGGAGGCCGTGATCGCGGTCCTGCCCGAGGCGGCGCCGCCCGCGCCACCGGATTCAGGTCAGACGCAGGATGGTCGGTAGTCTGAAGCAATGTTCGAATCCCTCTCCGATCGGCTCACAGGCGCGCTCAAGGACCTGCGCGGCAAGGGCCGTCTCACCGACGCCGACATCGACGCCACGGCCCGCGAGATCAGGCTCGCGCTGCTGGAGGCCGATGTCGCGCTGCCCGTGGTGCGTGCCTTCGTGGCGCGGATCAAGGAGCGCGCCAAGGGGCACGAGGTCTCGGCC
The DNA here is from genome assembly GCF_054780975.1 of Tsukamurella serpentis. Classification (NCBI taxonomy): domain Bacteria; kingdom Bacillati; phylum Actinomycetota; class Actinomycetes; order Mycobacteriales; family Tsukamurellaceae; genus Tsukamurella; species Tsukamurella serpentis. The sequence continues at coordinate 28,246 of NZ_BAAGVH010000001.1, forward strand.
GCGCTCAACCCTGCGCAGCAGATCGTCAAGATCGTCAACGAGGAGCTCGTCGCGATCCTCGGCGGTGAGACCCGCCGGCTGAACCTGGCGAAGACCCCGCCGACGGTGATCATGCTCGCCGGCCTGCAGGGCGCGGGTAAGACCACTCTCGCGGGCAAGCTCGCGGCCTATCTCAAGAAGCAGGGCCACACCCCCATGCTGGTGGCCTGTGACCTGCAGCGGCCGGGCGCCGTCGACCAGCTCAAGATCGTCGGTGAACGAGCCGGTGTGCCCACCTTCGCGCCGCACCCGGGTACCTCCGTCGGCGGTGAGGGCACCCTCGGGGTGAGTGCCGCGGATCCGGTCGAGGTGGCTCGCGGAGGCATCGCCGAGGCGCGGTCGCGCCAGCACGACGTGCTGATCGTCGACACCGCCGGACGCCTCGGCATCGACGAGGAACTGATGGGGCAGGCCCGCGCCATCCGTGACGCCGTCAACCCCGACGAGGTGCTGTTCGTCCTGGACGCGATGATCGGCCAGGACGCCGTCACCACCGCGCAGGCCTTCGCCGACGGCGTCGACTTCACCGGTGTGGTGCTCACCAAGCTAGACGGCGACGCCCGCGGCGGCGCCGCGCTGAGCGTCCGTGAGATCACCGGTAAGCCGATCCTGTTCGCGTCCACCGGTGAGAAGCTCGACGACTTCGACGCCTTCCATCCGGACCGGATGAGCTCGCGGATCCTGGGCATGGGTGATGTGCTCTCGCTGATCGAGCAGGCCGAGCAGCACATGGACCAGCAGAAGGCGGAGGAGGCCGCGGCCAAGATCACCTCCGGTGAGCTGACCCTCGAGGACTTCCTCGAGCAGATGCTGATGATCCGGAAGATGGGGCCGATCGGCAACCTGCTGGGCATGCTGCCCGGCGCCGGTCAGATGAAGGACGCGCTGGCCGCCGTCGACGACAGTCAGCTCGACCGGATTCAGGCGATCATCCGCGGTATGACCCCGGCCGAGCGTGCCGATCCGAAGATCATCAACGCCTCCCGGCGGCTGCGCATCGCGAAGGGCTCCGGCGTCGCCGTCAGCGATGTGAACCAGCTGGTGGACCGGTTCTTCGAGGCCCGCAAGATGATGTCGCAGATGGCCGGCTACGGCGCACCGAAGCGGATACCCAAGCGCAAGCAGAAGGGTAAGAAGGGCAAGAAGTCCTCCGGCCGCGGTCCGACACCGCCGAAGATGCGCGGCGGCTTCCCCGGGATGCCGATGCCCGGGATGCCTGCGGGTATGGACCTGTCGAACATGCCCAAGGGGCTCGACCAGCTTCCCCCGGGACTCGAGGGCATCGACATGGCCGCGCTGGAGGAGCAGCTCCGTAAGAAGCGCTGACCACCCTGTGAAAACCGCTGATTTCTGGGCTATGAAGCCGGATTCGTCCTCATAGCGGCGAAACCGGCGATATTCACCCCGTAGGGTCGACGGAGTGAGCGATCTGCACTTCACCGGCGAGGTTCTGACCGGCGGCGATGAGTTCTGGGTGACCGACGGCGAGATCCGGCTGAGCGGCTCGGGAGGCCTGGAGCTGACCGGGTTCGCGGTACCGGGATACGTGGACGCGCATTGTCACGTGGGCATCGTCTCCGAGGGCGAGCCCGACCTGGTGCAGGGACGCAGCCTGGCCCAGCAGGACGTGGCGGTCGGGGTCACCGTGATCCGCGAGCCCGGCTCCGATCTCGACACCTCACCACTGGACGGGCAGCCGGGACTTCCGCGCCTGATCCGTATGGGCCGGCACATCGCGCTGGTCAAGCGGTACACCCGTGGTCTCGGAGAGCAACTCGACGATTCCTCGCAGCTGGTGGAGGCGGTGCGCCGGAGAGCCGCCGAGGGCCATCCGTGGATCAAACTGGTGGGGGACTGGATCGACCGCGCCGCCGGTGACCTGGCGCCCCTGTGGCCCGATCACGTGCTCGCCGAGGCGATCGGCGCCGCGCACGACGCGGGGGCGAAGGTGACCGCGCACGTCTTCGGGGAGGACGCCCTGCCCGGTCTGCTGGCCGCCGGTGTGGACGCGATCGAGCACGGCTCCGGCCTGACCGACGAGACCATCGCGATCATGGCGGACAAGGGGATCGCTCTGGTTCCCACGATGATCCAGATCGAGAACTTCCCGTCGATAGCGGCACCCGCCCGAGACAAGTTCCCCACCTATCACCGGCACATGACGGCCCTGCACGACCGACGGGTCGCCACTTTCCGCGCGGCCTGGGAGGCGGGGATCGCGATGTACGCCGGTACCGATGCCGGCGGTTTCAACGTGCACGGTGCGCTTCCCCGGGAGATCGCGGCACTGGCCGAGGTGATGCCGGTGCAGGAGGCGATCGGAGCCGCCTCGTGGCGGGCCCGCCGGTGGCTCGGATTCGAGGGTATCGAGGACGGCGCCCCCGCGGACGTGGTGATCTACGACGAGGACCCGCGGCGCGCGCTCGCCGCCGGGGCGTTGCCGGAACCGTCGGCGGTGCTGGTGCGTGGCGCACTCGTGCGGCCCTGAGCGCGCCGGCGCGGGCGGCCCACCCACCACTGCGCCTTGGGGGCGCGGCTGAGCAGCCCGACGATGCCGAGCGTGATCGCCAGCGTGACCACGTACGCCACCGCGGTCCCGAACGGTGACGGCAGAATCCGGACCAGCCACGGCGTGTCGTCGGCGGTCCGCGGGAGCAGCAGCATCGACAGCACCATCACGTGCACCAGGAAGACGCCGAACGAGCGCTTCGCACCGAAGGAGGCGAACCGGGCGAGCATCGGCAGCTGTTCGCGATTGCGCGCCAGGATCAGGCCCAGCGTGTACACCGCTGCCACCAGAACCACGTACAGCAGGAAGTTCGCGGGCTGGAAGGCCGCCGACGCCACGATCGGGGCGGTCTCGTCGTTCAGGCGCACGCGGTAGAGCACCTGCGCGGCGACCGCCACCACCACGGCGGCCGCGAAGATCAGTGGTGCGTGCCGCAGCAGGATCTTCTCGATCCGCTCACGGTGGAAGGCGGCGAACACCCCCAGCAGGATGAAGAACTGGTACGGCACGAAGGTGGCGTAGGCGTGCCAGAAGTTCTCGCCCCACCAACCGGTGGTCGGGTTCCAGTAGGTGATCGCGGTGTAGATGCCCACTTGGAGGGCGGCGCTGACGACGAGGATGTGGACGTGAAAGCCGCGGGTCCGCTCGGCGAACCACAGCACCAGCGGGAACAGCAGGTAGATCTGGATGGTGACGAAGATGAAGTACAGCTGGTAGCCGTTGAGGCCACCCCACTTCAGGTTCTCCCAGAACTCATCGAGACTGGTGGGGATGGCCCCGGCCTGGCCGCCCACCACCATGTCGAAGACCCAGTAGGCGAAGGCCCAGATCACGAACGGGATCACCACCAGCGGTAGCCGCCGGCGCCAGAACTGCAACGGGCTGAGCCGGGCGCCCCGCTCGACCACCCCGTACGCCAGTACCAGTCCGGTCAGCGCGAAGAACGCGTTACGGGTGAAGTGCAGATTCATCGCCACGGCGTTCGTGACTACACCGTTGACCTCGTCGTTGGTGTTGGTGAGCGTGTGGATGAAGACCACCAGCAGGAACGTGATGGTGCGCACGAAGTCGAGCTGGTGCAGGTACCCGGCGTGCGGCCGACGGGCCGCAGCGGCCGGATCCGGCTCGGTCACGACACGGCGCGGTGTCGTCACGGGGCGCTCGAAATGGGTAGCCATATGCGAAGAGTCTGCGATCCGATCCTGCGAGCTTGCTGTACGCGGCCTGGCAGGGGGCTACACCGGGCTGAGGTGCTGATGCTCAGGCTGCAACGGAGGTTCCAGTTTACCCGTTGGTAACCTTGTGGCCGCATCGGACGCACCGGATGTGGCGCGGGTCACGGCAGCACCTTCAATCGTGAGCGAGTCTATCGGTTCGATCGCCGGGTCCCGCGCTGCGGCGTGTCGCCGCGTGCGGAGCTGCGTATGTCACCGCATGCGGAGCTGCGTATGTCACCGCGTGCGGAGCTGCGTATGTCACCGCATGCGGAGCTGCGTATGTCACCGCGTGCGGAGCTGCGTATGTCACCGCGTGCGGAGCTGCGTATGTCACCGCGTGCGGAGCTGCGTATGTCACCGCGTGCGCCACCACGTGGGGAGGTGGCGATTTCGCGCAGCTCCCAGCACGTGGCAGAATGGATCGCTGCTGACCGGCAGCGGCTGAGATACCGCCCGGCGGTCACGCATGAAGACGGCAAAACCGGGTGCGACCATCCAGGCGCATCGCTGAATTGCACAGTGACTACACATTACGAGGAGACGCCACCTTGGCTGTCAAGATCAAGCTCACGCGGCTCGGCAAGATCCGCAACCCCCAGTACCGGGTCGTCATCGCCGACTCTCGCACCCGCCGCAACGGCCGTGCGATCGAGTCGATCGGCAAGTACCACCCGAAGGAGGAGCCCTCGCTCATCGAGATCGACTCGGAGCGGGCGCAGTACTGGCTGGGCGTCGGCGCGCAGCCGACCGAGCCGGTTCTGGCTCTGCTGAAGATCACCGGTGACTGGCAGAAGTTCAAGGGCCTGCCGGGCGCTGAGGGCACCCTGAAGAAGGCTCCCGAGAAGCCGTCCAAGCTGGACCTGTTCAACGCCGCGTTGGCCGCCGCCGAGAACGAGCCGGCTGCTGCCGCCACCACCCCGAAGAAGAAGGCGGAGAAGAAGGCCGACGAGGCTGCTGAGGCTCCGGCCGAGGCCGCGCAGGCCCCCGCCGAGGCTCCGGCCGAGGGCGAGTAAATGAGCGCCGTCGTCGCTGATGCCGTCGAGCACCTGGTGCGCGGCATCGTGTCGAACCCCGACGACGTCCGCGTGGACCTGATCACGGGCCGTCGCGGCCGGGTGATCGAGGTCCACGTGAACCCGGATGATCTGGGCAAGGTGATCGGCCGCAGCGGCCGCACCGCCACCGCCCTGCGCACCCTGGTCACCGGCATCGGTGGCAAGGGCATCCGGATCGACGTCGTCGACACCGATCGAGTTCGCTGACCAGATGGAACTCGTGATCGGGCGGGTCGCCAAGTCGCACGGCATCCGCGGCGAGATCGTCGTGGAAGTGCGTACCGACTCACCCGAGCTGCGTTTCGCGGACGGCACCGACCTCAGCGGTCGGCGCCCCCGCGATACCAACATTCAGACGTACACCGTGGCAGCCTCCCGGGAGCATTCCGGGAGGCTGCTGGTGCGTCTGAAGGGCATCGACGACCGCACCGCCGCCGACGCGCTGCGCGGGGTGCTGTTCGTGGTCGATTCCGCCGACATCGAACCGAGCGACGATCCCGACGAGTTCTACGACCACGAGCTCGAGGGCCTGGCGGTACGCACCGTCGACGGCGCCGAGGTGGGCACCGTCTCAGAAGTCCTGCACCCGCCCGGCGGTGAGCTGCTGTCGGTGAAGGCGCCGGACGGACGCGAGATCCTGATCCCGTTCGTCACCGCGATCGTGCCCGAGATCGACCGGGCCGCGGGACTGATCACCGTCGACCCGCCCGAGGGTCTGCTCGACCCGGAATAGGGATGACATGCGCATCGACGTGGTGACCATCTTCCCCGAGTACCTCGCGCCGCTGCAGCAGGCGCTACTGGGGAAGGCCGTCGACAAGGGCCTGCTCCAGATCGGTGTCCACGACCTGCGGAACTGGACCCACGACGTGCACAAGGCCGTCGACGACTCGCCCTACGGCGGCGGTCCCGGCATGGTGATGAAACCCACCGTGTGGGGTCCCGCGCTCGACCAGGTGTGTCCCGACGGCGCCCTGCTGGTGGTGCCCACACCCGCCGGTGTGCCGTTCACCCAGGCCATGGCGCAGGACTGGTCGGGCGAGGAGCACATCGTTTTCGCCTGCGGTCGGTACGAGGGCATCGACCAGCGGGTCTTCGACGACGCCGCCCGCCGGGTGCGGGTGGTGGAGGTCTCCATCGGCGACTACGTGCTGATCGGGGGAGAGGTGGCGACCCTGGTCATGGTGGAGGCCTTCGCCCGGCTCATCCCCGGCGTGCTCGGCAATCAGCGTTCGCACCACGACGACTCGTTCTCCGAGGGCCTCGATGGTCTGTTGGAGGGGCCGTCGTACACCAGGCCCGAGGTGTGGCGGGACCTGACGGTGCCGCCGGTCCTGCTCTCCGGCGATCACGCCAAGGTCGCGCAGTGGCGCGCGGAGCAGTCCCGCAGCCGCACCGCCGAACGCCGGCCGGATCTGCTGCCATCGGACCGGTCCGGCTGATCCACCCGTTCCGCCGCGCCGGACGGGGTTCGGCGCCATGATGAATCCAGCGGACGTGGGGGCGTCCGCGGATTCGGGGGAATCATGGACCGTCTCGACGGCACCGCCGCCGCAGAGTTGCTCGCCGCGGTGCACCTGCGTGAGGCCGAACTGGCCCGCTTGGACGAGGAGTTCGCGGCTGCACGGGTCACCGCACGTTCAGCCGACCGGAGTGTCGCGGTCACCGTCGACGTGCGGGGGCACGTCGTCGGTGTGGAACTGACACCGTCGGCGGTCCGCGCGCACTCACCGCAGCGGCTCGGCCCGCTGATCACCGAACTCGCCGGACGGGCGGCGTCCTCGCTGGAGGATCACTACCGCCGCCGCGCCGGGATCGCCCGGGAGTCGGCGTGAGCTTCGAGGTGGACCCCGATTCCTGGGAGCGGACGGCGCGCGGGCTGGAGCGGCTGGCCGCGGACCTGCCACCGGTGAATGCGCTTGCGTTCCCGGACGATCGCTACGCGGCGGCGCTCGGTACGGTCCCCGTCGAATCGGACCGGATCGCTCGGGAACTGCATCGGGAGGCGGTCGGAGAGCTCGAGCGCCTCGCGATGCGGATCCGTGGGCAGGCGCGCTCGACGGTCCGGGCGGACTCCGACGGTGCTCGCGCCATCGAGGCGGCGTCGTGAACCACGACTTCTGGCCGCAGGAACCCCGGGAGCGGACCGGCACTGCCGAGCAGTACCTCGCCGCGCACACCCGAGCTCGCGCCCTGGCTGCCGGCCTGGGACTGCCGGGCCCCTCGGACCTGCTGATCCGCGCCGCCGAACTCGACACCGCCCGAACCGATCTGCACACCGCGTACGCGCAGTTGGTGGCCGATACCCGGCAGGCGATGACGGGCATCGCAGCCCGCACCGCGCTCGCGCGGCTGGATGCGCGGGCGGCCCGCCCGCCCGGCGACCCCGCCGCGGAGGCCGGCGCCGACCTCGCCGAACAACGCGGCCGCGCGGAGGCCGAGGACGCCGCGCAGCAGGCGCAGGGCCGCTCCGCCGACCTCGCCGCCGCGCACGGCGCCGGACTCGCAGGGATGACGCCGATGGGCATGCTCGGACGCGCGATCGGCGGCGACGGTGCACATCACGCCGTCCGATACCAAGTCGGTGCACCGGCACCGGCCGATCTGGAACTGCGCCTGCGGGAACTGTGTTCGGCCGTCACCGGTCCCGCCCGCGGCTGGGTGTCGATGGCGATCGCCGCCGTGACCGACGACGCCGGGCGGCCGTGGCGATTGATCGGCACCACCGAACTCGACGGATACCTGCGGCCCGGCGTGGAGCTGCGCGACGGGGAACTCACGGCCGGCAACGAGGCCTGGCCGGAACTGTCCATCGCCACCTTCTGCGCCGCCCACGGCTTCGCACCGGGACCGGTGGTGGGCGGCGTCGAGCCACCTGCGGATGTGTGCGAGCACCTGCGTGCGTGCGGCTTCGCTCCGAGCTGGACCACCGACGCCTGGGACGGATCGGGGGACACCGGCGATGCACCGCTCGACTAGCCTGCCGGAGTTGACCGACGCGGTCGCGGCCGTCGCGCCGGACCGCCGGCACGCCGCCGCCGTCACCGTCGTCGCCGGTGCCCTGGACCGGGCCTCGGATCCGCGTCTGGACGACGCCGGAGCGGTCCTGCTCGACGAGCGCCGCGCTCCCGGCTCCCGGCGCAGCAGCGCACACCGGCTGGCGACCGCGGTGGACGAGCTGGACCGGGCCGCGCACACCTGCCGGGCCGACGGTGACCACACCGGCTACATCCTCACCTTCCAGGCGGCGCGGGCGATGTCGGCATTGCACTTCCTGGTCCGCGACGGCGGCCAGGGCCTGGCCGACATCGCCTACGAGGCGGTCATGGTGTGCGGCGCCGCGGAACCGGTGATCGCCGAACTCGTCGGTGGGCGCCGGTAGGGTGGCCGGGTGAATTCGAGCTCGCCGATCAAGTCCGTATCCGCCCGCATCGCCCAGGAACTGGGCGTGGGGGAGAACCAGGTGGCCGCCACCGTGGCGCTGCTGGACGAGGGGGCGACGGTGCCGTTCATCGCCCGGTACCGCAAGGAGGTCACCGGCAGCCTCGACGACGCCCAACTGCGTGCCCTGGAGGAACGCCTCGGCTATCTGCGGGAACTCGACGAGCGGCGGACCGCGGTGATCGCCGCCATCGACGAGCAGGGCAAGCTGACCGACCAGCTCCGCGCCGCGCTCAACGCCGCCGAGACCAAGGCCCGGGTGGAGGACATCTACCTGCCGTACAAGGTCAAGCGGCGCACCAAGGCGCAGATCGCGCGGGAGAACGGGCTGACGCCGCTGGCCGTGCGGCTGCTCGGCGACCCGACCCTGGTGCCCGAGACCGTCGCCGGTGAGTTCCTCAGCGAGAACGTCGCCGACACCGCGGCCGCACTCGAAGGGGCCAGGCACATCCTGGTCGAGCGGGCCGCCGAGGACGCCGAGCTGGTGGGGACGGTGCGGGAGAGGTTCTGGACCGACGCGACCCTGCGGACCGGTGTGCGGGAAGGCGCCGATCCGCAGAAGGCGCAGAAGTTCCGCGACTACCTCGAGTTCTCCGAGCCGCTCGCCCAGATGCCCAGCCACCGCGTGCTGGCGGTGCTGCGTGGCGAGAAGGAGGAGGTGCTCTCGCTGAACTTCGACGCCGGCCAGGACGACTCGTTCGAGGCGCTGGTCGCCGCCACGCTGGGAGTTCGTAACGAGGGCCGCGCGGCCGACAAGTGGCTCGGCACCGTCGTGCGGTGGGCCTGGCGCACCAAGCTGATGGTCTCGGCCACCGTCGACGCGCGGACCCGGCTGCGTCAGCGCGCCGAGGACGACGCGGTGAACGTCTTCGCCACCAACCTCAAGGATCTGCTGCTCGCGGCGCCGGCCGGGACCCGGCCCACGCTCGGGCTGGACCCGGGCTTCCGCAACGGGGTCAAGACCGCCGTGGTCGACGGCACCGGCAAGGTCCTGGACACGCTGATCATCTACCCGCACCAGCCGCAGAACCAGTGGGACAAGTCGAAGGCTCTGCTGGCCGCGCTCATCGCACGCCATGACGTGGAGCTGGTCGCGATCGGTAACGGCACCGCCTCCCGGGAGACCGACGCGCTGACCACCGAACTGCTCGCCGAGATCCGCAAGGCCGGCGCGAAGGTACCGGCGAAGGCCGTGGTCAGCGAAGCGGGGGCGTCGATCTACTCCGCTTCGGAGTACGCCAGCCAGGAGTTGCCCGATATGGACGTCTCGCTGCGCGGCGCGGTGTCCATCGCACGCCGGCTGCAGGACCCGCTCGCCGAGCTGGTGAAGATCGACCCGAAGTCGATCGGCGTCGGCCAGTACCAGCACGACGTCTCCCAGGCCAGCCTCGCCAAGAGCCTCGACGCGGTGGTCGAGGACGCGGTGAACGCCGTCGGTGTCGACCTCAACACCGCGTCGGCGCCCCTGCTGGCCCGGGTCTCCGGGGTGTCGGAATCGTTGGCCGCTGCGATCGTCACGCACCGGGACAGGTCCGGCGCCTTCCGCAGCCGCAAGGGCCTGCTGGACGTGCCGCGCCTCGGGCCCAAGGCCTTCGAGCAGTGCGCGGGCTTCCTGCGGATCCGCGGCGGCGACGATCCGCTGGACGCTTCCGGTGTGCACCCCGAGGCGTACCCCGTGGTCCGCGCCATCCTGGATCGGTCCGGACTCGCCCTCGCCGAACTGATCGGTAATTCTCCAGCGTTGTCGAAGCTGCGTCCGTCGGAGATCGCCGCGGAGCTCGCCGACGCGCGGTTCGGTGTCCCGACGGTGACCGACATCCTGGCCGAGTTGGAGAAGCCGGGGCGCGACCCCCGTCCGGCGTTCGCGACCGCCACCTTCGCCGCCGGGGTGGAGAAGGTCTCCGACTTGCGGCCCGGAATGGTGCTCGAGGGAGTGGTGACCAATGTCGCCGCGTTCGGTGCGTTCGTGGACGTGGGTGTGCACCAGGACGGACTGGTGCACGTCTCGGCGATGTCGGACCGTTACGTCTCCGATCCGCACGAGGTGGTCAAGTCCGGCCAGGTGGTCAAGGTCAAGGTGGTGGACGTCGACGTCGACCGCCAGCGGATCGGTCTGTCGCTGCGACTGAACGACGACGCCTCCGCCGAGCGGGGCGGCCGGCGCGGCGGGGGGCAGGGCGGCACGTCCGGTCCCGGCCGGCGCAGTGTCGGCCAGCGCGGCTCCGGCGAACGCGGCGGGGGGCAGCGTGGCAACAACCCCGGGAACCGGGCCGGGCAGGCGGCACCGTCGGGCTCGATGGCGGATGCTCTGCGCAAGGCAGGTTTCGGGAAGTAGCCCTTATCGGATCCGTCCGGGCCCGCCCGGCGCAGCGGCCGGCACCGTCCGGGATCGCCGGTCCCATCGGCCGCGGCGGCGCACTAGGTTGGAGACATGTCCACTTGGTTCGCGCGAGACATCGTGGAGGCGGGACGGCTGCCGCTGTTCGCCTTCTTCGCGGGACTGATCGTGGGTTTCGTCTGCATCCGGATCAGTGTGCGGCTGATCCGTGCCAAGGTGCGCTGGTGGTTCGGCAACCTGGCGCCCGGTGGGCTACACGTGCACCACATGGTGTTCGGAGTGGTGCTGTGCCTGGGCGCTGCGGTCGGGCTGATCGCGAACTTCGACACCGCCACCCAGACCACCGCGGCGGTGCTGTCCGGGGTGTTCGGGCTCGGTGCCGCGTTGATCCTGGACGAGTTCGCGCTGATCCTGTACCTGCGGGACGTGTACTGGCAGGAGGAGGGCCGGGCCTCGGTCGACGCGGTCTTCGTGGCGATCGCCGTCACCGGACTGCTGTTGCTCGGTCTGCGGCCCCTGGACCTGGTCGACGGTGTCGGGTTCCAGGGCTCGCCCGAGCGTGCGGTGCAGATCGGCTTGGCCGTCCTCAGTCTGGGGACCGCTGCGATCGTGCTGCTCAAGGGCAAGATCTGGACCGGGCTGATCGGGCTGTTCTTCTTCCCGCTGCTGGTGGTCGGGGCGATCCGGCTGTCACGGCCGGGCGCTCCCTGGGCTCGCTGGCGCTACGACCAGAAGTCCCGCCGGATGGCGCGGGCGCTGCGCCGGGAGCGCCGCCTACGGCGGCCGCTGATCCGGGCGAAGATCGCGGTGCAGGACCTGATGGCGGGCCGTCCCGACCTGCTGCCGCAGCTGCGGGAGGACACCGAGAAGGAGCTCGACCGCACCGTCGTCCCCGCTCCGGCGCCGCCCCGGCGGCCGCGTTCGATGGTCCGCGGTCTCACGATTTCCCCGAACCGCCGCCGATCTGGCACAATCAACAGGTTGCCCGGGCTGCGCGTCACCCGGGTGTATCCGGCTGCGGAGCGGCCGGCAAGCCAGGAGTACGAACCGGTCGAACCCCCGCGGCAGTAGCCGTGACGGGCCGCCAGGGTCCTCTGCTCGCGAAGAAGAAGCAAGAAACGGTGATCCAGCGATGAACACGCTCGACTTCATTGACCAGCAGTCCCTGCGCAGCGATGTGCCCGACTTCCGCCCCGGCGACACCCTTGACGTGCACGTCAAGGTCATCGAGGGCAGCAAGGAGCGCGTCCAGGTGTTCAAGGGCGTCGTGATCCGCCGCCAGGGTGGCGGGATCCGCGAGACCTTCACGGTGCGCAAGGTGTCCTTCGGTGTGGGTGTGGAGCGCACCTTCCCGGTGCACTCCCCGAACATCGCCAAGATCGATGTGCTCACCCGTGGTGACGTGCGTCGCGCCAAGCTGTACTACCTGCGCGACCTGCGCGGCAAGGCCGCCAAGATCAAGGAGAAGCGCTGACTTCTCGGTCCGCGCCACGGACCTGATCCGATCAGCCCGTCCACCGTTCGGTGGGCGGGCTGTTCCGTACCCGCCGGGGAACGTCAGCGCACCGAGGGTGGCCCGGTGAGCACGTCGTCGAGCGTGACCAACTGAAGCCTCCGCGCGCGGATGATCTCCGTCAGCTGCGGGAACACGCGGGTCACCGGCGGGTGATTCGCGTGGCCGATCACAATCGCCTGCGCGGTGAAGTACTTCTGCGCGCATTCGAGGAGGTACTGCTCGGTGATCAACCCGGAGTCCGACAGCGAGCCGTACCAGAGCGTCGGGACGGTGTATCCCAGATCCGCGGCGACCGCGTCGACGGCCGCACTGTGATAGCCGAACGGTGGCCGGTAGTAGGGCGTCCCGTCGACACCGAAGTTCTGGAGCAGGAAGTCCTTGGTCTGCTGCAGCTCGTGCGCGATCGCTCGTGGCCCGAGCCGGGTCAGCGCCGGATGCGTCCAGGTGTGATTACCCAGTTGGACCTGCCCGGACTCCACCAGGCGGCCGAGCGCCTGCCGATGGATGGTCCACGCCGGGAAGCTCCCGGTGACGAAGAAGGTCAGTCGCGCGCCGGTCTGCTCGGCGAACCGGACGTACGCACCCACGACGTCGGGGCTGGCGCCGTCGTCGACGGTCAGGGCGAGGTTCTCGCCGGCGCCGGGAAGCCGGGTGATCGGCCCCGGCTGGATCCGGGGGCGGATCGTTCCCGTCGGGGGTGCTCCGAACAGCTTGGCCGGAGCGGAGGCCGACGGGGCCGCCGGTGCGGGCCCGGCGCTTTCCGTGGACGGGCGGGAACACCCGGCCAGGGCGGTGGCCGCACCCGCCGTGATCACGGTGAGCAGACGTCGTCGATCGATCGCGGTGCCGCCGACGATCGTTGAGCCGAACGGGTGGCGGCACGAATTCACCCGCTCAGTATCGTCGGTCCTTCCGGCTGCGCCTGTGCTGCGGATGTGAATCTCGTCGCACCGCCCGTCCCGGCGGGGCCGTCCTCCCGCCGTGCATGCCGGGGCTGTCGGCGCCACCGGCTCGGTAATGTGTACTCGTGCCCGAGCAGAAGAACTCCCCTCGCCGCAGCGGCGGCCGCCATTCCGCGCCCGAGCCCGGGCACGCATCCGCGTCCGGCGAGGAGGCCGTCGCAGAGACCGCCGACCGGCCGAAGAAGGGCAAGAAGACCAACTGGCCGCTGGAGGTCGGTGCGATCCTGCTGGTAGCGCTGGTGTTGAGCTTCTGCCTTCAGACCTTCGTCGGCCGCCAGTGGTACGTCCCGTCGGAATCGATGGAGCCGACGCTGGTCGGCTGCGCAGGCTGCACCGGCGACCGGATCGTCACCCAGAAGATCAGCTACTTCACCGGTGACCCGAAGCCGGGCGATGTGATCGTCTTCAAGGGGCCGACTGCGTCCTGGGGGACCGAGCCGGTGCAGAAGATCCGCTCCGACAACACCGTCATCCGCGGGATCCAGGAGGCGCTGTCGTACGTCGGCCTGCAGCCGCCCAACGAGAACGACCTGGTCAAGCGAGTCGTCGCGGTCGGCGGCCAGACGATCGGGTGCCGGCCCGAGAGCGGTGTGACCGTCAACGGCAAGAAGCTCGTCGAACCGTACCTGGCCGAGAACGCCAAGGCGTTCGCCAAGGATCAGGATTCCTGCTGGGGCAAGCCCTTCGGGCCGATCACCGTCCCCGAGGGGAACGTCTTCGTGATGGGCGACAACCGCATGGCCTCGGCGGATTCCCGGTACCACGTCGAGGACGAACTGCAGGGCACCATCCCCAGGGCCGACATCCGTGGCAAGGTCGCCGCGGTCATCTTCCCGTTCAGCCGGTGGCAGGGCGTCGACTCGATCAACCCGCAGCAGGGCTGAGTTCCGCATGCGCGACCGATGGCCGCCGCGGCCGGTGGTGCGGGCATCGAGGAAACAGGCGCTGAGCACACTGGAGACGGTGCTCGGGCGGGCCGGACTCGGACCGGTCGCCGGGATCGACGAGGCCGGACGCGGCGCCTGCGCCGGTCCGATGACGATCGCCGCGTGCATCCTCCCTACCCGCCTACCGCAGGCCCTGGCGCGGCTCGACGATTCGAAGAAGCTCACCGAGAACCTTCGTGAGCAGCTCTATCCGAAGATCCTCCATCACGCGGTGAGCTGGTCGGTGGTCTCCATCCCGGCGCCCGAGGTGGACCGGATCGGCCTGCACGTGGCCAACATCACCGGCATGCGGCGCGCGGTCGCAGGGCTGCAGGCCCGCCCCGGTTACGTGCTGATCGACGGTTTCACCGTGCCCGGACTGGCGGTGCCCTCGCTGCCGGTGATCGGTGGCGACGGCTCAGCGTCGTGCATCGCCGCGGCGAGTGTGCTGGCCAAGGTGACTCGCGACCGGGTGATGGCCGAGCTCGACGCCGACTTCCCGGGCTACGGGTTCGCCGTGCACAAGGGCTATTCGACGGCGGCGCACATGGCCGCATTGACCGAACTGGGACCCAGTGGCCAGCACCGGATGCGGTATCAGAACGTGCGGGCCGCACTGGCCGCGTCGACCGGGACTCCAGCCGCGGTGGCGCGGTAATCTGGAAAGGTTACGACACCGAGGTGAGGAGGGCGATGTGAGCGCAGAGGATCTCGAGAAGTACGAGACCGCGATGGAGCTGTCCATGTACCGCGAGTACAAGGACGTGCTGAGCCAGTTCACCTACGTGGTGGAGACCGAGCGCCGGTTCTACCTGGCCAACGGGGTCGATCTGATCCCCCGTAACGCCGACGGCGAGGTGTACTTCGAGGTGCGGATGACCGACGCCTGGGTGTGGGACATGTATCGGCCGGCGCGCTTCCTCAAGCAGGCCCGTGTGGTCACGTTCAAAGACGTCAACATCGAGGAGCTCGACAAGCCCGACCTGCGGCTTCCCGAGTAGAACGGCACCCCGGAAGGGGCGTCCATCCACAATTTGCGTACATAACTTGTTCTCTCCACAGGCACCGCTCTCCGGGCGGTGCCTGTGGTGTTCCCGGGTGCAGGATCGGCCGCATGGGGAACAACGAGATGGGACGAGCCGGGGAGGACGTGGTCAGCGACTACCTGACCGGCCGTGGCTGGACGGTGCTCGACCGCAACTGGCGCTACAGCGGCGGGGGACTGCGCGGGGAACTGGACGTGATCGCCCGCTCGCCGGACGGGGTGATCGCCGTCGTCGAGGTCAAGACCAGGTCGGGGACCGCGTACGGCACCGGATTCGACGCGGTCACCCCGCGTAAGGTCGCGCAACTGCGGGCACTGACCTCCCGCTGGCTGGCCGAACGGGAGAGCTCGTTCGCGCAGGTCCGGATCGACGTGGCCGCGGTGTTCACCCCACCCGGCGGCCCGGTCACCCTGGAGTACCGGGCCGGGGTGGCGTGATGTCCACGCTGAGCAGGGTGCATTCGGTCGCGATCACCGGTGTCGACGGAGCCGTGGTCGAGATCGAGGGCTGCATCGGCGCAGGACTACCCGCGGTGCACCTGGTGGGGCTACCCGATACCGCCCTGAAGGAATCCCGCGACCGGATCCGCGCGGCGATCGTCAACATCGGGGTGAAGTTCCCGGACACCCGCGTCACGGTCGCGCTCTCGCCGGCGACACTGCCGAAGGTCGGCTCGGTGTACGACCTGCCGTTGGCGATCGCCATCCTGCTCGCCGCCGAGCGGGTGCCGAACTCCCGGGCCGAGGGCACCGTCCTACTCGGGGAACTGGCCCTCGACGGCAGGGTCCGGCCGGTGCGCGGTGTGCTCTCGGCGGTACTGGCGGCGAAGGAGGCCGGATTCCCACGGGCGGTGGTCCCGCTGGGCAACCTCGGCGAGGCCGGCCTGGTGGACGGGATCGAGGTGCTCGGTGCCGCGCACCTGGCGGATGTGGTGACCTGGCTCGCCGGCGAGGGGGTGCTCGCCGAACCCGGCCCGCTCCAGGCTGAACCGGCCGATCCGTCGATCGCGGACCTCGCCGACGTGGTGGGCCAGCCCGAGGCGAAACTCGCGCTGGAGGTGGCCGCCGCGGGTGCCCACCACGTCATGATGAGCGGACCGCCCGGGATCGGGAAGACGATGCTCGCCTCCCGGCTCCCGGGGATTCTGCCGCCGCTCGGACGCCGCGAGGCCCTGGAGGTCAGCGCGATCCACTCGATCGCCGGGAACCTGCGGGCGGACCGGCCCCTGATCACGATTCCGCCGTTCGTGGCGCCGCACCAGACCTCCTCGGTCAGTGCCCTGGTCGGCGGCGGCAGCGGGCTCGCCCGTCCCGGCGCGGTCTCGTTGGCCCACCGCGGGGTGCTCTTCCTCGACGAATGCGCCGAGATGGGACCGCGATCGCTGGAGGCGCTGCGCACGCCGCTCGAGGAGGGACAGATCCGGCTGGCGCGGCGTGACGGGGTGGTGAAGTACCCGTCGCGGTTCCTACTGGTGATGGCCGCGAATCCGTGCCCGTGCGCGCCCGCCCGCGATAGTGACTGCACCTGTTCGGCGACGGTGCGGCGTCGCTATCTGGGCCGGCTGTCCGGGCCGCTGCTCGATCGGGTCGACCTGTGGGTGCGGATGGAACCGCCGACCACGGGTGCCCTGCACGCGGGCCAGACCTCGGAGGAGACCAGTGACGTGGTCCGCGAGCGGGTGCGGGTGGCGCGGGAGACCGCTGCGCAGCGCTGGGCCGAACAGGGCTGGATCACCAACTCGGAGGTACCCGGGGTCGTGCTGCGCACCCGTTTCCGGCTCTCGGCGAAGGCGTTGCAGCCGTTGGAGGTGTACCTGCGGACGGGACGGATCACCGCCCGCGGCGCGGATCGCTGCCTGCGGGTGGCGTGGACCGTCGCAGACCTGCTCGGGCTGGACCGGCCGGGCTACGACCAGGTGGTCCAGGCACTGCAGTTCCGGGACAAGGGGTTCACATGACCGACGACACCAGGCGTGCCTGGGCCTACCTGAGCCGCGTGGCCGAACCGCCCTGCGGCCTGCTGTTCACGCTGATCGAGGACGTCGGTCCGCGGGCTGCTGCCCGGATGGTGCGCAGCGGCGAGTTCCCGGACGGCTTCGAAGCGGTGGCCGATTCGACTGCGGCCCGCGCGGCCACCGACCGCTCCGACAGCGACCTCGACCACATGGCGCACCTGGGCGGGCGGCTGGTGACACCGGACGACGACGAATGGCCCGCCTACCGGTTCCAGCCGATGGCCCGGCGCACCCCCGCGGAACCGGCCGGCCACGAGGACGAGGTGCGGGAACTGCGGCCGATCGCGCTGTGGGTGATCGGCGGCGGACGCCTCGACGACCTCCTGGACCGGGCGGTCGCACTGGTGGGGACGCGGGCACCGTCGAGCTACGGCGAGCGGGTCACCGACGAGTTCACCGGTGACCTGTGCGCCGAGGGCTTCACCGTGGTCTCCGGTGGCGCCTACGGCATCGACGGGTGCGCACACCGGGCAGCGCTCGGAGCGGGCGGCTCGACGGTGGCCTTCCTCGCCGGCGGCCTGGACCGGCCGTACCCGGCCGGGCACGCGGGCCTGTTCCGGTGGATCGGCGAGACCGGCGCCCTGGTCTCGGAGTATCCGCCGGGCACCGTTCCCGCGAAGCACCGGTTCCTCAGCCGCAACCGGGTGGTGGGCACCTCGACCGGGGGAGTCGTGGTGGTGGAGGCAGGCTTCCGCTCCGGCACCAGGAACACCGCCACCTGGGCGAAGCGGCGGCAGGTGCCGGTGTGCGCGGTACCCGGACCGATCACCGTGGCCACCTCGGTCACCTGCCACGAGCTGATCCGCGACGGTGCCCGGCTGGTCTCCCGTGCCAGTGAGGTGATCGAGGAGGTCGGCCGGATCGGCGAGACCGCCCCCGAACGGGAGGTCCCGGCCCGTCCCACCGACGGGCTCGACAGCGCCGCGTTACAGGTTCATGAGGCGCTTCCCGCCACGTCCGCGCTGTCGGTCTCGGAGATCGCGGTGAGCGCCGGACTCCCGGCACGTGCGGTGATGGCGCAACTCGCCGTGCTGGAGTTGCGCGGACTGGTGCACCGCGACGGCGCGCTGTGGCGCCTCGGCGGTGAGCCGCGGTGAACCCGCTATTCGATCAGCTTGCCGCTGCGCGCCAATTCCGGATCGGTGCACGAGGACAGGTCGAAGCAGCAGGGCCGGCGCTTGCCGTCCCGCAGCTTCGAGATCGTCACCTGCACTCGCTTGGCCCGGGTCGCCGGACTGCGAGTGGCCCCGACCCACCGCACCCACTCCCAACGCGCCATCGGGGTGATGTCCGACCAGGAATCCGCGGTGTCCGGGGCGTCCGCCAGCGCTGCGGCCAGATCGTCGGGAAGCACCGGCTCGGGCCAGTCCTTGGTCGGGGTGAGTTCGATCCGCACCGAGTCCCCGGGACCGAACTCGGCGGTGTCGACGATGCCGTCGAGGTCGAGCCAGTGCCCCCGGCGACCGTCGGGCTCGACCACCGTGCGGAACCGAGCGCCGTCGGCCGAGCCGGTCGCGGCGACCTGACCGCGGGACGGGAGCTCACCGCTGGCCTGCTCGGGGAGCCGCAGAACGGTGCGATCACCGATCCGCTCGGCGGTGCCGGTGAACCGGACGGTGACGGCTGCGGTTGCCATGGTCGTGCCTCCTCGGTCGATCCCGCCGGCGCGGGCTCTCACATGAAACCCTCACTCGCAAACCTACGCGCGGTTTCGCTCAGTGCGGTGTGAAATGCGGACCGCCTCGTCCGGCCTGGTCAGTCCGGCGGGCGAATCCGGCGAACCGGGCTGGCGGGAGCGGACGTACCCGCAGGTGGGTATCGTTCATCCGACTGGGAGATCCCCGGTGGCCTCGACTTGGAGAACACAGCCGTGAAGATGAAGCGAATCGCGCTCGCCCTGGTGGTACCCGTCGCCCTCGCCTCGGGCCTGGCGGCCTGCGGCTCGAACTCGAGCAGCGACACCGTCTCCATCGGGGTGACCGATGGCGCCCAGCAGTTCTGGCAGGTCTACAAGGGCCTGGCCAAGGACCAGGGCATCGACGTGGACCTGAAGAACTTCAGCGACTACAAGCAGCCGAACGCCGCCCTCAACGACGGTGATCTGCAGATCAACGAGTACCAGCACCTGCTCTTCCTGGCCGACTACAACCAGAAGAACAACACCAAGCTGGTGCCGATCGGTGCGACCGCGATCTACCCGCTGCCGCTGTACTCGAAGAAGCACAAGTCGACCGCCGACATCCCGCAGGGTGGCACCATCGTGGTCCCGGACGACCCGACGAACCTCTCCCGCGCGCTGCTCGTGCTGTACTCGGCCGGCCTGGTCAAGTTCAAGGTGGCGCAGAACCCGTTCGTCACCCCTGCCGATATCGACCCCGCGGCGTCGAAGGTGACGGTCAAGACGGTGGACGCGAACCAGACCGCGCTGAGCCTGGACAGTGTCGACGGTGCGGTGGTCAACAACGACCCTGCTGAGAACGCCAAGCTCGGCAAGGACTTGATCATCGCCAAGGACGACCCGGCGAACCCCGCCTCGGAGCCGTACATCAACGCTTTCGTCGTCCGTGAGGCCGACAAGGACAACCCCAAGTACCTCAAGCTGGCGCAGCTCTACAAGGAGCAGAAGGTCGTGGAGGCGCTGAAGAAGGACAAGGGCGACACCTTCATCCTCATCGACAAGCCCGCCGCCGAACTGCAGCAGATCACGGTCAAGCTGCAGGATCAGGTCAAGGCACACGGCAAGTGACCGGTCCCACCGACACCCGGGCGGCCATCGAGTTCATCGAGGCCACCCGGGACTTCGGCACGACCACCGCGCTCGACGGTGTCAGCTTCACCGTCGACGAGGGATCGATCACCGGCGTGATCGGGCAGTCCGGCGCCGGCAAGTCCACACTGATCCGCACCATCAACGGTCTGGAATCGACCACCGCCGGCCAGGTCAAGGTGCTCGGCACCGAGGTGGGCGGACTCGGGGAGCGTGACCTGCAGAAGTTGCGCGCGCAGGTCGGCATGATCTTCCAGCGGTTCAACCTGATGAACTCGCGGACCGTCGCCGGGAACGTCGAGTACCCGCTGACTCTGTCCGGGATGCCCAAGGCCGAGCGTCACAAGCGGGTCGCCGAGCTCCTCGACTTCGTCGGCATCGGCGACAAGGCCGATCAATACCCCAGCAAACTCTCCGGTGGGCAGAGCCAGCGCGTGGGCATCGCCCGCGCTCTCGCCCGCAATCCGAAGATCCTGCTCGCCGACGAGGCCACCAGCGCTCTGGACCCGGGCACCACCATCGAGGTGCTGGAACTACTGCAGCGGGTCAATCGCGACTTCGGCACCACCATCGTGGTCATCACCCACGAGATGGACGTGATCCGCCGGATCTGCGACACCGTCGCCGTGCTGGACCACGGCCGGCTGGTCGACTTCGGACCGGTCTACGACGTCTTCGCCGCGCCCACCTCCCCGGCCACGGAGTCCCTGGTGCACGCCGCGGTCGGTGACGACGTCGCCCCGAAGACCCTGGCCCGCCTGCACGCCGCGCGGCCGGGCACCGTCGTCACCGTCGATGTGCGCGACGAGCCCGACGCACTCGACGCCGCGGAGGTCTTCGCGGCGCACGGCGCGGGCGCCCGCGTTCTCTACGGCGGTGTCGCCGAGGTCGGAGGGCGCCCGTTCGGCTCCCTGACCTACTCGGTGACCGGCGACGAGGCCGCGGTCGCCGCGGCCATCGACCAACTCGGCGCCCTGGCCCACGTCAAAGACCCGCAGACCGGACAGCAGGTGCAGCGATGAGTTTCCTGGAGGGGATCTTCCCGCCCGGCACCGAGGACGTCTTCGTGGACGCGATCGGCGAGACCGTTCAGCTGGTGGGGATCACGATGATCGTCGGCGGGCTGCTCGGTCTGGTGTACGGAACACTGCTGTACGCCACCCGCCCCGGCAACCTGCTCAGCAACCGGGCCGTGTTCTCGGTGTTGAACGTGCTGGTCAACATCATCCGACCGATCCCGTTCATCATCTTCATCACCGCGATCGCACCGCTGACCAAGATCTTCATCGGCACCCGGATCGGAGTCGAGGCCGCGGCCTTCGCGATGACGGTGATGGCGACTTTCGTGATCGGCCGCGTGGTGGAGCAGAACCTGGTCACCGTGGATCCCGGAGTGGTCGAGGCGGCGCGGTCGATGGGCGCGAGCCGCCTGCGGACCCTGGCCACCGTCGTCATCCCCGAAGGGTTGGCACCGCTGACCCTGGGTTACACGTTCATGTTCGTCGCCGTGGTGGACATGTCCGCCATGGCCGGTTATGTGGGCGGCGGCGGTCTCGGTGACTTCGCACGCCAGTACGGCTACCAGCAGAACAACTGGCAGTTGACCCTGGTGGTGATCGTGGTGCTGATCATCGTGGTGCAGATCGCGCAGTTCTTCGGGAACTGGCTCAGCCGCCGCCTGCAACACCGCTGACCGGCACGTCGATCGCGGGCCGGCCCCGATCCAGGCCTATCGTGAGAGAATGACGGTCCCGGCGGAGTACGAGAGGTACCTGCGGCTCGAACGCGGCCGCAGCGAGCACACCGTGCGCGCCTATCTGGCCGATCTGACGGCGCTGCTCGCCTTCGCCGAGCAGCGCGGCGTCGCGGCGGACCGTCTCGATCTGGCGACTCTGCGAGCCTGGCTGGGGGAACGGGCGGGCGCCGGCGCTGCCCGTACCACCCTGGCCCGGCAGGCGTCCTCGGCGCGCACTTACACCGCCTGGGCGGCCAGACGAGGCCACTTGGAAATCGACCCCGGGGTGCGGTTGAAGGCGCCTCGTGCGCGCCGCACTCTGCCGGCGGTCCTCTCCGCCGACGACGCCGATCAGGCGCTGCGCAACGCCGCCTCCGGAGCCGCGGAGGGGGACCCGATCGCACTGCGCGACCTGGCGCTGGTGGAACTGCTGTACGCCACCGGGATCCGGGTCAGTGAGTTGTGCGGACTCGACCTCGGCTCGGTCGACCACCCGCGGCGGGTGCTGACCGTGATCGGCAAGGGCGACAAGGAGCGGACGGTGCCCTTCGGCGCCCCCGCTGCCGGCGCCCTCGCGCGCTGGCTCGACGAGGGCCGGCCCGAGTTGGCCGGTGAGCGCTCGGGACGGGCACTGTTCCTCGGCGCCCGCGGGGGACGCCTCGATCCGCGGCAGGCCCGCAGCGTCGTGCACCAGGTCACCGGATCGGTCCCGGGTGGCCGCGAGGTGGCGCCGCACGGCCTGCGACACACTGCGGCGACCCACCTGCTCGACGGTGGCGCCGATCTGCGGGTGGTGCAGGAACTGCTCGGCCACTCGTCACTGGCCACCACCCAGCTGTACACGCACGTCAGCGTCGCCCGGCTGCGGGCCGCGCACGAGCAGGCCCACCCCCGCGCCTGAGCATCCGCCACCGTCGGCCGGCCGACGATGACGGCCGAACCGTCAGTCCTGCCAGCTCCGCTCGAACGGCAGCCGCCATGCATTGGGCGCGATGAGCTGGTGGATCGAGTTCGGACCCCAGGAGCCCGGCTGGTACAGCTTCACCGGCGGCGGATCGTCGAGTAGCGGGATCGACCGCTCCCAGAGCGATTCGATGCCCTCGGCGGTGGTGAACAGGGTGTGGTCACCGTGCATCGCGTCCAGGATCAGCCGCTCGTAGGCCTCCAGGGCATCCTTGGCGCGATCGGTGTCCTCGGTGGAGAACTGCATCGCCAGCTTCTCCAGCCGCATGCCCGGGCCCGGACGCTTGCCGTAGAACGACAACGACACCTTGGACTCGTCCGCGAGTTCGAAAGTCAGGTGGTCCGGTCCCTGCTGACCGATTCCCGAGCCGGCCGGGAACATCGATTTCGGCGCCTCCTTGAAGGCGATCGAGATGATCCGCATGCCCTGTGCCATCCGCTTGCCGGTGCGCAGGTAGAACGGCACGCCCGCCCAGCGCCAGTTGTCGATCCGGGCCTTGAGCGCGATGAACGTCTCGGTATCGGACTCCGGATCGACGCCCTTCTCCTGCCGGTAGCCCATGTACTGCCCGCGCACCACATCGTCGGGGCGGATCGGTTCCAGCGACCGGAAGACCTTGTTCTTCTCCTCGGAGATCGCCCGCGGCTCCAGCGCCGTGGGCGGTTCCATCGCCACGAACGCCATCACCTGGAACAGGTGGGTGACCACCATGTCCTTGTAGGCGCCGGTCGGCTCGTAGAACGCGGCCCGAGCATCCAGCCCGAGTGACTCCGGCACGTCGATCTGCACGTGATCGATGAAGTTGCGGTTCCAGATCGGCTCGAACAGGCCGTTGGCGAATCGGAACGCCAGGATGTTCTGCGCCGCCTCCTTGCCCAGGAAGTGGTCGATCCGGAAGATCTGCTTCTCCTCGAAGGTCTTGTGCACCTCCGCATTCAGCGCGAGCGCCGACTCCAGATCCTCACCGAAGGGCTTCTCCATGATCACCCGCGAGCCCTCGGTCAGGCCGGCCCGGGACACGGTCTCGATCACCGAACCCGCGGCCTTCGGCGGAACGCTGAGGTAGATCAGGCGGCGCACCCGGCGGCCCTCGCCCGCACCGAGTTCGGCCTCCTTCTTGGCGACCGCCTTCGCCAGCGCCTCGGGACCGGCCGAGATGTTCACGTACGACAGGTCCGGGGCGAACTCCTGCCACTGCGCATCGGTCAGCTTGCGGGCCCCCACCTCCGCGATCGAGGTGCGTGCGAACTCGCGGAACTGCTCGTCGGTCATCTCGTCCAGGCTGGTGCCGATGACGCGCATATCCGGCCCCAGTCCGGAGACCGCCAGATAACCCAGGCCGCACAGGAGTTTGCGGCGCGACAGATCGCCCGTCGCGCCGAACAGCACCACCACCGTGGGATCGTGCTCGGGGCGTTTGCGCCGCTGCCGCGGTGAGGCACTCGGGTAGGCGATGGTCTGCGCCTCCTCGAGGCGTTCGGCCTTCGCGCTCGCCGCGTTCGACTCCGGCTCGTTCTCGTCCGTCACCGGACCATCGTCGCATCCGGCGACGGCGCTCGCCCAGCTTCGGTCCCGCGACGCCGGCGCCGGGCAGTGCGGATCCGGAATCGGGCAGCAGGCGGACGGGCGCCGCACCCACCAGAAGCAGCGGATCGAAGTACTGCGCCGCGCGACCGGCGCCGCGGCGCAGACCCCAGTGCAGACAAGCCGCCGCCGGGCACCCCTCGTGTCCCGCGGCCACCCGGCCGAGCGCGGTCCCGAGCGCGACCTCGTCGCCCTCGCGGACCGCGGGATCGTCGATCGGCTCGTAGGTGGTGAGCAGTCCGTTGGGGTGCAGGACCGACACCACCACGCGGTCGTCGACCCGGCCGACGTGATTGACCCGCCCGGCTCCGGCCGCGAACACCGCCTGACCGGGTGCCGCGATCAGATCGGCACCGCGGTGACCGGGTTGCCACCGCTTCTCCGGGTTCGCGAACGCCCTTCCCACGTCCGGGCGGGGGTGCAACGGCCAGCCGTAATCGGCCGCCGCCCGCGCGGCGGGTAGGGCATAGGCCGGCAGTGCAGCGCAGATCAGGGCCAGAGCGGCCACGAGCGCGAGAGTGGCGGTACGCATACCGACGACGATGCCGCACCGCACCGTCGGAAACAGGGCCCCAGTGGCGCGCCTGTGGAGAGAAACGCGTCATCCACAGGGGCCCTGCGGGGTCAGTCGTCGTGACGGCGGGACGAATTGCGCCGCCACTGGTCGATCTTGCGGCTCACCCCGGTCGCCACGTCGGTGACACCTTGACCGACGGTGTTGACCGCCGTGGAACCGAAGTCACGCAGCGAAGCGATCAGCGGATCGGCGGAGGCGTCGAACCCCTCCTTGTAGTCGCGGGCCGCGTTCTTGAACTCGTCCGCGGGATTCGTCTCGGCGTCGTCGGCACGCTGCGGGTACTCACCGCCGACGATCCGGCCGTACTCACCGCGTTCGACCCAACGATCGAGGTCGGCGGCGCGCAGCACCGAGAACGGGTGCGATTGCAGTTCCAGATTCAGCAGCTTGAGCACGCCGTCACGCAGGTCACCGGTGCGCTCGTACTCGGCAGCCTGAGCCAGGAATCGCTGGGAGTCCATCTCGGCCAGACGGGTTCCGCCGGCCGTCTTCATGTGCACCCGCAGGGCCACATCGGGATCCTGCACGCACAGCAGACCTGCGCGATCGCCGGACAGCTCGGACTTTCGCTGCCACTCCATCAGCGCTGCGACGATCGCGCGCAGCGCCCAGCCGCCGATCGGCACCCAGCCGAAACTGCCCGCCAACCGCAACAGGTGCATGAGCATCGTCCGGTACACCGCGTGCCCGGACAGCGCGTGCCCCAACTCGTGACCGAGCACGAAGCGCTGCTCCGATTCATCGAGCAGATCCAGCAGTCCGGTGCTGACCACGATGAACGGACGGTCCATCCCGATGGTCATGGCGTTGACGGACGCATCCTGCATCACGAACAGTTCCGGGGTCGACGGTGCGTCCAGCACCCGCACGCAGTCGGTGAGCATCGCGTGGAGCTGCGGAAACTGCCGGTCGTCCACCCGCACCCCGGACGCCAGGAACAGCAGGCGGTGTTGACGCTCGCGCAGTAACGCCGAGATCGCCTTCAGGACGGTGTCGAAACCCCGGAGGTTGCGCAGCGCCACCAGCGCGGCCCGATCGGCGGGATGTTCCCAGGCGCGGCTACTGATACCGGGAAAGGCACGCGGGCTGGCAGTCACCGATCCGGTCATACGGCCCACGCTACCGGCGGACGGGCGGCTGTGCCGCCCGGCGTAACATCACCTGCGTGCAGTGCCTCCTCACGAGTCGGCGGTTCGTCGACCAGGTCCAGACGGCCAGCGCGCTCTGTCGCCGCTGACCGTCCCTCACCGCACCCGTATCCGCCCGCATCCGGGCCTCGAAACCCTAAGGACACGACTATGTCCTCTGCCGCCACCCCTGCGCAGAAGTCCACCCGAATCCCTCCGCTGCTGACCGGCTTCGGCTTTCAGATCGTGCTCGGCCTGATCGCCGGCGTGGTCCTGGGCCTCCTGGCGCGGAACATGGCCCCCGCCGCCGACGGCAACGTCAACTGGCTGGTCGGGACGCTCAAGACGATCGGTTCCAGCTACGTCAAACTGCTCACCGTGGCCGTCGTGCCGCTCATCGTGACCGCGGTGATCGCGTCGATAGCGAACCTGCGCAACGTCACCCACGCCGCCCGGCTCGCCGGTAAGACTCTGCTGTGGTTCGCGATCACCGCGTTCATCGCGGTGATCGTCGGCATCATCCTCGGCCTGGTGCTCCAGCCCGGCGCGCACACCACCGTCACCGGGGACGGCAAGGCGCCGTCGAGCACCGGATCCTGGTGGGCCTTCCTGACCGGTCTGGTCCCGGCGAACTTCCTGGGCCTGCAGGCGAAGTCCTCCGACGGTTCGGTCTCGCTGAGTTTCAACGTGTTGCAGGTGCTGGTGATCGCCGCGGCGATCGGCATCGCGGCCCTGAAGGTGGGGGAGAAGGCGGCGCCGTTCATCGCCTTCAACGCCTCACTGCTGGCGGTGATCCAGAAGGTCCTGTGGTGGATCATCCGGCTCGCGCCGATCGGTACCGCCGCGCTGATCGGCACGGCGGTCGCGACCTACGGCTGGGACGCGATCGGCTCACTCGGGGTCTTCACCGGGGCGATCTACATCGGCCTGGCCGTCGTCGGGTTCGTGGTGTACCCGCTGATCATCAAGCTGCACGGCCTGTCGATCAAGCAGTTCTACAGCGGTGTCTGGCCGGCCGCGCAACTGGGATTCGTCTCCCGTAGCTCGATCGGCACCCTGCCGGTCACCGAGCGGGTCACCGAGCGGAACCTGGGAGTCCCGCGGGAGTACGCCTCGTTCGCCGTGCCGCTGGGTGCGACCACCAAGATGGACGGCTGCGCCGCGATCTACCCCGCGATCGCGGCCATCTTCGTGGCCCAGTTCTTCCACCTCCCGCTCGGGATCACCGATTACCTGCTGATCGTGGTCGTCTCGGTCGTCGGTTCGGCCGCCACCGCCGGTACCACCGGCGCGACGGTGATGCTGACGCTGACCCTGTCGACGCTGGGCCTGCCGCTGGCGGGAGTGGGGCTCCTGCTCGCCGTCGAGCCGATCGTCGACATGGGTCGCACCGCGCTCAACGTCACCGGCCAGGCGCTGGTCCCGACGATCGTGGCCAAGCAGGAGGGCATTCTCGACGAGGACGCCTACAACGCGCCGCGCACCGATGTCTACGCCGACGAATCGGCCGAGCCCGCACCGGTCACCGCTTGAACCTCGCGCCGACGGCCCCGCTCGGGTGAGGCGTCGGTCGGGCCGGCGCGAACGGTGCGGGCGGACGGCCGTGCCACAGCCGGCGCGAGTTCTCCCGCGGATACGGCGCCGTCGTCGACGGAGCGTCCAGGATCCGGGTGCTCAGGTCGTTCGGTTCGAAGCGGCGCCAGCCAGGGTCGCCGGTGCGGCAGAACCGCGCCCACGCGCGCAGTAGTTCGCGGGACAGGTCGCGGAGTTCCTCCGGCGGGTTCGTCCCGAAGAACATCACACCGGTCGGGCTGCTCAGAGTTCCGAAGACGAGCGGGACGTCGATGCTGTGGCAGGCGCCATACACCTCGGTGGACCACTGCATCTCGAACAGGTACGACGTGCCACCGGAGTCGGCGTTCGCCTCTGCTAGAAGCACCGACGGCATGCGGAAGGTGGCATCGGAGTAGGCGATCTCCACCGTCTCCTCCGCTGTCGCATCCGGATACGCCGCGCGGAACTCGGCGGGGTCCCCCGGCGCGAAGACCTCCACCGCCGTCGCCGCGTCCTCGTCGGTGAACGTGCCGCGCACGCCCATCATCACGCTGAACAGCCGGAACTCGTCTCGCATGTACCCGGCGAGCAGGTCGACGCCCGCGGCGCGGCCCGATACCAGCGCTTCCCACGGGGTCTCACGCAGGAGATCGCCGTCGATCACGGGACACACCACGATCCCCAGGTGAGCCATCCGTCCCCATCGCTGCAGGTACGTGGGAGCGTCGACGCACAGCGCGGTGACCTCGTCGGCGAGGCGCTGGGGAGCGACCTGCGCGAACCCGGCCGCGGTGGGTGCGACGCCGAGACGGTCGGCGAGGGCGGCGGTGACCTCCTCCGCCAGCGCCGGCGTGATGTGCAGCCCCGGAACGGAATGGGTGATGGCCCGGCGGAACAGTGGACGCGCCCGCGGGATCGTCAGCAGTGCGGCGACCGATCCCGCGCCCCCCGATGTACCCGAGATGGTGACCGAGTCGGGGTCGCCGCCGAACGCGGCGATGTTCCGCTGGATCCATTCGAGCGCGGCGATCTGGTCGAGCAGGCCCCGGTTCGGGGGAGCACCGTCGAGCTGAGCGAAACCCTCGGCTCCCATACGGCATTGGACACTGACGACCACGAGGCCTTCGGTCGCGAGCGCGGTGGGATCGAACATCGGGTCGGCCGCGGTTCCCGCCATGTAGCCGCCGCAGCAGATCCACACCAGCACGGGGAGCAGGGATCCGCCGGGACCCGGCGGTGCGCATGTGCCGGGGCCCGGCGGTGCGCATGTGCCGGGACCCGGCGGTGCGCATGTGCCGGGGCCCGGCGGTGTGGAACGACCTGTATCGGGTGTGCACACGTTCACAGTGAGCCAATTCGGATCGTCCGACACCTCCGCCCGCGTCGGGCCGGACTGGGGAGGCGGGGGACCGAACTCGGTCGCGGACCTGATCCCGTCCCACGGCGGGACCGGCGCGGGCGCGGCGAAGCGCAACTCGCCGACCGGCGGCCGAGCGTAGGGGATGCCGCAGAAGGTCATCGTGCCGCGCACGCGTGTGCCCTCGACGATGCCCTCCGCTGTCCGGACTGTCGGTCGTTCCTGCATATCGGCCCCCTTCGCTCCTGCGGGTACCACTACGACGTTATCAGTCACGTGTATTATTTCAACTGTATTGGAACGATTGAGAGGGGCCGGTGTGCCGAAGCAGGTGGACCACCGCGAGCGTCGGGAGGCGATCGCCCGCGCGTTGTGGCGGGTGGTCGATGCGTCCGGGGTGCAACGCCTGAGTGTGCGCGAGGTGGCGAAGGAGGCGGGAATGTCGCACGGCCAGCTGCAGCACTACTTCGCCTCTCGGCAGGACATGCTCGGCTTCGCCATGGATTTCGCCGCCGAACAGACCGCGGACCGTATTGCGCGGGGTCTGGCGGACCTCGGCCCCGATCCGCATCCGCGCGACGTCCTTCGGCTGACGTTGATCGAGATGCTGCCGCTGCGCCCGGACTCGCGGGCGACGAGCCGGATGAACGCCGCCTACGTCCTGGAGGCGTTGCACGACGACACCGTCCGCACCCGCACCCGGGACGGAATGCGGCACGGGCGCGCGCAGGTCGAGGCACTCATCCGCCGGGCGATCGCCGACGGGCACCTCGCAGCCGGCCGTGCACCGTCGACCGAGACGGACCGGGTGCTGGCACTGACCGGTCTGACGCCCCTGATCGAACTGGAGGTGATCACACCCGACGCCGCCCTCGCGGCGATCGACCGACACCTCGACGACCTGTTCACGGGCTGATACCCGCCGGTTGTTTGCATCCGGATTACCTGTAGGTAACAGAAGGTCGCCGATACCGTCCCGATACAGGATCGCGGCCTTATGGTTGCTCCCATGTCGGAGCTGCTGGAGACGCTGAACGAGTACGTGTGGAGTAAGGGCCTGATCTTCCTGTGCCTGGGTGTCGGGGTGTTCTTCAGCCTCCGCTCGCGATTGGTGCAGGTGCGTCAGATCCCTGCGATGGTGGGGCAACTGGTCCACGGTGAGAAGTCCGCATCGGGGGTGAGTTCGTTCCAGGCGCTGGCGATGTCACTGGCCGGGCGGGTCGGTACCGGCAACATCGCCGGCGTCGCCACGGCGATCGCCTTCGGCGGCCCCGGTGCGGTGCTGTGGATGTGGCTGGTGGCCTTCTTCGGCGCCTCCACCTCGTTCGTGGAGTGCACCCTGGGACAGATCTACAAGGAACGCGACCGGCTCACCGGCGAGTACCGCGGTGGTCCCGCCTACTACTTCCGGCGGGCCTTCGCGCACACCCGGTACGCGACGATCGGCAAGGTCTACGGCTTCGTCTTCGCCGCGGTCACCGTGGTCGCATGTGGACTGCTGATGCCGATGGTGCAGGCCAACTCGATGGCCGCTGCGATGGAGAGTGCCTGGGGGGTCGAGCCGTGGATCGCGGCGGTCGCCGTCGTGATCGTTCTGGCCTTCGTGATCATCGGTGGAGTCAAGCGGATCGCGCTGTTCGCAGCCTTCGTGGTGCCGTTCATGGCCGCGCTGTACATCCTCGCCGCGATCGTGATCATGGTGGTCAACGCCTCCGCGGTCCCCGAGGTGTTCTCGCTGATCTTCTCCTCGGCGTTCGGCCTCGAGGCGGGGGTGGGCGCTGCGGTGGGCCTGGCGATCGAATGGGGTGTCAAGCGCGGCATCTACTCCAACGAGGCCGGGCAGGGCACCGGGCCGCACGCCGCCGCGGCCGCTGAGGTCAGCCACCCCGCGAAGCAGGGACTCGCGCAGGCCTTCGCCGTCTACGTGGACACCCTGTTCGTGTGCTCGGCCACTGCCTTCCTGATCCTGAGCACCGGCGCGTACAAGGTGTTCGAGGGCGCTACGAACTCCACCCGGGTGCTGGCCGACGGTGGCGCACTCACCGGGAACCCGGAGGTCGGCCCGGCGTACGCGCAGCAGGGCTTCGACACCGTGTTCAGCGGCGCCGGAGCGAGTTTCATCGCGATCTCGCTCGCCTTCTTCTGCTTCACCACGATCGTGGCCTACTACTACATGGCTGAGACCAACCTGCGCTTCCTGCTCGGCCGCACCGCCACGGTGGCGATCCCGGTGCTCAAGTCGGCGGTGGGCAGCACCATGACGATGGGCCTGCAGATCCTGATCCTGGTCTCGGTGACGATCGGCTCGGTGGCGCAGGCGAAGGACGCTTGGGCGATGGGTGACCTCGGGGTGGGTCTGATGGCCTGGCTGAACATCATCGGCATCCTGTTCCTGCAGAACGCCGCGTTCAAGGCGCTGCGCGACTACGAGCAGCAGAAGAAGATGGGGATCGATCCGCAGTTCGATCCGCTGCCGCTGGGGATCTCCGGTGCCACCTTCTGGGAGAAGCGCACGGCCGATCGCCTGTCCGCGTCCGTCGACGCGTAACCGACCCGGCACCGTCGACCTGCGGGATCCGCGCGATTTCGCAGGTCGGCGAGTGCGGCGTACACTGAATCTGCGCTCCGTCCATATGGCGGAGTGACTTCGCGTGTTCCCCAGGCGCCGTTCGCGGCGTGTCGTGCAGCGCGGTCTCCCTCTCGCAGGGAGTGCAGCACGACGGAATACCAGGACACCGCGCACGGCTTCGACCCGCTGACCAGCGGATTCGGGGCTGTCGCGGCGTGAGAAACTGCAACTGAGAAAGAGGCATCATGGCTGTCGTCACCATGAAGCAGCTGCTGGACAGCGGCGCGCACTTCGGTCATCAGACCCGTCGGTGGAACCCGAAGATGAAGCGTTTCATCTTCACCGACCGCAACGGCATCTACATCATCGATCTGCAGCAGACGCTGACCTACATCGATAAGGCCTACGAGTTCGTCAAGGAGACCGTCGCCCACGGTGGCACCGTCCTCTTCGTCGGTACCAAGAAGCAGGCCCAGGAGTCCATCGCCGAAGAGGCGACCCGCGTCGGCATGCCCTACGTGAACCAGCGCTGGCTGGGCGGCATGCTCACCAACTTCCAGACGGTCCACAAGCGTCTTCAGCGCATGAAGGAGCTGGAGACCATGGAGCAGACCGGTGGCTTCGAGGGGCGCACCAAGAAGGAAATCCTCATGCTCACGCGTGAGAAGAACAAGCTCGAGCGCACCCTCGGCGGCATCCGGGACATGGCCAAGGTTCCCTCGGCCATCTGGGTCGTCGACACCAACAAGGAGCACATCGCCGTCGGCGAGGCACGCAAGCTGGGTATCCCGGTGATCGCGATCCTCGACACCAACTGCGATCCCGACCTCGTCGACTACCCGATCCCGGGTAACGACGACGCCATTCGCTCCGCTGCTCTGCTCACGAAGGTCGTGGCCTCGGCCGTGGCCGAGGGCGTGCAGGCCCGTGCGGGCGTCGCCACCGGCGATGCCAAGCCCGAGGCCGGCGCCGGCGAGCCGCTCGCCGAGTGGGAGCAGGAGCTGCTGGAGTCCGCCACCGTCGCCACCGCGACCGAGGGTGCTGCTGCCCAGGCCGCCGCGACCGAGGCTCCGGCAACCGAGACCCCGGCCGCCGAATAACAGCGTCCGGTCGCACGACCTTCCCTTCTACACAAGGAGCCGCACCATGGCGAACTACACCGCCGCTGACGTCAAGCGTCTCCGCGACCTCACCGGGTCGGGGATGATGGACTGCAAGAACGCGCTCACCGAGACCGACGGCGATTTCGACAAGGCCGTTGAGGTGCTGCGCATCAAGGGCGCGAAGGACGTCGGCAAGCGTGCCGGTCGTTCCACCGCCGAGGGCCTCGTGGCCGCCAAGGACGGCGTGCTGGTCGAGCTCAACTCCGAGACCGACTTCGTGGCCAAGAACGCGGAGTTCCAGGAGCTGGCCGATGCGATCGTCGCCGCGGCTGCTGCGTCCGACGCCGCCACCGTCGAGGCCGTCGAGGCGCTGACCATCGACGGTGAGACCGTCGGTGCCCGGATCGAGGCCGCTTCGGCCAAGCTCGGTGAGAAGCTGGTGCTGCGCCGCATCGCCCGGTACGACGGCCCCGTCGCCGTCTACCTGCACAAGCGCAGCTCGGACCTGCCCCCCGCCGTGGGTGTGCTGGTCTCGTACAGCGGTGACGGCGACGACGCTGCCGAGGCCGCCCGCGGTGCCGGCATGCAGGTGGCCGCCCTCAAGGCGAAGTACGCCAGCCGGGACGAGGTTCCGGCCGACGTGATCGAGAACGAGCGTCGCATCGCCGAGGAGACCGCGCGTGCCGAGGGCAAGCCGGAGCAGGCGCTGCCGAAGATCATCGAGGGCAAGACCGTGGCCTACTACAAGGACACCGTTCTTCCCGACCAGGCTTCGGTGACCGACAACAAGAAGTCGGTCCAGCAGGTGCTGGACGAGTCCGGTGTGAAGGTCCTCGCCTTCACCCGCTTCGAGGTCGGCCAGGAGTAGATCCTCCGTCTCTGCACGAGGCCCGCACCGATCCGTCGGTGCGGGCCTCGTCGTCTCTCGCCCTGCAATTGAACACTGTTACGGTCCGTCGCCACCTGCGGTTATGCCGGCAGTAACAGTGTTCAATTGCAGGGGGTGCGGAAACGTTCAAGCCGGGGTGGGGGCGGCGGTGTCAGGGTGGGGGCATGAAACGCACAGACATCAACATCTGGCCCGGAATCACCTACGACGACGCGCTCGCTGCCCGAGAGTGGCTGCGGCGGATCGGTTTCGAGGAGGGGATCCTCGTCGAGGGCGACGGTGACGGTGAAGTCGTCCACTCCGAGATGCTGTGGCCCGACGGGGGCCGGGTCATGGTCCACTCCGCCTGCAAGCGGGACAAGACCTTCTCCGTTCCGGCCGGCAGCGGCAGCGTCTACGTGGTCGTCACCGACCCGGATGCGGTGTACGCCCGCGCCACGGACCTCGGCGCCCGCCTGGTGCGGGACATGGCCGAGGAGGACTATGGATCACGAGGATTCTCCATCGCCGATCCGGAGGGCAACACGTGGAGTTTCGGTACCTACGCGGGGTGACGGCCCCGGGCATCGCCCGGGCTACCTCCTACGAGATCACCGGCGTCGTCCCGGGGACCCATCTCGCCGTCCCGTCTCCGACGCTCACGATGATCATCGACCTCGGGCACGGCCTGGACCTGACCGGGCCGGGACTGCCGAACCGAACGACCTTCGGTCTCTGCCTCTCCGGAATGCACTCCGCGCCCTACCTGGTCCACCACGACGGGCTGCAGCGCGGCGTCCAGGTGGACGTGCGACCGAGCCTGGTCCGGGCCCTGACCGGCGCGCCCGCGGCGGAGCTCGGGGGAGAAGCCGTCGAACTCGGCGACCTGCACCCGGACCTCGCCGACGAACTGTGCGGCCGCGTCGTCGCGGCACCCGTCGACGACCGCGAGACCGTCGCCGCTGTCCTCTCGGTCCTGGCTCGGTACTCGACGACGGGCGGCGAAGTGCAGGCCGACGCCGCTGCGGCGTGGTCCTACCTCGCCGCCCGCAAGGGCCGGGTCACCGTCGCCGAGCTGGTCGAACGATCCGGCTGGTCGGCCAGGTACCTGGCGATGAAGTTCACCGCCGAATTCGGCATGGGGATCAAGCAGGCCGCTCGCCTGATGCGCTTCGACGCCGCCCGTCGCGACCTCGACGCAGGCCACCGAGCAGCAGAGGTCGCCGCCCGCCGCGGCTACGCCGACCAGGCGCACCTGAGCCGCGAGGTGCGGAGCTTCCTGGGAATGGCGCCGTCGGCCTACCTCAGGCGTCGGAGCCGGGAGTTTGAGCCTGTGTAGTGTCGCCGGGGTGTCCTGGATCCGGCGGTCGACCGCCATCGTCGTGGTGCTGTGCCTGGTGCTCGCCGCCGGCGCCTCCACGACCATCGGCGGCGGCAGCCGTTACGTGCACCACCAGAGCAACGCCGTCAACTACATCCCCGACCTCCCCGGCGGAGCGCAGTACGTCTCGATGGGTGACAGTTACGCGGCATCCGGATCGCGCAGCAAGGTCCAGGCGATGGACCTGTGCGCCCGCAACGGCGACGATCTGGGCCACGTCCTCGCGCAACGCCTACAGCCCTACTCGTTCACCGACCGGGCCTGCTCGGGCGCGACCCTCGACGACCTCACCCAGCCGTCCCCGAAGCCGAACACCTCACCGCAGTTGTACGGCGTCGGCCCGTACACCCGGCTGGTGACGATCGTGATCGGTGCGAACTCACTGGGCTTCGGCAACATCGTGGTCAACTGCTTCGGCGACCCGGACGCCTCCTGCCGATCGTCGGCCACCCAGGACCTGCCCGGCTCGCAGGGCTGGAACTTCGTGCGCGCCCAGTACGCGGCCACCGTGGACGCGATCAAACGGGCCGCCGCCCCCGACGTGCGGATCGTGCTGATCGGCTATCTACCCCTGTTCCCGCTCGACGGTCCGCTCGACGCGGCCTGCCTGAACCGGGCCGGCGTCCCGCAGGAGAACGTGCTGCACTGGCGCACGTGGTACCGCAGCGTCGACCGGCTGATCCGAGAGGTCGCCGCCGACCGCAACGTGATGTACGTCCAGCCCCCGATGGACCGCACCGCGTGCGAGCCGAACCCCTACGTCCGGCTCGGCGGGATCAAGCTCACCAAGCAGGAGCCCGACGCCAACGGACTGCACCCGACGGTGGCAGGTCAGCGGGCGCTGGGCAACCTGATCGTGGACCGACTCCGAGGATCGGCGCGGCCCGCCTAAGATGGTCGTCGTGACGGACACCGCCCAGGGACAACAGACGGATCAGGACGCCGCGGCCGATCAGGCCCGGCAAGGCTACAAGCGGGTGCTGCTCAAGTTGGGCGGCGAGATGTTCGGCGGCGGCGAAGTGGGGCTCGACCCGGACGTCGTGAGCACCGTGGCGCAGCAGATCGCCGAGGTGGCACGCAGCGGTCACGAGGTGGCGGTGGTGATCGGCGGCGGCAACTTCTTCCGCGGCGCCGAGCTGCAGAACCGCGGTATGGACCGCTCCCGCTCGGATTACATGGGCATGCTCGGAACCGTGATGAACTGCCTGGCGCTGCAGGACTTCCTGCAGAAGGAGGGCGTCGACACCCGCGTGCAGACCGCCATCACCATGGGCCAGGTCGCCGAACCCTACCTGCCGCTGCGCGCCCGGCGGCACCTGGAGAAGGGCCGCGTCGTGATCTTCGGCGCCGGTATGGGCATGCCCTACTTCTCCACCGACACCACCGCCGCGCAGCGGGCCCTGGAGATCGGTGCCGAGGTGGTGCTCATGGCCAAGGCCGTCGACGGTGTCTACGACAGCGACCCCCGCAGTAACCCCGACGCGGTGCTCTTCGAGGAGATCACTCACCGCGAGGCCCTCGAACGCGATCTCAAGGTGGCCGACGCGACCGCGTTCAGCCTGTGCATGGACAACCGGATGCCGATGCTGGTGTTCAATCTCCTGGAGGAGGGCAACATCGCCCGTGCAGTCGCAGGGCACAAGATCGGCACCCTCGTCCGGCCGTGAACCGGCACCGGACCGCAACTTCGTAAGCAAAGGACGTGTGGAATTGATCGACGAAACGCTCTTCGACGCCGAGGAGAAGATGGAGAAGGCCGTCTCGGTGGCCCGGGAGGACTTCCAGTCGATCCGCACCGGTCGCGCCAACCCGGCGATGTTCTCCAAGGTGGTCGTCGACTACTACGGCTCACCCACCCCGATCACCCAGATCAGCTCGATCACCACGCCGGAGGCCCGGCTCGTGGTGATCAAGCCCTACGAGGCGAATCAGCTCGGCAACATCGAGACCGCGATCCGCAATTCGGACCTCGGGGTCAACCCCACCAACGACGGCCAGCTGATCCGGGTCGGTATCCCGCAGCTCACCGAGGAGCGGCGTAAGGACCTGGTCAAGCAGGTCAAGGGCAAGGGGGAGGACGCCAAGGTCTCCATCCGCAACGTCCGGCGCAAGGCCAACGATCAGCTGGCCAAGATCGGCAAGGACGGCGACGCCGGCGAAGACGAGGTGACCCGCGCCGAGAAGGAACTCGACAAGACGACGTCGAAGTACGTCGCCCAGATCGAGGACCTGGTGGCGCGCAAGGAAGCCGATCTGATGGAGGTCTAGCCGTGCCGGATTCCCCCGAATCGGTGGGCTCCGGGGGCCTTCCCGAGGCACCGTCGGCCCCGGAGAAGCGCAAGATCAGCGCCGGGCGCAACCTGCCCGCCGCGATCGCCGTGGGCGTGAGCCTGGGCCTGATGATCGTCGCGATCCTGGTCTTCGCGCCGCTGCTGTGGGTGCCGCTGGTGGCGGCCGCGGTGGCGGTGGCCACCTGGGAGGTGGTCAAGCGGTTCCGCGCCGCCGGCACCGACCTGGAACTGTGGCCGATGCTGATCGGCGGCCAGGCGATCGTCTGGCTGAGCTGGCCGCTGGGACCGGAAGGGGTGCTCGCGGCCTTCGTCGCGACGGTACTGGTCGCCATGATCTGGCGGCTGCTGGGACACCAGCACACCGCCGCCCCGAACTCGTTCACTCGCGACATCTCCACCACGGTCCTGGTGCTGGCCTGGGTGCCGCTGTTCGCCTCGTTCGGCACCATGCTGGTGGTCGCCGAGGACCGTGGCCCGGCCCGGGTGGCCGCACTGATGATCCTGGTGGTGTGCTCGGACACCGGTGGTTACGCCGCGGGCGTGCTGTTCGGCAAGCACCCGATGGTCCCCGCGATCAGCCCGAAGAAGTCCTGGGAGGGTTTCGCCGGTTCGATGGTGGCGGGGGCCGTCGCCGCGGTGCTGGTGCTGAAGTTCCTGCTCGAGGTCAATCCGGTGTGGGGACTGCTGCTGGGCCCGGTGGTGGTGATCACCGCGACGCTCGGCGACCTGCTCGAATCGCAGGTCAAGCGGGATCTGGGAATCAAGGACATGGGCACCCTGCTGCCCGGGCACGGCGGTCTGATGGATCGCCTGGACTCACTGCTGCCCAGTGCCGTGGTGGTGTGGGCGGCGCTCACCATGCTGATGCACGCCTGAGGGCCGCACGGGCACCTATCCCGGATCCGGGCGGTGCCCGGCGGCCGCATCGGCTAGGAGCGCAGCTTCTTCGCGGCGCGCCGCAGTTGCAGGATCCGCATGGCGCCGGCCAGCCCCACGGTGAGTGCACCGAGGATCGCCGCGATCAGCAGCGAGACGCCCAGCGGCAGGTTCGCCTCCCAGAACAACAGGGTGATCTGCGTGTTCTGCTGGTTCTGCACGATGAACGCGAGCAGCACCAGTAGCACCACGGCACCCGCCACCAGGCTGAACCAGAGCGATCCCGAGCGGGTGTGCCGGACCTGCTCGTAGGCGTCGCGCTCGTAGGCCTCGCGGTCGTTGTCGGGGGCCGGGACACGACTGCGGGTCGCGTCCGGAACCGCGATCTCTGCAGGAACGCTGTCTTCATCCTTTGCCATGGCGCACATCCTGCCACCTCGGAGCGGCCGCCACGCGCCGACACGTCCATTGTGATCGCACTGTTCAGCGGGGGTGATCCGGCGTGGGATGATGGAGACGATATGAGCACCTCTCTGCCCCTCGTCTTCGATGCCCCCAAGCGCGGAAAGCCCCCGCGCCACCTCGCCGACCTCACCGACCCCGAGCTCAAGGCGGCGGTGCAGGACCTCGGCCTGCCCGCGTTCCGTGCGAACCAGCTGGCCCGGCACTACTACGGCCGGCTCGAGGCCGACGCCGACACCATGACCGACCTCCCCAGCAGCGCCCGCGGCCCGGTCGGAGAGGCACTGCTGCCCGAACTGATGTCGCCGGTGCGGCACATCGCCACCGACAGTGGCACCACCCGCAAGACGCTGTGGCGGCTGCACGACGGCACCCTGCTCGAATCGGTGTTGATGCGCTACACCGACCGGGCCACGCTGTGCATCTCCAGCCAGGCCGGATGCGGAATGGCGTGCCCGTTCTGCGCCACTGGCCAGGGCGGACTCGACCGCAACCTGTCCACCGCTGAGATCGTCGACCAGGTGCGCAGCGCCGCGGCCGCCATGCGCGACGGTGACGTGGCCGGCGGACCGGGACGGCTGTCGAACGTCGTGTTCATGGGCATGGGGGAGCCGCTGGCGAACTACAAGCGGGTGGTGCAGGCGGTACGGCGGATCACCGCACCCGCGCCCGAGGGCCTGGGAATCTCGCAGCGGCACGTGACCGTCAGCACCGTCGGGCTGGCGCCTGCGATCCGCAGGCTCGCCGACGAGGGCCTGTCGGTGACGCTCGCGGTCTCCCTGCACACCCCGGACGACGAACTGCGCGACACCCTGGTGCCGGTGAACAACCGCTGGAGCGTTGCGGAAGTGCTCGACGCGGCCCGCTACTACGCCGACCGGACCGGTCGGCGCGTCTCGATCGAGTACGCGCTGATCCGCGATGTGAACGATCAGCCGTGGCGCGCCGACATGTTGGGGGACAAGCTCCGCACCAAACTCGGACAGTTCGCGCACGTCAACCTGATCCCGCTGAACCCGACACCGGGCAGTGAATGGGACGCCTCACCCAAGGACCGGCAGGACGAGTTCGTGCGCCGGGTGATAGCGCAGGGCGTCTCGTGCACCGTGCGCGACACCCGCGGGCAGGAGATCGCGGCGGCCTGCGGTCAGCTGGCCGCCGAGGAGAAGTAGCTCAGTTCTTCCACTTCTTGCGGCGGGTGGTCAGCCACTGGGTCACGATGATGCCCAGGATCGCCGCCGCGAAGCCCACGAGGAACAGGTCCTCGGTCTTGCCCTGGTGGTTGCCGATGGTCATCAGCAGAAGCAGTGCCGAGAACAGCACGCCTGCGATCCGGGCGGCGTTCGGGGCGGTTCCGCTCCAGCCCCAGTCCCGTGAGGGCACGTCGGCGATATCGACCCTCGAAGTGCTCTGACGCTCCAGGTCGGTGGTTGCCACTGCGTTCTCCATTCATCGCTTCGACAGCTCGGCGCCGGGCATCGGCCCGGCGAACGGGACAATCCTATCCCGCTACGACTGCTCGTCGTACGAGGGGCGGACCAACCCGCCGGCCCCCGCCCACCACGCGCTGCGAGCACCGAGCTGTGACGGCGGTAATCTGCGCCGGTGATCTTCCACCTGGCGCTGCTCCCCGACTGGGAGGCGGCACGCGCGGCCGGCGAGTACACCGTCTCCACCCGCGGCGCGAGTCTCGCCGACGTCGGGTTCGTGCACTGCAGCACCGCGGCGCAGTGGCGGGGCGTCCGCGAACGGTTCTACGCCGATGTCGGGGCCGACGCGCTGGTCCTGCTGACCATCGACCCGACGGGCCTGGACGTACGGTACGAGCCGCCCGTCCCGAGCAGCGCCCGCCGGACCGACGGCGCCAACGGGTTCGGCGGGGCCGCCGGCGCTAACGGGTTCGGCGGGGCCGCCGGCGCTAACGGGTTCGGCGGGGCCGCCGGCGCTAACGGGTTCGGCGGGGACGCCGGCGCGCCGGTGCAGCAGCCGGCGTCGGAGCTGTTTCCGCACGTCTACGGTCCGATCCCGACCGATTCCGTGGTCACAGTAGAACCGCTCGACCAGGTGCGGCCTTCGTTGCCCGACTGAGTTCCCCGGGGGATCGAGGGTGGGTACGGTACAGCGATGACCAAGCGCACCAAGCCCAAGAAGCTCGACAAGGCGGCATACGAGGAACAACTCCTGCGCCTACAGACCCAGCTGGTGGACATGCAGCAGTGGGTCAAGACCACCGGTGCGCGGGTGGTGGTCGTCTTCGAGGGCCGCGACGCCGCCGGTAAGGGCTCGGCGATCAAGCGGGTCACCCAGTACCTCAACCCCCGCATCTGCCGCGTGGTCGCGCTGCCCGCGCCCACCGAGCGCCAGAAGACCCAGTGGTACTTCCAGCGTTTCGTCGAGCACCTGCCCGCCGCCGGCGAGATCGTGCTGTTCGACCGCTCCTGGTACAACCGCGCCGGAGTGGAGCGGGTGATGGGATTCTGCACCGACGAGGAGTACGAACGCTTCCTGCGGCAGGTACCGGGATTCGAGCAGATGCTCGTCGAGGACGGGATCATCCTGCTCAAGTACTGGTTCTCCGTCTCCGACGTCGAGCAGGAGGCGCGGTTCCGCTCCCGCGCCGCCGATCCGATGCGGCACTGGAAGCTCTCCCCGATGGACCTGGAATCGATCACCCGGTGGGAGGACTACTCGCGCGCCAAGGACGAGATGTTCGCCCGCACCGACACCGAGATCGCGCCCTGGTACACCGTCGAGAGCGAGGACAAGAAGCGCTCGCGGATCAACATGATCTCGCACCTGCTCGACTCCGTGCCGTACGTCAAAATGGCACCACCGACGGTGCCGATCCCGGAGCGACCGGCACCCGAGGGCTACACCCGGCCGCCGCGCGAGGCGAACCGGTACGTCCCGGACGTCGCCGCAGAGCTGGAGAAGTGACCGGCTCGATAAGGTGACGGGGTGAGAACCCGTGTCCTGATCCTCGGCAGCACCGGCTCCATCGGCACCCAGGCGCTGGAGGTGATCTCCGAGAACCCGGACCGGTTCGAGGTGGTCGGTCTCGGCGCGGGCGGCGGCAACATCGACCTGCTCGCCCGGCAGGCCCACCAGTGCGGGCTCAGTGGCACCGCGATCGGTGTCGCGGATCCGGCCCGCGCCGGTGCCGGCGTTCCCGACGGTGCCCTCACCGGCCCCGAGGCGATGACCCGTCTGGTCGAGACGATCGACGCGGACGTGGTGCTCAACGGAGTCGTCGGCAGTCTGGGCCTGAGTCCCACCCTCGCGGCCCTCGACAGCGGTGCC
Organism: Tsukamurella serpentis; assembly: GCF_054780975.1. Classification (NCBI taxonomy): domain Bacteria; kingdom Bacillati; phylum Actinomycetota; class Actinomycetes; order Mycobacteriales; family Tsukamurellaceae; genus Tsukamurella; species Tsukamurella serpentis. The sequence continues at coordinate 69,824 of NZ_BAAGVH010000001.1, forward strand.
CGGCTGGCGCTGGCCAACAAGGAGTCTCTGGTGGCCGGCGGGACGCTGGTACTCGCCCGAGCCGCGCAGGGCCAGATCGTGCCGGTGGACTCCGAGCACTCGGCGATCGCGCAGTGCCTGCGGGGCGGCGCCCCCCGCGAGGTGGAGCGGCTGGTGCTCACCGCCTCCGGCGGCCCCTTCTTCGGCCGCTCCCGCGCCGAGCTCACCGCGGTCACCCCCGCCCAGGCCGCGCAGCACCCGACCTGGTCGATGGGGCGGATGATCACCCTGAACTCGGCCACCCTGGTGAACAAGGCACTCGAGGTGATCGAGGCCCACCTGCTGTTCGGAGTGCCCTACGACCGCATCGACGTCACCGTGCACCGGCAGTCGGTGGTGCATTCGATGGTCACCTTCACCGACGGCGCGACCATTGCGAAGGCCTCACCGCCGTCGATGAAGCTGCCCATCGCACTGGCCCTGGGCTGGCCGGCCCGGGTGCCCGGAGCATCGTCGGCCTGCGACTTCACCCAGGCGCACACCTGGACCTTCGCCCCGGTCGACGACGAGACCTTCCCCGCGATCGCCGTCGCCCGGGACGCCGGCACCCGCGGCGGCAGTCTCACCGCGGTGTTCAACGCCGCCAACGAGGTGGCGGCGCAGGCCTTCCTGGACGGGCGCACATCCTTCCTGTCCATCGTCGACACCGTCGCGCAGGTGGTCTCCGACGGCACGCAGTGGCAGGCGCAGCCGCGGGAGATCGCCGACGTACTGGCCGCCGAACAGTGGGCCCGATCACGCGCATCGCAGCTGGTGGGGATGGCCTGACGCGCCCGGTACCCTGGACCTCGTGATGTACGCCCTCGGTATCGCAGCGTTCGCGCTGTGCATCCTGTTCTCGATCGCCTGGCACGAGTGCGGGCACATGTGGGCGGCCCAGGCCACCGGGATGAAGGTGCGCCGGTACTTCATCGGCTTCGGTCCCACCCTGTGGTCGAAGCGCGGTCGGCGCGCCGCCGACGGTTCCGACGGGATCGAGTACGGCGTCAAGGCGCTGCCGCTCGGCGGCTTCTGCGATATCGCCGGGATGACCCTGCTGGACGAGCTGAGAACGCCCGCCGAACAGCACCAGGCGATGTACAAGCAGGCCGCCTGGAAACGACTGTTCGTGCTGTTCGCCGGGCCGGGCATGAACTTCGTCCTCGGTGCGCTGCTGATCTACGGTGTGGCCGTGACCGCCGGACTGCCGGCCGTCGACACCCCCGCCCAGGCGGCTGTGTCGAGCACCGGCTGCGTGGCGCAATCGACCACCAAACCCACCGAGCAGACCCCGGCGAAGCCGATCGGTGAGTGCCTGCCCAGTCCCGCTGCCAAGGCCGGGCTGCAGCGCGGTGACGTCATCGCCTCGGTCAACGGGACCGCCGTGGACGCCGACACCGTCGTCGACGCTCTGCAGCGCACCTCCGGGCCGATCACCCTGGGCATCGTCCGGGCCGGGCAGCAGCGAGAGGTCACCGTCGATCCGGTGACCGCCACCAAGTGGCGCCCCACCCCGGACGGCAAGGACCTCACCGAGGTCACCGGCCCGACCATCGGCATCGGCGTGGGCACCATCGGCGTGGTCGACCAGTACAACCCGATCACCGCGATCGGTGGGACCGTCGCGTTCACCGCCGACCTCGGGCAGAAGACCATCGTCGCGATCGGACGACTGCCGCAGAAGGTGCCCGACCTGATCGACGCGATCAAGGGCGAGAAGCGCGGCCTGGACACCCCGCAGTCGCTGGTCGGAGCGTCGATGATCGGCGGCGAGGTCGCCGAGCGCGACATGTGGAGCGTGTTCTTCCTGCTGCTCGCGGGCCTGAACCTGATGCTCGGCCTGATCAACCTCCTGCCGGTCCCGCCGTTCGACGGTGGCCACATGGCGGTGGTGATCTTCGAGAAGATCCGCGATCTGGTCACCGGCCGTAAGGGCGGCCCCGTCGACTACATGAAACTCGCCCCGCTCACCTACATCGTGCTCGCGCTCGCCGGCGGGTACATGTTGCTGGTTCTCACAGCAGACATCGTCAATCCCATCAAGCTGTTCAACTGAATTGGAGAAGCAGCGAATGTCCGTAGGTTTGGGAATGCCGGCAGCCCCGGCCCCCACATTGGCTCCGCGCCGTAAGACCCGCCAGCTGAACGTGGGCGGGGTGGGCGTGGGCAGCGAGCACCCCATCTCGGTGCAGTCGATGTGCACCACCAAGACCCATGACGTCAACGCCACCCTGCAGCAGATCGCCGAGCTCACCGCCTCGGGCTGCGACATCGTGCGCGTGGCCTGCCCGCGTCAGGAAGACGCGGACGCGCTGCCGATGATCGCCAAGAAGGCGAACATCCCGGTGATCGCCGACATTCACTTCCAGCCCAAGTACATCTTCGCGGCCATCGACGCCGGCTGTGCCGCGGTGCGGGTCAACCCCGGCAACATCAAGGAGTTCGACGGCCGGGTCAAGGAGGTCGCCAAGGCCGCCGGCGACGCAGGCATCCCGTTGCGGATCGGCGTCAACGCCGGCTCGCTGGACAAGCGGATCATGCAGAAGTACGGCAAGGCCACCCCCGAGGCGCTGGTCGAGTCCGCACTGTGGGAGGCCTCCCTGTTCGAGGAGCACGGTTTCGGCGACATCAAGATCTCGGTCAAGCACAACGACCCGGTGGTCATGGTGGAGGCCTACCGCCAACTCGCGGCGCAGTGCGATTACCCGCTGCACCTCGGCGTCACCGAGGCCGGCCCGGCGTTCCAGGGCACGATCAAGAGCTCCGTCGCCTTCGGCGCACTGCTGGCCGAGGGCATCGGCGACACTATCCGGGTCTCGCTGTCGGCGCCGCCGGCCGAGGAGATCAAGGTCGGCGATGCGATCCTGCAATCGCTGAACCTGCGCCCGCGCAAGCTGGAGATCGTCTCGTGCCCGTCCTGCGGCCGTGCCCAGGTCGACGTCTACCGGCTGGCCAACGAGGTGACCGCGGGACTCGAAGGTATGGAGGTCCCGCTGCGGGTCGCGGTCATGGGCTGCGTCGTGAACGGACCCGGTGAGGCCCGCGAGGCCGACCTCGGAGTGGCCTCCGGCAACGGCAAGGGCCAGATCTTCGTCAAGGGCGAGGTGATCAAGACCGTGCCCGAGTCCAAGATCGTGGAGACGTTGATCGAGGAAGCCCTGCGGATCGCGGAGGAGTCGGGGGATAGTGAGACCGGGACCCCGGTTGTCACCGTGTCCTAGGAGATGACTCGCCACTGGTAGGTCCGCGGAGCGGACCGCGTCAAGGAGGTGCCGGTGCTCAAGATGCTGCACGACCGGCCTGTCCCGGCCCGGGACCTGCCGAAAGTGCTGGCCGCCCTCGACATCGACCCGGTGGCGGCGTGCATGGTGGCCGGACGTGTGCAGGAGTGCGGCACCGAACCACGTTCGCTGGGCGGCGAACTGTGGACCCACCGGGACGTGTCGACGTCGCTGTGCTTCTCCGGCGCCAACCTCATGCCGCTGTGCGGCGGTGACGACGACATGCGGTACTTCGCCGGCCGCGCCGCGCGCAGCGCCCGGATCGCAGCCTCGGTGGTGGGGCGCTCGGAACTGGTGCTACCGCTGTGGGAGGAACTGCAGCAGTGGTGGGGTCCGGCCCGCGAGGTCCGTCCGCAGCAACCCTTGATGACGATGACCGAGCCGCCCGCGCACCCGCATCCGGGAGTGCGCCCGGCCCGCATGTCCGACCTCGACCCGTACGTGGAAGCCTCGATCGCCATGTTCACCGCCGAGGTGGGCGTCGACCCGTGCGGCGCCGACGGTGGCCGCGCCTACCGCAAACGGGTGGCCAACGCGATCGTCGGAGGCCGCGCGTACGTGTTGTTCGACGGTGCCGAGGTCGCCTTCAAAGCGGAGGTCGGGGCCCTCTCCCGCACCGTCGGACAGATCCAGGGGGTGTGGGTGCGGCCCGATCTGCGTGGACGCGGGCTCGGCGGTGCGGGGACGGCCGCCGTCGCCGCGGCGGTGCTGCGCACCGGACGCATCCCGAGCCTGTACGTCAACAGCTTCAACCTCGCCGCGCGGAGGGCCTACCAGCGGGTGGGCTTTCGGCAAGTGGCGACCTTCGCCACGGTTCTGCTTTCCTAGATCCCGTGAACACGTGGGGGTACATCGCGGTCGTCGCCTTGATGGTGATCGGCCTGCTGGGCATCGTGGTGCCGGTGCTGCCGGGCAGTTCGCTGGTCGCGTCGGGTCTGCTGATCTGGGCGGCCTTCACCGGCGGCAGCGCCTGGTGGGTCTTCGCCGCCGGACTGGCGGCGATGGTGGCGGCGTGGGTGGTGAAGTACGTCATCGGAGGCCGCACCATGTCCCGGGCCGGTGTGGGGAAGTGGTCCTTGATCGCCGGTGGCGTCGCCGGGATCGTGCTGTTCTTCGTGATCCCGGTGATAGGCCTGGTGATCGGCTTCATCGGCGGCACCTTCGCGGCCGAGTCCGTCCGGCTGCGGGACGCCCGGGCGGGCTGGACCGGCGCGGTCGCGGCCACCAGGGCCGCGGGCCTGCTGATCCTGATCGAACTCGCCGGGGCACTGTGCGCCGTCGGGATCTGGCTGGTGGCGGTGCTGGGGTGAGGCGATGAGCTTCGACGCCTCCGGCCTGTTCGACCTGACCGGCCGCACCGCACTGGTCACCGGCGCGAGTTCCGGGATCGGCGCGGCCATCGCCACCGCGCTCGAGACCGCCGGCGCTGACGTCCTGCGCGCCGGACGCGACCGCACCCGGCTCGGCCCGGACGGGATCAGCGCGGACCTCGCCGACGGTGCTCGGACGCTGATCGAGCAGGTCGACGCGCGCCTGCGCGACGGGTCCGGCACCGTCGACATCCTGGTCAACTGCGCCGGCAGCAATCCGCGCCCACCGCTCGCGGAGATCGACGACGCGCTCTACCGCGAGATCCTGGCGGTCAATCTCGACGCTCCGTTCCGGCTCGGCCGGCGATACGGTCCGGCGATGGCCGACCGCGGCTGGGGACGGATCATCAACGTCGCGTCCACCCAGGCGCACCGTGCATTCGGCAACAGCGGGGCGTACGGCGTCGCCAAGGCCGGGCTGGCGGCACTCACCCGTTCCCAGTCCGAGGCCTGGGCTTCGTCCGGGGTCACCGCGAACGCACTGGTCCCCGGATTGATCGACACCCCGATGACCGCCCCGGTCCTCGCCGACGACGAGCGCGCCGACTACTTCCGGCGGCGCGCACATACCGGCACCCTCGGCGTGCCCGCAGATTTCGCGGCCGCGGCGATCTTCCTGGCCGGCCCCGGATCGAGCTTCGTGACCGGCCAGCAGCTCTGTGTCGACGGCGGGTTGTCGGTCACCTGAATCACACTGGTCACAGCACCGCGCGGCAACCGTTTCCGGCAGACGGAGCGTCGTAGCCTTGGCGCGTGGAGAAGCTGCGCGCGCGGGCCGTGGCGGTCGTCGCCCTGATCGTGGCGCTGATCGCGGCGCCGGCGTGCGCACCGGGGAACACCAACGGTCCCGGACCGGTCTCCGTACGCTTCGGGACCGCCCTCGCCGAGAAGGATCTCGACGCCGCAGCGAACCTCACCACCACCCCGGAGGCCGCCAAGAAGGCCCTCACGGCGGCCTTCGACGGGCTCCAGGCGCGCGGTGTGAGATTCAAGGTGGGGCAGGTCCGCACCTCCGGCGCCACCAGCGAGGTCGAGTACGAGTACGTCTGGGACCTGCCCGCCGAACAGGGCCGGTCGAGCCGCAGCTGGGACTACCGCGGCTCACTGACCAGCGTGCTGGAGAACGGCCAGTGGAAGGTTCGCTGGGCACCGTCGGTACTGCACCCGCGCCTGGGCACCAATCAGCGGATGGTGCTGCGCGCACTGCCCGCCGCCAAGGCCCCGGTGAACTCGGCCTCCGGCGGATCGATCTTGGTGCCGGGCGTGATCACCCGGATCCGCCTGGAGGCGTCGACGGTCACCGCCCCGACCACGGTGCTCGACGTGGCCGCGCAGCTCGCCCGCGCACTGCAGCCGATCGTCCCCGGGCTCGATCCGGTGCAGATCACCGAACAGGCCACGTCCGTCCAGGGCCCGTACGTGGTGGCCTCGGTCAACCAGGACGACCTGCGCAGACTCGCCGGCGATGTGCGCGCGCTGCCCGGGGTCACGTTCGTCGAGCAGGCCGATATGGTGCCCACCGACCGCACCTTCGCGCCGGCGCTGATGAGCTCGATCAAGAAGAACGTCACCGGCGACCTGGACGGTAAGGACGGCTGGGAGGTGATCGCCGAGGCCGACACCGGTGCCCGGGTGAGCACCCTGTCGTCGACCGCGCCGCAGACCGCGTCCGCGGCCACCGTCAGCATCTCGCCGATCGCGCAGGCCGCAGCCCAGGCAGCGGTGAACACCCGGCGCGACCGGCAATCGATGATGGTCGTGGTGCAGCCGTCCACCGGCAATGTGCTGGCCGTGGCGCAGAACCCGGAGGCCGACAAGCTGGGCTCACTGGCCACCTCCGGTCTCTACCCGCCGGGATCGACCGGCAAGATCGTCACCGCGACCGCCGCGATCAGTAGCGGGATCGCCACCCCGGAGACGATCGTTCCCTGCCCGGGCACGCTCACGATCGGTGAGCGCGAGGTACCGAATTACAACCGCTTCGCCCTCGGGGACGTCAGTATGCAGCGGGCGTTCGCCCGTTCCTGCAACACCAGCTTCGCCTTCCTCGGTGCGAAGCTGAAACCCGAGGCGCTCAACACCGCAGCGGCCGAACTCGGCATCGGGCCGGATTACACGATCGAGGGGCTGCCGGTCTCGTCCGGGCAGTACCCGGTTCCGAAGGCGATGGTCAATCAGGTCGAGGACAGCTTCGGTCAGGGTGAGGTCCTGGTGAGCCCGTTCTCGATGGCTTTGGCCTCGGCCGCGGTCGCGCACGGCGGGGCGGTCACCCCGCAACTGCTGCTCGGTAAACCCACCAAGGTCGACGGTGCCCGCCCACCCATCGACCCGAAGGCCGTGGACGGCGTGCGGGCCATGATGCGTGAGGTGGTCGCCTCCGGTACCGCCGAACTGATCCGCGGCTCGGGCGAGGTGCTCGGCAAGACCGGTGAGGCGGAGGTCGACGGTGGCTCGCACGCCTGGTTCGTCGGTTACCGCGGCGACCTCGCCTTCGCGACCCTGGTGGTGCTCGGCGGCAGTTCCGACAACGCCGTCGCCGTGACCAAGGAGTTCTTCGACCGGTTCGACGCTCCGGTTCCCGCTGCCCCGACTCCCGGCTGAGACCCGATAGCGGGAGCGGGAACTCCGGCACAAGCGCGGAGACACCGATGCCGCCCCCGCGCACAGGGTCGATAAACTGCAACGATGACCCGCGCTGCACTGACCTCCGGCACCGTCTCGCCTCGGCTGGCCGTTCCCAGCACCGTCGTGCGGCCCGAGTACGTCGACAAGGCGTCGGCGAACGAGGGCGACGAGCCGTGGGTGCAGACTCCGGAGACGATCGAGAAGATGCGGCTGGCCTCGCGGATCGCGGCGGATGCGCTGCAGGCCGCCGGGGCCGAGGTCCGCCCGGGCGTGAGCACCGACCACCTGGACCGGGTGGCGCACCAGTACATGATCGACCACGGTGCGTACCCGTCCACGCTGGGCTACCGCGGCTTCCCGAAGTCGTGCTGCACCAGTCTCAACGAGGTCATCTGTCACGGCATTCCGGACTCCACCGTGATCGAGGACGGTGACATCGTCAACATCGACGTCACCGCCTACATCGACGGCGTGCACGGCGACACCAATGCGACCTTCCTCGCCGGTGAGGTCTCCGAGGAGCACCGGCTGCTGGTCGAACGCACCCGGATCGCCACCGAACGTGCGATCAAGGCGGTCAAGCCGGGCCGCGAACTCAACGTGATCGGTCGCGTGATCGAGGCCTACGCCAACCGGTTCGGCTACAACGTGGTGCGCGATTTCACCGGCCACGGGATCGGCGAGACCTTCCACAACGGCCTGGTGGTCCTGCACTACGACGAGCCCAACGTCGATACCGTGCTCGAACCCGGCATGGTGTTCACCATCGAGCCGATGATCAATCTCGGCGCTCTCGACTACGAGATCTGGCCCGACGGTTGGACCGTGGCCACCACCGACAAGAAGTGGACCGCGCAGTTCGAGCACACCCTGGTCGTCACCGACGACGGTGCCGAGATCCTCACTCTGCCCAGCGAACCGGCCGCGTGAGCGAGCGCGCATGCACGGCGCACTGCTGATCGCCGGCGCCACCAGCGACGCCGGCAAATCCACCGTCACCGCGGGACTGTGCCGTCTGCTCGCCCGGCGCGGTGTCTCGGTCGCGCCGTTCAAGGCGCAGAACATGTCCAACAACTCCGTCGCCACCGTCGAACCGGACGGCACCAGCGGCGAGATCGGCAGGGCCCAGGCCACGCAGGCTCTCGCCTGCGGGCTCGCTCCGAGCACTCGCTTCAACCCGGTGCTGCTCAAACCCGGTGGTGACCGGCGCTCCCAATTGGTGCTGCACGGAAGGGCCGTCGGCGACGTCGGTGCCCGCGACTACCTGACCAGGCGGCAGTGGCTGCTCGACGAGGTCACCACCACCCTGGCGGGGCTGCGTGAGGAGTTCGACGTGGTGCTCTGCGAGGGTGCGGGCAGTCCCGCCGAGATCAACCTGCGCGCCACCGACATCGCCAACATGGGGCTGGCGCACGCCGCCGGACTGCCCACCCTGATCGTCGGCGACATCGACCGCGGGGGAGTGCTCGCTCACCTCGCGGGCACCGTCGCGGTCATGCCGCCGCAGGACCAGCAGCTGGTGTACGGCTTCCTGATCAACCGTTTCCGCGGCGACGTCTCCCTCCTGGCACCGGGCCTGGAACAGTTGCGCGAGATCACCGCACGCCCCACGCTCGGGGTGGTGCCGTACCTGGCGGACCTGTGGCTCGACGCCGAGGACTCCCTCGCCGCACTCGGCCCGGACCTCGTGGGTCGCGGCTCCGAGTGTCCCGACGCGCTCCGAGTCGCCGCCGTCGCGCTGCCCCGGGTGTCCAACACCACCGATCTCGAAGCCCTCGCCTGCGAGCCGGGCCTGACGGTGCGTTTCACCACCCGGCCGGCCGACGTGGCCGCCGCCGATCTGGTGGTCCTACCCGGCACCAAGAGCACCGTCGCCGATCTGGCCTGGTTGCGTGCGACCGGTATCGCCCACGCGCTGCGCAGCCGGGCCGAGGCCGGCCGGCCGATCGTCGGGATCTGTGGCGGCTACCAGATGCTCGGACGCACCATCTGCGACCCGGCCGGTGCCGAGGCCGCCGCGGGCACCCGCATCGAGGGCCTGGGCATCCTGGACATGGACGTCGAGTTCAACCCGCGCAAATGCGTCCGCAACGTCACCGGCTCCGGGCTCTCAGTTCCGGCCAGCGGGTACGAGATCCATCACGGTACCGTCGTCCGGAGCGCGGAAAGCCCTGTGCTGCAGGGCCCGGACGGTCCGGAGGGGGCTCTGCGGGAGGGCGTGCTCGGGACCCACTGGCACGGACTCTTCGGCGCCGACGGTTTCCGCCGCGCGTACCTGCAGCGGACCTTCCCGGGACGGGACTTCGGCGCCGAGATCAGCTACCACGAAGCCCGGATCGCCCACGTCGACAGGATCGCTGATGCGCTCGAGGAGCACTGCGACCTCGACGCGATGCTAGATCCTTTGCGTTCGCAGGGTGCCTATTCGGCGATCCTCCCGACCTTGCGCATCACGAGTGACTAGCGTGGGGAACCATGCCCATCGATTCAGCTGACACGGTTCGGGTGCCCTCCGGCGCGTGGACTTTCGAGGTGTCGGTCGGGGGGCCGGAGCACGGCGTGCCGGTGCTCCTGCTGCACGGCTTCCCGCAGACCGAGGAATGTTTCGACGAGGTGCGCGAGCGCCTGCACGAGGCCGGCTTGCGCACCATCGCGCCCCGCCAGCGCGGCTACAGTGCCGACGTACGCCCGGTGGGTGTCGATCAGTACACCATGAAGCAGCTCGCCGAGGACGCCGCCGGGATCCTGGACGGACTCGGGGTTCCGTACGCGCACGTGGTGGGACACGGACTCGGTGCCACGGTGGCCTGGCACTTCGCGGCGGCGTACCCGCTGCGGGCCATGAGCCTGACGGCCGTCTCCTTCGGGCATCCCTCGGCGTTCGGGGCGGCGATGGCCGGCGACCAGGATCAGCGGCAGCGCTCCCGCTACCTGGAGTTGTTCCTCGCCGCCGGCGTCGCGGAGCGGCACCTGCTCGACAACGACGCCCGCACGCTGCTGGCGACGGCACCGGGTGGCGGTATCGAGGACCTCGCGGACGGACAGACCCTGACCGCGGCACTGAACTGGTACCGGGCGAATCTGGTCCCGGGGGGAGAAGGGCTGGACTGCCCGGTGATCGAGGTGCCCACCACGCTGGTGTGGGGCACTCGGGACGCGATCGCGGGACCGGCGCAGGCGAAGGGGACGGCGCACTACATCCGCGCCGACTACCGCCTCAGCCAAGTGCCGGACGGCGACCATTGGCTCCCGCTACGCGCCCCCGCGGCGCTGGCATCGGAGATCGCGCTGCGCACGCTCAGAAACTGATCGCGCAGCGGAAGCCGTTGGGGATTACTTGTTCTCGGTGCCGCAGCTGCAGGTCTCGCCGCAGGTGCAGTTCTCACAGGTGCAGTCGGGGTTGGAGCAGGCTGCCGGCAGGATCAAATCATTGTGATTCATGCATGTGACTTTAGCACGCAAGCGCGGTGGCGTCACTGATGTTTCGCTAGTCCTAGCAGGGCGTTCTCCACCAATTCGGGCAGTGCGGGATGGATCCAGTACTGGCCCCGCGCGAACTCGTGCGCGGGGATCGAGAACGACATCGCGGTGATCGCCGATTGGATCAGCGCCGATGCCTGATGACCCACGATGTGCGCCCCCACCAGGAGTCCGGTGGACCGGTCCGCGATCAGCTTGCACACCCCCTCGGCATCGGCCATGGCCCAGCCGTAGGCGATATCCGCGTACCGCTGCTCGGCCACGGCCACATCGATCCCGCGGGAGCGTGCCTGCGCCTCGGTGAGCCCCACCGAAGCCACCTGCGGGCGGGTGAACACCGCCCCCGGCACGAACCGGTGGTCGGTGCTCGCCACCGGCTCGTCCCAGCCGGAGAGCAGGTTCTCCGCGGTGGTCCTGGCCTCGGCATTGGCCACGTGCCGCAGCGGGTACGGCGTGCTCACATCGCCCAGCGCCCACACGCCGCGCACCGCTGTGCGCTGGTGCTCATCGACCGGAATGCGTCCACCGCCGTCGAGCTCGATGCCGATCGCCGAGGTCGCCAGGGTGTCGCCGTTGGGAACCCGGCCGGTGGCCACCAGCAGGACATCGCCGGCCACCGTCGAGCCGTCGGAGAGATCGACCTCCACCCCGCCGTCCACCGCGCGGGTGGCGATCACCTCGGTGCGAAGGCGCACGTCCCAGCGTTCGGCCGCATCGGCGGTGAACACCTCGGAGATGGTCTCGTCCTGCGAGCGCAGCAACCGCTCACCCCGCGCGACGACGGTCACCTCGGCGCCGAGTCCGGCGAAGACGTGCGCGAACTCGGCGGCGATGTAGCCGCCGCCGACCACGATCACCCGCTCCGGGGCCTGGTCGAGCCGCATGATCGTGTCGTTGGTGTGCCAGGGCGCGGTCCCCTCGGCGATCACCGGCGGGATCACCGGGCGCGAACCCGCCGCCACCACGACCTCCCGCCCGGCGACGACGGTCCCGTCGGCCAGTTCCAGACGGTGCAGTCCGTCGCCGGAGCCGGGGAGGAACCAGGCCTCCTGAGCGAAGACGGTGACGTTCGGCTGCTGCTCCCGGTGCCGCAAGCCGCCGGCCGCGTACCGGTCGATCCGGCCGAAGACCCGGTCACGGATGTCGCGCCAGCGGACCGAATCGATCGTGGCGTCCACCCCGAGCGGCCCGGCCGCACGGGCCTCGTCCGCGACGTCGGCCGGGTAGACGAACATCTTCGTGGGGATGCACCCCACGTTCAGGCAGGTGCCGCCGAAGGCGCCGTTGAACTGCCCCTTGTCGACGATCGCGATGGTGCGGTCGTCGAAGCGCCCGTCCGGGATGGTGTTGCCCGCCCCGGAACCGATGATCACCACGTCGAAGGTCTGCTCAGGCATGACGGTCCCGCTCACTCTCGATCTCGCGGCCCAGCCACTGCGCGAGCTCGGCGTAGGCCTGCTCGCGGGCGGGCCGTTCGGACAGGAAGACGTCGTGCCTGGCACCGGCGACCGGTACCACCGAGAGCCGGTTACCCACCGCGCCCGCCCATTTCGCGATCTGCCTGGTGTCGAGCACCACGTCGGCGCGGCCGGCTTCCGCACTCCAGGTCTTCGGGGCGAAGCTCTTGGTGGACCGCAGGATCAGCGACGGCACCCCGACGTCCAACCCCCGGTGCAGCAGGCTGTGTGCCACCCGTACTGCGCGCAACCAGCCGAAACGCACCGGGAACCCCTCGATCGGCTTGAGCGTGGTGTCGAAGTCGAACTCGCCGTGGGCACTGCTGTGGATGGTCTCGCCGTAGACACCGACCGCCTCCACCGGCACGATCCGGGTGCCGGCCGACTTGCCGATCAGCTTGAGCACGGGCGTCGCGACCTCCCGCAGCGCCGCCGAACCCTGCAGGTCGAACCACGGACTGTCCAGCACCAGGCCGACCACCGAGGTACCGGTACCGGCCCGCCGCCGCCGGTCCAACCACAGTGGGGTGATCAGCCCGCCGGTCGAATGCGCCGCCACCACGATGCCCAGGCCGGGATGCTCCTGCTCGATCGCCGAGACCGCCAGGTCCAGCTCCACGTCGTAGACGGAGAAGTCGGTGGCGTAGTGCGGCGATTGCCCCTCGCGCAGGGAACGGCCGCACTTGCGCAGGTCGAGCGCGTAGAAGGCGTATCCGCGGGCGGCGAAGAACTCGGCGATCGCGGTCTGGAAGAAGTAGTCGGAGAAGCCGTGCACCCACAGCACCGCGTGGTGCGGGGCGTCCGCCGGGGCGGGCTCGCCGCCAAGCGGACCGGTGTACTTGACCAGGGTCGCCACCACGTCACCGCCGGGCTCACCGTCCGGATCGGCACCGAGGTCGAAGGTGTGGGCGAGGTAGTCCTCGCCGAGGATGTCGGGGGAGAAGGTCAGCCGCGTCGTCGCCACACCGGCCACTGTAGTGAGCGCAACCACCTCCGGCCGCTCCGTGGCGCAGCCGGTGTGCCGCGCGCCGTCGAGATACGCCAGAGTAAGGTTCTCGCGCAGAAGGGGGCTGGCTCGAAAGTCCCGCGCATACGTCGAGGAGTGAACAACCAGATGGCCCGTAACGTGATCAGCACGGACGTCGCGCTCGTCGGCGCGGGGATCATGAGCGCCACGCTCGGAACCCTGATCCGCAAGCTGGAGCCCAGCTGGTCGATCAGCGTCTTCGAGTCGCTGGACGCGGCCGCCGCGGAATCCTCCGATCCGTGGAACAACGCCGGCACCGGACACTCCGCGCTCTGCGAGCTGAACTACACCCCGCAGGCGGCCGACGGCTCGGTGGACATCAGCAAGGCCATCACCATCAACGAGCAGTTCCAGGTGTCGCGGCAGTTCTGGGCGTACGCGGTGGACGCCGGCGTGGTGGACCAGCCGTCGGACTTCATCAACACCATCCCGCACGCCAGCTTCGTGCACGGCGCCGACAACGTCGACTACCTGCGTAAGCGGTACGACGCACTGGCCGCGGAGCCCTTGTTCGAGGGTATGGAGTTCTTCACCGACCCGGCCACCTTCACCGAGAGACTGCCGATCATGGCGGCCGGCCGTGACTTCGCCGACCCGATCGCCGTGAACTGGTACGAGGGCGGCACCGATGTGGACTTCGGCTCGCTGACCAAGAAGCTGATCAACTTCGTCGGCAAGGGCGGGTCCGTCCACTTCGGTACCCGTGTCACCGATCTCAAGCGCACCAAGGACGGCTGGCGACTGACCGTCAAGAACCGGCGCACCCACGAGGTGAGCTACGTCGACGCCCGGTTCGTCTTCGTCGGCGCCGGTGGCGGCGCGCTCCCGCTGCTGCAGAAGTCCGGTATCAAGCAGGCCAAGGGCTTCGGCGGTTTCCCGGTGTCCGGGCAGTTCTTCCGGTGCACCAATCCCGAGCTGATCGACCATCACGCGGCGAAGGTCTACGGCAAGGCGGCCGTCGGTGCCCCGCCGATGTCCGTCCCGCACCTGGATACCCGCGTCATCGAGGGCAACCGCGGTCTGCTGTTCGGCCCGTACGCCGGCTTCTCGCCGAAGTTCCTCAAGGCCGGCCGGTACACCGATCTGCCGCTGTCGGTGAAGCCGAACAACCTGCTGCCCATGATGGCCGTGGGCCTGAAGGAGATGGGCCTGACCAAGTACCTGATCGGTGAGCTGATGCAGTCGCCCGCCGACCGGGTCAAGACCCTCTCCGAGTTCGTGCCCCGCGCCGACGGCGGTGACTGGGACCTGATCACGGCCGGCCAGCGCGTGCAGGTCATCCGCAAGGGACCGGGCGGGGGCAACCTCGAGTTCGGCACCGCAGTGATCGCCGCCGCCGACGAACAGATCGCCGGCCTGCTCGGTGCCTCGCCCGGCGCCTCCACCGCCGTTCCGGCGATGCTGGACGTGCTCAGCAAGTGCTTCCCCAAGCACATGCAGGCGTGGAAGCCCCTGCTGCAGGAGATGATCCCCTCCTACGGCACCACCCTCAACAACAACAAGCAGCTGTTCAACCAGGTCTGGGACTGGACCGACCGCACCCTGCAGCTGGTACCCGGCTCCGAGGCCGGCGCGTAGGCCGGGCGCGTTCGGTGGAGGCTCGACGGTGACGGCGCAGCCCGATCGCTTCCCGTTCAGCGCGGTCGTCGGGCACGACGAGCTGCGTCTGGCGCTGGCGCTGTGCGCCATAGCCCCCGCCATCGGCGGGGTGCTGGTGCGCGGTGAGAAGGGCACCGCCAAATCGACCGCGGCCCGGGCCCTGGCGCCGCTGTTGCCGACGCGCCCCGACGGCACCCCCGCCCGCCTGGTGGAACTGCCGATCGGCGCCACCGAAGACCGGGTGGTCGGCTCACTGGATCTGCACCGGGCGCTCGGAGAGGGCGCCGTCGACTTCACCCCCGGCCTGCTCGCCGACGCCGACGGTGGGATCCTCTACGTCGACGAGGTGAATCTGCTCTCCGACCACCTGGTGGACGTGCTGCTCGACGCCGCTGCGATGGGCCGGGTCACCGTCGAACGCGATGGCGTCTCCCGGGCCTACCCGGCGCGGTTCGTGCTGGTCGGAACGATGAACCCGGAGGAGGGGGAACTGCGTCCGCAACTGCTGGACCGGTTCGGCCTCGCGGTGGACGTTCGCGCCAGCCGGGACGTCGACACCCGCATGGAGGTGATGCGGCGGCGCCTGGCGTTCGAGGCCGATCCATCGGCCTTCGCCGCCGAGTACGCCGCCGCCGACGCGGAACTCGCGCAGCGCGTGGCCGCCGCCCGCGACGGCCTGCCGCGGGTCGAGCTGCCGGAAGCGGAACTGCGCCGGATCGCCGCGGTGTGCGCCGCCTTCGACGTCGACGGGATGCGCGCGGACCTGGTGATCGCCCGTGCCGCCCGCGCACACGCGGCCTGGCGCGGCGCCGCAGAGGTCACCGAGGAGGACGTCCGCGTGGCCGCCGCACTGGCGCTGCCGCACCGCAAGCGGCGGGACCCGTTCGACGAGCCCGGACTCGACGATCAGGAGCTCGACCGCGCCTTCGACGACGCCCGGGACGACGAACCCGAGCCGGATCCCGACGGTCCCGGTGGCGGGGCCGAGCCCTCCGGCGGGCAGGATTCGTCCCCGCACTCGGGGACGCCGCGATCCGGGGCGCCCCAGGATGGCGACACTGCACAGAACCCGCCCGACGGGGCCGCCCTGCCCACCGCCCGGCACCGGTCGGTCGCCAGGCTCGCCGTGCCCGGAACCGGCACCGGCGCCGCCGCCGGCCGGCGTTCGAAGACCCGTGCGGACCGCGGCTCGACGGTGCGCGCGGCACCCGCCGGTACCGGCGCGGGCCTGCACCTGGCCGCGACGTTGCGCGCGGCGGCACCCGAGCAGGCCGCCCGCGGCCGGACCGAGGGGCCGCTGCGCCTGGCACCGTCGGACCTGCGGTCGCCGATCCGCGAGGCCACCGAGGGGAACCTGGTGCTGTTCGTGGTCGACCTGTCCGGTTCGATGGCCGCCCGGGAGCGGCTGGCACTGGTGGGGGAGGCCGCGGTCTCGCTGCTGCGCGATGCCTACCAGCGCCGCGACAAGGTCGCCGTGATCGGCTTCCGCGCCGCGGAGGCCGCAGTCCTGGTGCCGCCGACCCGGTCGGTCGACCTCGCCGTGGCACGGCTGTCGAAGGCCCGCACCGGCGGACGCACCCCCCTCGCCGAGGGCCTGATCGAAGCCCGCCGGTTGCTGCGCCGGGAGGATCTGCGTCCGGACGCGCGGCGTCCGCTGGTGGTCGTGCTCACCGATGGCCGCGCCACCTCCGGCCGCGATCCGCTGCCCCGTGCGCTCGCCGCGGCCGCGGCACTGCACGCCGACGGGCGTGCCGCGGTGGTCGTGGACTGCGAGACCTCGATGGTGCGGCTCGGGCTGGCGGCGCAGGTCTCCCATGCGCTCGGCGCCCGAACCGTCCCGCTCGGCGGCCTGGGTCCGCAGGACCTGGCCCGCGTCGCCTGACCGGCCGGAGAGAGCCGAACCGAAACCGTCCGCCGAATCAGTGAGGAGCCTCCGATGCCGCAGGGCAAGGTCGAGTCAGTACCCCAGGACGGGCTCACCACCCGGCAGCGCCGTAACCAGCCGGTCCTCGCCGTCCACACCGGACCGGGCAAGGGCAAGTCCACCGCCGCCTTCGGCATGGCCATGCGCGCCTGGAACCAGGGCATGCCGATCGGCGTCTTCCAGTTCGTCAAGAGCGCGAAGTGGAAGGTCGGCGAGGAGGCGGCGATGCTCGCCCTCAACGACGTGCACGAGCGCACCGGTGCCGGCGGTCCGGTGGAATGGCACAAGATGGGGCAGGGCTGGTCCTGGCTGCGCCGGTCCGACGACGCCGAACAGGACCACGCCGAAGCGGCCCGCGCCGGCTGGCGGGAGATCGCCCGGCGGCTCGCGGCCGAGCAGCACCGCTTCTACGTGCTCGACGAATTCACCTACCCGCTGAGCTGGGGCTGGATCGACGTCGACGAGGTGGTCGCCGCACTCGCAGCCCGTCCGGGCAACCAGCACGTGGTGATCACCGGCCGCAATGCCCCGGCCGCGTTGATCGAGGCCGCCGATCTGGTCACCGAGATGACGAAGGTCAAGCACCCGATGGACGCCGGGCGCAAGGGCCAGCGGGGCATCGAGTGGTAGCACCGGCCGTCGTGATCGCGGCGCCGGCCTCCGGCAGCGGTAAGACCACGATCGCCACCGGGTTGATGGGCGCCCTGTCGCGCACCGCCACCGTCGCCCCGTTCAAGGTGGGGCCCGACTACATCGACCCGGGCTACCACGCACTCGCCACCGGGCGTCCCGGCCGCAACCTCGACCCGGTGCTGTGCGGGGAGCACCGGGTGGCTCCGATGTACCGGCACGGTGCCACCGGCGCCGACATCGCCGTCGTCGAGGGAGTGATGGGCCTGTTCGACGGCCGGATCGTCGAGCACGGGGGAGGTAGCGCTGCCGCCCGGGGATCTGCGCTGATCACCGAGGGAATCGGATCGACGGCCGACGTCGCGGCGATGCTCGGCGCACCGGTGCTGCTGGTGGTGGACGCCCGCGGGCATTCACAGTCACTGGCCGCGCTGTTGGCCGGCTTCATCGCGCACCGGCCGGGAATCGCCCTCGCCGGGGTCATCCTCAACCGGGTCTCGAGCCCCCGGCACGAACGGGTACTGCGGGACGCCTGCGCGCAGGCCGGGCTGGAAGCCGTCGGGGCTGTGCCCGGCGCCGCGGAACTGGAGATCCCCGCCCGCCACCTGGGGCTGGTCCCCGCCGTCGAACGCGGCACGGACGCGGTCGCCGCGGTCGCCGCGATGACCGAACTGGTCGCCGAACACGTCGACGTCGACCGGGTGCGTGCGCTGGCCGGGCCGGTGGCCGACGGTCCGGTGTGGACACCGTCGGACGAGGTCAGCGCCCCTGCCGGCCGGGGGCCGACGGTGGCCCTGGCCGGTGGGCCCGCGTTCAGCTTCGGTTACGCCGAGCACGAGGAACTGCTGACCGCCGCCGGTGCGGTGGTCCGTCGCTTCGACCCGCTCACCGATGCGCTCCCGGACGGCGCCGCCGCAGTGGTGCTCCCCGGCGGATTCCCCGAGGTCTTCGCCGAACGGCTGTCCGCGAACAGCGGCCTGCGCAGGCAGATCCGGGACCTGGCCGAGCGCGGCGGTGTGGTGCACGCCGAGTGCGCCGGACTGCTGTACCTCGCGCAGTCGCTCGACGGCGTGCCCATGTGCGGTGTGGTGCCGGGTGCCGCGAGTTTCACCCCCCGGCTCAAACTCGGTTACCGGGACGCCGTGGCGCTGGCGCCCAGTCCGCTGTTCGAGCCGGGGGAGCGGGTCACCGGCCACGAATTCCACCGCACCGAACTCGATACGGGCACCGATCCGGCGTGGGGCTGGCGGGACGCCGACGGCCGCCCCGTGACCGATGGATTCGTTTCGCCCACTGTGCACTCCTCGTATCTCCACCTCCACCCTGCCGGATATCCCGCACTGGTAGAACGCCTGGTCACAGCGGTGCGGTGAGGAATAGGTCTCATCCTGAGAACCGGCCTCGCGGAGGCTGAGAGCGTCCGGTACAAATGCCCTATGCACAAGTCGCTCAAGATCGTCACGATGACCTTCGCCGCCGCCGCTGTGGTCGCCACGTCGGCGTGCGCCGCCGGCTCCTACGCCGCCCCCGGATCGCCGTCCGCCTCCAACAGCTCCTCGGCCAAGCCGTCCGCACCCGCGTCGAAGTCGGCGTCGGCGTCGAAGTCCGCCTCCGCCTCCGCGGCGGTCAAGCCCGGCACCCCGAGCGCCGTGCTCGCCTCGACCGCGTGGGAGACCACCGGTGCCAAGGACGCCAAGGGCGCCTCGGTCGCACTGACCGACCCCGCCGTGAAGAACTTCGTGGGCTGGGCCTACTTCAAGAAGGACGGCACCTTCGCCCTGTACAACCTCGACAACTCCGCCAAGGGCAAGGGCGACTGGACGGTCTCGGCCGACGGCAAGACCCGCACCCTGGTTGCCAAGAACGCCGACGGCAGCGTGCAGTACCGCCGCACCGTCGACATCGTGACCCTCACCGAGAAGGAGTTCACCTACCGCGTGTACCCCGAGGCCGGCAACAAGGCGGTGTACTACGACATCGTGCACACCGCGACCACGCACGCCGAGCCGCGCGCGTAGTCGCACGGTCCGCTCACTAGGCTGAGCGCCATGAACAGCCACGGCGCCCCTTGCGATCCCTACCTCGTCGGTCTGGATCTGCGGGGGCGCCGTGTCGTCGTCGTGGGGGCGGGCACCGTCGTCCAGCGGCGGCTGCCCGTCCTGCTCGCCGCCGGCGCGGACGTTCACGTGGTGGCACCCGAGGCGACACCGGCGGTCGAATCGACCCCCGGGATCACCTGGCACCGCCGCGCCTACCGTGCGGGTGATCTGGACGGGGCCTGGTACGCCCTGGCAGCCACCGACGACCCGGCGGTGAACGCCGAGGTGGTCGCCGAGGCGCAGGCCCAGCGCACCTTCTGCGTGCGCGCCGACCTCGCCCGCGAGGGCACCGCCGTCACCCCGGCCACCGTCGCCCAGGACGGTCTCCAGGTGGGCGTCCTCGCCTCCGGCGACCATCGCCGCTCGGCCGCCGTCCGGGACCAGTTGCGCTCGGTGCTGACCGGGGAATCGGCAGGCGGTGGGTCGCAGGCCCCGGCGAGTGCGGGCCGCAGGGCCGGGCTGTCCGGGACGGTCGCCCTGGTCGGAGGCGGGCCCGGGGACCCGGACCTGATCACTGTGCGCGGCCGCACCCTGCTCGGCCTGGCCGACGTGGTGGTCGCCGACCGGTTGGCACCGCCGCGACTGCTCGCCGAGCTCGCACCGCACGTCGAGGTGATCGACGCGGCGAAGGTGCCCTACGGGCGTGCGATGGCGCAGCAGGCCATCAACGGGGTCCTGATCGACCGGGCGAAGGAGGGCAAGTTCGTCGTCCGTCTCAAGGGCGGCGATCCGTACGTCTTCGGCCGCGGCTTCGAGGAGCTCGAATCCCTCGCGGAGGCGGGTGTCCCGGTGACGGTGGTCCCGGGGATCACCAGTTCCATCGCCGCACCGTCGGCCGCGGGCATCCCGGTCACGCACCGCGGGGTGACCCACGAATTCGTCGTGGTCTCCGGACACGTTCCGCCCGGTCACCCCGACAGCCTGGTCGACTGGGATGCGCTGGGACGCCTGCGAGGCACCGTCGTGGTGTTGATGGCCGTCGAGCGACTCGGGGTGATCGCGGATGCGCTCATCGCCGGCGGGCGCCCGTCCGACACACCGGCCGCAGTGATCGAGAACGCCACGACCGGTGGGCAGCGCACCGTCCGCGGCACGCTCGCCGGAATCACCGCGGATGCGGAAGCGGCGCAGATCAAGCCACCCGCGGTGCTGGTGGTGGGGTCGGTCGCCGGGTTCACCGCGGCGATCGGCGACTGACATCCGCGGCCGGCGCGGCCGCTGTGAACCGGGCGGACCGAACAGTCACATCAGAAACTTGTGTCTCATTCGTTTCACGCGGTTCCTTCCGTCCGGCCCCCTCGCTCGGTAGCGTTGTCGATCATGACCGCAACCTTGGTGCCGAGCGGCCCGGCGCAGACCTACCGCGTCAAGGGCAGTGCATTCGGCATTCCCATCCTGGTGCTCTGCGGCATGATCTTCCTGTCCGTGCTGGACGGCACCGTCGTCTTCGTGGCGATGCCCGCGATCCAGAACGCCCTGGGGCTCTCGGACGCCTCCAAGGTGTGGGTCTTCGGCGCGTACGCGCTCACCTTCGGCGGGTTCCTACTGCTCGGCGGACGGCTCGGCGACACCTTCGGTCGCAAGCGGATGTTCCTGTTCGGCGTTCTGGGCGTCACCATCGCGTCGTTGCTGGCCGGATTCGCGCCGAACGAGGCGTGGCTGCTGGCCGCTCGCGTCGGACAGGGCTTCTTCGCCGCGATCGCCGGCCCCACCGCCCTGGCCCTGATCGCGACCACCTTCGCCCCCGGTAAGGCGCGCAACCAGGCCTTCGCGGTTTTCGGCGCGATGGCCGGACTCGGTTCGATCGCCGGCCTGGTGGCGGGCGGGCTGCTCGCCACGATGGACTGGCGGCTGATCTTCTGGATCAACGTCCCGGTGGGTCTGGCGTGCGCCATCGGCGGCTACTTCACCCTCGACGAGGCCCTGGCGGAGCGGCGGCACGCACTCGACGTCAAGGGGGCGGTGCTCGCGGTCACCGGCTGCGTGAGCGGGGTGTACACGCTCACCGCGGGACCGGAGGCGCACTGGCAGAGCACTTCGGTGTACCTGGCCGCGCTGGTCAGCGTGGTCTGTCTGGTGGCCTTCCTGGTGGTCGAGCGCACCGCGAAGAACCCGATCCTGCCGTTCTCGCTGTTCAACAACCGCAACCGGGTGGCCGCGATGATCGCCATCCTGGTGTGCGGCGCCCTGCTGCCCACGCTCGGCTTCTACGTCGCCCTCACCTTCCAACTGGTGCTCGGCTACACCCCGTTCCAATCGGGACTCGCGCTGTTGCCCTTCGCGGTCGGCTTCGGCATCTCGGTGGCGGTCAGCGCCTCGCTGGTGCGGCGGATGCAGGCCCGCTGGCTGGTCGCGATCGGGGGCCTGATCGTCTTCGTGCCGTGCCTGTACGTGCCGACCCTGATGGACGACGCCCCGGCCAGCATCGACTACTTCCCGCAGATCGCCGTCCCGGTCCTCCTCATCGGAATCGGGGTGGGGATGGCCGTGGTCCCGCTGCCGCTGGGCGCCGTCGCCGGAGTCCGGCCGTCCGAGATCGGGCCGCTCACCGCGCTGATCGAGGTGTGCCAGAACATCGGCGGCATCATCGGCCTGGCCTCGGTGCAGGTGGTGGTCACCTCCCGGATCATGAAGGAGCAGGGGCCGACCACCGGTCACCTGCGGCACGAGGAACTCACCGGTGAGCAGATCACCGCCCTCGCATCCGGCTACGGTCTGGCGTTCATCGCCTGCGCGGTGATCCTGATCATCGCCGGGCTGGTGGTGGTGCCGTTCATGCGATTCACGCCCGCGGAGATCGCCGAGGGACAGGCGGCCAAGGAGTCCAGCGAGTCCGGAGGCGCGATCCCGTCCACCTCCTTCCCGGCGCAGGCCTTCGACGACGACGTCGACGACGATTGGGAGCCGATCGAGGGCGATGTCACCTCCGGTGCCTTCCCCGTGGTCCGGCGGGAGGACTTCGACCGGGCCTACAACGAGGAGCCCGGCGATCCGGAGCCGGTGTACTTCACCGACCGCTTCCGGGCGATCAAGCGCTCCGAGATCGACGAGCACGCGCCACGGCCACGCGCTCCTCGACCGGCGCCGCAGCAGCCTGCCCCGCAACAGCGGGCGCAGCGGCCGCCGGACCCCTCAGCCGAGCAGACCCGGGCGATCACCGTGCAACGTCCCTCCGGACCGGTCCGCCGGGATCCGTCCGGTCCGGTGCGCCGGGATCCGGGTGCGCAGCCGCAGCCGCGATCGCACCAGCGCGGTCGACCGGGCGGCCCGGTCCGTGATCCGGCCCGGCCGGACGCCCCGCCGCAGAAACCGGCGTCTTCGAGGTCTCCGATGCACTCACCGGAGGTATCGCCGCAGGCCGAGCGGGTGCGGCGGGCCCGTAGGCGGAACTCCCCGGAGTGAGCGCAGGCCGACGGTGCCACGCCGACGCGCGCATCGAGGGTGAAATGTGACCCGCACTGATCGGTGCATCTCGGACATCCCCGAATCTGCACCGTGGCGTGCGCAAACAGGGCGAATCGACCGGTGCATCCCGCATGCAGTTTGGGACACTTCCGTCTCATTCGCCCCACGAGTAGCGGTCAACGATTTCCGGGCGCCTTCCCTCGCCCGGTAGCCTCGGACTCCATGACCGCAACGATGGCCCCCGGTAGCCCGGCGCAGACCTACCGCGTCAAGGGCAGCGCACTGGGCGTGGCCATCGTCGTCCTGTCCGGAATGATGTTCCTGGCAGTGCTGGACGGCACCGTCGTCTTCGTGGCCCTGCCGCGGATCCAGGACGCCATGCATCTGTCCGATGCCGCGAAGATCTGGGTGTTCGGTGCCTACGCCGTCACCTTCGGTGGATTCATGCTGCTCGGAGGCCGCCTGGGCGACACCTTCGGCCGAAAACGGATGTTCGTCTTCGGCGTCGCAGGCTTCACCGCGGCCTCACTGCTCACCGGCTTCGCCACCAACGAGGCCTGGTTGCTGGCCGCGCGCGCCGGCCAGGGGTTGTTCGCCGCGATCGCCTGTCCCACCGCGCTGGCGCTGATCGCCACCACCTTCGCCCCCGGTAAGGCGCGCAACCAGGCCTTCGCCATCTTCGGCGCGATGGCCGGCCTGGGATCGGTATCGGGACTGGTCGCAGGTGGCCTGCTCGCCACCATGGACTGGCGCTTCGTCTTCTGGATCAACGTGCCGGTGGGCATCATCTGCGTGATCGGCGCCGTCTACGCACTGGAGGAGTCCACCTCCGAGCGGCGGCACGCACTCGACATCCGCGGCGCCTTCCTGGCCGTGGCCGGCTGTGTCGGTGGTGTCTACACCCTCACCATGGGCCCCGAGGTCGGGTGGAAGGGCGCGAGCATCTACGTCTCCGCCGCCCTCAGCATCGCCTGTCTGGTGGCCTTCCTGCTGGTCGAGCGCACCGCGAAGAACCCGATCCTGCCGTTCTCGCTGTTCCGCAACCACAACCGGGTGGCCGCGATGATCGCCATCCTGGTGTGCGGTGCCCTGATCCCCACCCTCGGCTTCTACGTCGCCCTCACCTTCCAGCAGGTGCTCGGCTACACCCCGCTGCAGTCCGGTGTCGCCCTGATCCCGTTCGCCGTGGGTATGGGCATCGCCGCGCCCGTCTCGTCCAAGCTCGCGTTGAAGATGCAGGCGCGATGGCTGGTGGCGATCGGCGGAGTGATCGTCTTCCTACCCTGCATCTACGTGCCGATGCTGATGTCCAGGAGCCCGGAGGAGGTCACCTACTTCCCGTACATCGGGCTACCGGTGTTCTTCATCGGTCTCGGCGTCGGTTTCGCGATGATCCCGCTCCCGATCTGCGCGCTGGCCGGCGTCCGCCCCTCGGAGACCGGCCCGATGTCGGCGCTGGTCGAGGTGTGCCAGAACATCGGCGGCATCATCGGACTGGCCTCGGTGCAGGTGGTGGTGACCTCCCGGATCATGAAGGAGGGCGGTCCGACCAAGGGTGACATCACCCACGAGATGCTCAATGAGTCCCAGCGCAGCGCTCTGGCCTCCGGCTACGGCCTGGCGTTCATCGCCTGCGCGGTGATCCTGATCATCGCGGGCCTGGTGGTGGTGCCGTTCATGCGGTTCACCCCGGAGGAAGTGGCCGAGGGGCAGGCGGCGCAGGAGTCCAACAAGTCCGGTGGCTCGATCCCGTCGACCTCGTTCCCGGCGCAGGCCTTCGACGACGACGTCGACGACGATTGGGAGCCGATCGAGGGCGACGTCACCTCCGGGTCCTTCCCGGCTGTGAACCGCCAGGACTTCGACCGCGTGTACAACGAGAAGCCGGGCGACCCGGAGCCGGTGTACTTCACCGACCGGTTCCGCGCGATCAAGCGTTCCGACGTCCAAGGCACGTCCCAGCCCGGGACTCGGCATCCGCAGCAGCCGTCCCGACAGCAGACCGGCGGGGTCCCGGTGTCCCGCCCACAGGGGCCGGGTTCGACCGGTCCGTTCACCCATCCCAGTGATCCGTTGCCGCGCCGCGCGCCGCAACCCGGCGACGACCTGGCCGGGGTGGCACGCCCGTCTGGGCCGATCCAGCGCGAGAGTGCCGACCTTCCCCGGCCGCCGGTGCCCCCGCAGCCCCCGTCGCAGCAGTACCGGCGCCCGGCGCCGCCGCGTCAGCAGCAGGAGCCCTCTGCCCGGTACCGCGCCGGCGCGCCGATGCCGCGCCCCAGCGGCCCGATGAACCGTCCCAGCGGTCCGGTGAATCGTCCGAGCGGTCCGGTGAACCGGCCCAGCGCTCCGGTGAACCGGCCCAGTGGTCCGATGAGCCGGCCGATGCCCCAGCCGGGCCAGCAGAGCCCGTCGCAGCCCCGTCACGACGCGCCCCGGCATTCGCAGGCGCAGCACGTGCAGGCCCAGGACCAACCGTCGCGCGGCGGCGGACGGCACGCGGCCCCCGAGCCGGGCATGCACCGTCCGGTCCCGTCCGCCCAGGCGGACCGGGTCAGCCGGGCCCGCCGGCACCGCCTCGACGAGGACTGACCACCGCGCGACCCGGGCTCGGAAGTACCCGTGCGGATCAGCCCGCGGTGACGATCGTGACCTCGGTCGGCGAGGTCAGCTCGGCGCGCAACCCGGCCTTCTGCGCGACGCGCACCACACCGCTCGCGTCGGTCGGCTCGGCCCGACCGGTCACCAGTGCCCGGGCCAGCAGACCCTTGTGGTGCTTGTTGAAGTGGGAGACCACCGAGCGGGAACCGTCCGGCTTCTCGGTCACGACGGTGGCCGTCACCGCGCCGGGCACCCTCCCGAGTGCGGCGTAGCCGCCGGAGCGCAGATCCACGACCAGGCCGCGGTCGGCACCGGCCAGTGCATCGGCCAGATCGGGTTTCCACTGCGCGGCGAGCGTGCCCATCCCGGGCAATCTGGAACCGGCTGAGAGCCGGTAGGCCGGAATCGGATCGGCGGCGCCGACCACACCGAACAGTGCCGAGCCCACCGCCAGCCGCGCATCGGCCTTCGCCCGCTGCGCCTTCGTCATCGCGGCCACGTCCAGGGCCTCGTAGAGCACCCCGGTGTACTGCTCGATCGCCGGCCGGGTGGGTGCGGTGCGCAGCACCCGGTTGCGTTCGATCTCGCCGGTCTGCCCCGCCGACAGGCCCAGCGCGGTGCGAGCGGCGTCGTCGTCGCCGGAGACGGCGATCACGGCGTCGAGGAGCCGCCGTCGGATCGGGGTGAGCGCGGGGAAGGTCAGCAGGCCGAGGTCGAGCGGGGCGCCACTGTCCGGGGCGCCGGCCTTCGTTTCGGACGGGGGAAGCAGGATCAGCACAGAGGGCACATTAAGGTATAGCCCCGTGATCACCCGATTCTCCCAGCTGTTCCTGCGCACCCTCCGCGACGACCCGGCCGACGCCGAGGTTCCCAGCCACAAGCTGCTGGTGCGGGCCGGCTACGTCCGGCGGATCGCGCCGGGCGTGTACTCCTGGCTACCGCTGGGCCTGCGGGTGCTGCGCAAGGTCGAGCAGGTGGTCCGTGAGGAGATGGACGCGATCGGTGGCCAGGAGATCCTGCTGCCCGCACTGCTGCCGCGCGAACCGTACGAGGTGACCAACCGGTGGACCGAGTACGGGAGCAGCCTGTTCCGGTTGCAGGACCGCAAGGGCGCCGACATGATGCTCGGACCCACGCACGAGGAGATCTTCGCGCTCACCGTCAAGGGCGAGTACAACTCGTACAAGGACCTCCCGGTGATCCTGTACCAGATCCAGACCAAGTACCGCGACGAGGAGCGTCCCCGCGCGGGCATCCTGCGCGGCCGCGAGTTCGTGATGAAGGACAGCTACAGCTTCGACCTCTCCGACGACGGTCTCTCCGCGGCGTACGCCCAGCATCGGGCCGCTTACCAGCGGATCTTCGAGCGGCTCGCGGTCGAGCACGTGATCGTCTCGGCCACCTCGGGCGCGATGGGCGGCAGCGCGTCGGAGGAGTTCCTCGCGGTGAGCGAGGTCGGTGAGGACACCTACGTGCACTCCACCGAATCCGATTACGCGGCGAACGTCGAGGCCGTGATCACGGCCGCGCCGCCGGCGATCGCGCTCGACGGACTGCCCGACGCGCAGGTCTACGACACCCCGGACGCGCCCACCATCGAGACTCTGGTGGCCTGGGCCAACCAGGGCGCCGACGGTGCCTCCGTGCTCGGCCGGGAGGTCACCGCCGCCGACACCCTCAAGAACGTCATGGTCAAGACCCGGGCCCCGGGCGGCGACTGGGAACTCCTCGGCGTCGGCGTGCCCGGTGATCGAGAGGTGGACTTCAAGCGACTGGAGGCCTCGCTGGAGCCGGCCGAGGTGGCGCTGCTCGAGGAGGGGGACTTCGCGAAGTACCCGTTCCTGGTGAAGGGCTACATCGGTCCGCGTGCCCTGCAGGACAACGAGGTGCGCTTCCTGGTGGACCCGCGCATCGTGACCGGGACCGCGTGGATCACCGGAGCCGACGCCGCCGGCCGGCACGTGGTCAACCTCACCGTGGGCCGGGACTTCACTCCGGACGGCACCATCGAGGCGGCCGAGGTCCGCGACGGCGATCCCTCGCCGGACGGCCGCGGCACCCTGGTGTCCGCCCGGGGCATCGAGATCGGTCACATCTTCCAGCTCGGCCGCAAGTACACCGACGCCTTCGAGGTCGACGTACTGGGGGAGAACGGCAAGCCGGTGCGCCTGACCCAGGGCAGCTACGGCATCGGAGTCTCGCGCCTGGTCGCGGTGATCGCCGAGCAGCAGCACGACGAGAAGGGGCTGCGGTGGCCGAAGGAGGTCGCCCCGTTCGACGTGCACCTGGTGATAGCCAACAAGGACGAGGGGGCCTGGACCGGTGCGGAGGCACTCGCCGCGGAGCTCGACGCCGCCGGACTGCAGGTTCTGCTCGACGACCGCAAGGCCTCGCCGGGTGTGAAGTTCAAGGACTCCGAGCTGCTGGGCGTTCCGACGGTGGTCGTGGTCGGCCGGGGCTGGGCCGACGGCGTGGTGGAGATCCGCGACCGGTTCACCGGTGCGGCCCGTGAGGTCCCGGTGGCCGATGCCGCAACCGAGGTGGCCGCCGCCGCGAGGTAGTGCGCTGCGGCGGCGGGGTCAGCCGCGGATGCCGGGGAAGGCCGTCGCCGTCGCCGGTTGCCCCAGTGCCAGCCGCCAGCGGGCGCCGCGGACGGCGGCGCCGCTCAGGCCGGTCACCCCGAGGTTGCGGACCGGATCGGCGTCGCCGCGGACGAGGAGAGCCCGGTGCGCCGCGGCCGTGTCGTCCTCGATCGCCGTCGCGACCCGCGCCGCGGTCACCGGATCGAGAACCGGCTCCGGCGGCGTGTACGCGGGTGCCGCGGGCGGGATCTGCCCGCCGGCGGCGGTGAGCGCCGCCGACAGCGCCTCCCGTTGGGCCCGGTGCTCGGCGCTGTACTTCGAGATCTCAGCGCGGCGGGCCGGGGCGGCGTACGCCTCGACCAGTCCGTACAGGTAGACCGCCGAATGTTCGGCGGCGATAGCGGCGCTGAGCGCCTCGCGTGAGGGACTCATCCGAGCATCACCTCCAGGTGCACGCGGACTGCGGCGGCCACCGAACCCAGCAGCGCGGCCTGATAGCCCGAGGACGCCACGGCGGAATCCGCGGCGTCCTTCGCCGAGCGGGTCAACTGAGCCACCAGCGACTCCCGGGTCACGGGAGCCGGAGCGGCGGAACCGGACGACGGTGCCGCGGTCACCGATGTGGGCCGCTGCACGTACCGGGAGAGCTCGTCGGTCAGGGCCGCGGCGTGCTGGCCGCGTTGTTCGGCGATCACCTGCAGTTGCCGGCCGATGCCACCGTCGAGCACCGCGAGCCCGCGGGCTGCGTCCGCATCGGCGTGGGCACGGGCGACGGCGGCCTGCAGGCGGATCGCCTCCGGCTGGCCGGCGCGTTCCTCGGCGGTGGTGCAGCCGGTGAGCGCAGCACCTCCCACCAGGGCGCCACCGGTCAGCAGAGCGGATGTCAGCGCGGTACGGCGGTCGATGCCGCGGCGCGGCGGTTGGACGATCACGGGGCGAGTCTAATCACGCGACACGGGTACACTGATACGAGCGTTCGATACCGGGGGATGCCCGGTGACAACTTCACAGGAGGCGCGTATGGCTTACGACGAAACGGCGGTGAGGGCCGTCATCGTGCCTCACCTCGATGCCGCGGGCCTCGATCTGGAACAGTTGCGGATCAACAACGCGGGCCCGAAATCCTCGATCACGGTCGTGGTCGACGACGACGCCGGTCCCACCCTCGATTCTCTGGCCGACCTCGCGCGCACCCTCTCCGCCGCCGTCGACGCCGCCGACGAGGTCTTCGGCGCGCAGGCCTTCACCCTCGAAGTGACCACCCCCGGCGCTGAGCGTCCGCTCACCGAGCCCCGCCACTGGCGCCGCGCGCGGGGCCGTCGCGCCGCCGTCGAACTGGCCGGCGGTGAGAACCTCCTGGTCCGGGTCGGACCGCTGGCACCGGATGAGCAGACGGTCACCGTCGTCATCCCCGGTGTGAAGGGCACCGCCCCGACCACCCGTGAGCTCGCGCTCGCCGAGGTGGCCGCGGCTGCGATGCAGGTGGAGTTCCGCCCGCCGAACCCCCGGGAGATGGAACTGTCCGGGATCACCCCCGGGAGGGTGCAGTCGGGAGCCGACCCCGAGGACCTGACGAAGGACCCCAGCAATGACCTGAACAGCGACTTGACCAAGGATGAGAACGCCGGTGCGGGCGTCGGAGAAGAGGACTAGATGAACATCGACATGGCGACCCTGCGGGCGATCGAGGCGGAGAAGGACATCTCCGTCGACACCGTGATCGATGCGATCGAGGTCGCGCTGCTCACCGCGTACAAGCACACCGACGGTCATCAGCCGCACGCCCGGATCGACATCGACCGGCGCTCGGGGCAGGTCCGCGTGCTGGCTCAGGAACTCGACGCCGACGGTGGTGTCATCACCGAGTGGGACGACACCCCTGAGGGATTCGGCCGGATCGCCGCCGACTCGGCCCGCCAGCTGATCACCCAGCGGCTGCGTGACGCCGAGAACGACCGCACGTTCGGGGAGTTCGCCGTCTACGAGGGCGAAGTCGTCTCCGGTGTGGTGCAGGCGGACGCCCGCGCCGCGGCGCGTGGTTTCGTGGTGGTCCGGATCGGCAGCGAGCGCGAGGGCCATGAGGGCCTACTGCCGCCCGCCGAGCAGGTGCCGGGGGAGACCTACAACCACGGCGACCGGATGAAGTTCTACGTCGTGGGCGTCAGCCGCGGCCAGCGCGGCACCCAGATCACCCTCTCGCGCACTCATCCGAACCTGGTCAAGAAGCTGTTCGCGCTGGAGGTCCCGGAGATCGCCGACGGCAGCGTCGAGATCACCTCGGTGGCCCGCGAGGCCGGACACCGGTCCAAGATCGCGGTCCGCACCTCGGTGGCGGGGCTCAACGCCAAGGGCGCGTGCATCGGCCCGATGGGGCAGCGCGTGCGCAACGTGATGAGCGATCTGGAGGGCGAGAAGATCGACATCATCGCCCACGACGACGATCCCGCGGTCTTCGTCGGCAACGCGCTGTCGCCGTCGTCGGTGGTCTCGGTCACCGTCGTCGACGCCAAGGAGAAGGCCGCCCGCGTCGTGGTCCCGGACTTCAAGCTGTCGCTCGCCATCGGCAAGGAGGGGCAGAACGCGCGCCTGGCGGCCCGGCTCACCGGCTGGCGCATCGACATCCGTTCCGACGCCGAGGGAAGCACCCCTTCGTGACCGAACCGGTCCGCACCTGCATCGGGTGTCGAGGCCGGGCCCCGGCGCGGGAGCTGATCCGGGTGGTCGCTCAGCCCGCGGCGGAGCACCCCGCAGCGGAGGATCCCGGCGGGGGACTGCGGGTGGTGATCGACACCGGTCACCGTCTGCCCGGACGGGGAGCGTGGCTGCACGACGACCCGCGCTGCATCGACAGTGCGCGCAAGCGGAACGCCTTCCGCCGGGCGCTGCGGGTTTCCGGCAGGCTGGACGACTCCCTGGCGTGAATCGATTTGCCCCGGCGCGGTACTATTGTCTGCGGTCTGAAGGCGGTCGGTCGATCGTGACCGGTCCACTCGGAAATGAAGGAACTGAGCTGAAGACATGAGCACACCGTGAAGCACCAGCGATGAACGGCAATCGGAGTAACTAACCGAGGTCGGCGGGACCTGCAGCGCCCTCGACCTCGCAGATGAGGAGAGTAGTGGCAGGCAAGGCCCGCGTGCACGAGTTGGCTAAGGAACTCGGTGTCACCAGCAAGGAAGTTCTCGCACGGCTCAGTGAGCAGGGCGAGTTCGTGAAGTCCGCGTCGTCGACGGTGGAAGCCCCCGTCGCGCGGCGCTTGCGCGAGTCGTACGGCTCGAAGTCCGACGCCCCGGCGAAGCCCAGCGGCGCCAAGCCCGGTCCGGCGAAGAAGCCCGGCC
This sequence comes from Tsukamurella serpentis, assembly GCF_054780975.1. NCBI lineage: Bacteria > Bacillati > Actinomycetota > Actinomycetes > Mycobacteriales > Tsukamurellaceae > Tsukamurella > Tsukamurella serpentis. Next base: position 101,257 of record NZ_BAAGVH010000001.1, read on the forward strand.
CCGCGGCGGCGAGCGGAGCTGCGGCGGCGTCACGCGCACCCAAGCCGAGTTCGGCCCGCCCGGGCCCGCGCCCGGCCACCCCGTCGGCTCCCGAGCCGGCCGCAGCAGCTCCCGCCGCTGCGGCGCCGGAGGCACCTGCGGCCGCAGCCACCTCGTCGGCTCCCGAGGCTCGCCCGGCGACCCCCGAGGCACGTACGGCGACTCCCGAGGCGCGCGCAGCGACCCCTGAGGCGCGCCCGTCGGCCCGGCCCGGTCCGCGTCCGGCCGGCCCCAAGCCCGGCCCGCGCACTCCGAAGGTCGGCAACAACCCGTTCTCCTCGCAGGCTCCGGTCGAGCGCGCTCCGCGCCCGCAGCCCGGTCCCGGTGGCCCCCGTCCGCAGGGCGGGCGCCCCGCGCCCGGCCAGGGTGGCCCGCGTCCGCAGGGCGGTGCCCGTCCGGCGCCCGGCCAGGGCGGTCCGCGTCCGCAGGGCGGTCGCCCCGCGGCCGGTCCCGGTGGCCCCCGCCCGACTCCCGGCAGCATGCCTCCGCGCCCGACGCCGGGTGCCATGCCCGCACGCGCGGCACGTCCGGCCACCCCGGGGCGTCCCGGCCCCGGTGGCCGTGGCGGGCCCGGTGGCCGTCCCGGCGGTGGCGGCGGCGGTTACCGCGGCGGTCCCGGCGGTGGTGGCGGCACCGGTGCACCCGCGGGTGGTTTCCGCGGTCGTCCCGGTGGCGGCGGTGGTCGTGGCCGTCCCGGTGGTACCGCCGGTGCCTTCGGCCGGCCCGGTGGCGCTCCGCGTCGTGGCCGCAAGTCGAAGCGGGCGAAACGCGCCGAGTACGAGAACATGCAGGCGCCGATCGCCGGTGGCGTCCGGTTGCCGCGCGGTCAGGGGGAGACGATCCGTCTCGCCCGCGGCGCATCGCTGAGCGACTTCGCCGAGAAGATCGACGCGAACCCGGCATCGCTGGTCCAGGCGCTGTTCAACCTGGGTGAGATGGTCACCGCGACCCAGTCGGTGAACGAGGAGACCCTCGTGCTGCTGGGCGAGGAGATGAACTACGTCGTCCAGGTCGTCAGCCCCGAGGACGAGGACCGCGAGCTGCTGGACAGCTTCGACCTCACCTACGGCGAGGACGAGGGCGACGAGGACGATCTCGAGCAGCGCCCGCCCGTGGTCACCGTCATGGGCCACGTCGATCACGGTAAGACCCGACTGCTGGACACGATCCGCAAGGCCAACGTCCGCGAGGGCGAGGCCGGCGGAATCACCCAGCACATCGGTGCCTACCAGGTGCTCACCGAGCTCAACGGCGACGAGCGCCTGATCACCTTCATCGACACCCCCGGTCACGAGGCGTTCACCGCCATGCGTGCCCGCGGTGCGAAGGCCACCGACATCGCGATCCTGGTGGTCGCGGCCGACGACGGCGTCATGCCGCAGACGGTCGAGGCGATCAACCACGCGCAGGCGGCCGAGGTGCCGATCGTGGTCGCGGTGAACAAGATCGACAAGGAGGGCGCGCAGCCGGAGAAGATCCGCGGCCAGCTCACCGAGTACGGCCTGGTTCCCGAGGAGTACGGCGGCGACACCATGTTCGTCGACATCTCCGCCAAGCAGGGCACCAACGTCGAGGCACTGCTCGAGGCGGTGCTGCTCACCGCGGACGCCTCGCTGGATCTGCGGGCGAACCCGGACATGGACGCGCAGGGCGTCGCCATCGAGGCGCACCTCGACCGCGGCCGTGGCCCGGTGGCCACCGTGCTCATCCAGCGCGGCACCCTGCGGGTCGGCGATTCGATCGTCGCGGGCGATGCCTACGGCCGTGTTCGCCGCATGGTGGACGAGAACGGCGACGACATCACCGAGGCGTACCCGTCGCGACCGGCTCAGGTCATCGGCTTCACGTCGGTGCCGGGTGCGGGTGACAACCTGCTCGTGGTCGACGAGGACCGTATCGCCCGGCAGATCGCCGACCGGCGCGCGGCGCGCAAGCGCAACGCTCTGGCGGCCCGCTCGCGCAAGCGCGTCTCGCTCGAGGATCTGGATGCGGCGCTCAAGGAGACCAGCCAGCTCAACCTCATCCTCAAGGGCGACAACTCCGGCACCGTGGAGGCGCTGGAGGAGGCCCTGCTCGGGATCGAGGTCGACGACGAGGTGCAGCTGCGGGTCATCGATCGCGGTGTCGGTGGTGTCACCGAGACCAACATCAACCTGGCATCGGCGTCGAACGCGATCATCATCGCCTTCAACGTGCGCGCCGAGGGCAAGGCCACCGAGCTCGCCAACCGCGAGGGCGTCGAGATCCGCTACTACTCGATCATCTACCAGGCGATCGACGAGGTCGAGGCTGCGCTCAAGGGCATGCTCAAGCCGGTCTACGAGGAGAAGGAGCTCGGTCAGGCCGAGATCCGCGCGATCTTCAAGTCCTCCAAGGTGGGCAACATCGCCGGTTGCATGGTCCAGTCGGGCATCATGCGGCGCAACGCCAAGGCGCGCCTGCTGCGTGATTCGACGGTGGTGGCCGAGAACCTCAGCGTCACCTCGCTCAAGCGTGAGAAGGACGACGCGACCGAGGTCCGCGAGGGCTACGAATGCGGTCTGACGCTCTCGTACTCCGACATCAAGGTCGGCGACGTGATCGAGACCTACGAGCTGGTCGAGAAGCCGCGCGACTGACCGGGTTCGACGTGTTCATCGGTACTCTCGAGGTGGATCTGCTCCTCGGGGACGTGCACTCGCTCAAGCAGAAGCGGTCGGTGGTCAAGCCCATCCTCGCCGAGCTGCGGAGATTCTCCGTCAGCGCGGCCGAGGTGGGCGGCCACGACCTGCACCGTCGTGCGGTGATCGGGGTCGGCGTGGTCGGCCCCGATCACGCGCACGTCGTCGAGATCCTGGACCGGTGCGAGCGGACCGCGGCCGGCCATCCCGAGGTCGAACTGTTGTCGGTGCGCAGGAGGCTGTTCGGTCCCGAGGACTGAATCGCCGATCGCCCACCGGGTCCCGACCTCACGGTCGGTAGCCGGGATATGCTCGTTGTCCATCGATCGATCGGCACCACAGTCCGCCGGTCGATCGTCCGAGGTTCAAGGGAGGGAGCTGACATGGCTGACCCGGCACGGGCCGCTCGGCTCGCGAAGCGGATCGGGACCATCGTCGCGACCGCGATCGAGCACGACATCAAGGATCCGCGGCTCGATCACGTCACCGTCACCGACACTCGGGTGACCAACGACCTGCACGACGCGACCGTCTTCTACACCGTCATGGGACCCACGCTCGACGCCGAGCCCGATTACGAGGGCGCCGCGGCGGGCCTGGAGAAGGCCCGTGGTCAGCTCCGGAGCAAGGTCGGAGCGGGCACCGGGGTGCGGTTCACCCCCACCCTGCGCTTCGAGCTCGACGGGGTGCCCGCCGCCGTCGCCAACATGGAAGCCCTGCTGGCCAAGGCCCGGGAGCAGGACGAGCGGGTCGCGGCGGTCGCCGCCACCGCCAAGCCCGCCGGCGACGAGGATCCGTACAAGCACGACGATCGTGCTGAAGCCGGTGATACCGACGCCGATGCGGTCGGCGATCAGGTCCGCGGGGGATTGGCCGACGACAAGGCCGACGAGGTCCAGCGGTGACGGACGCCCCCGCGCCGGCGCTCGCGGCGGTAGCCGCGGCACTGGACGGGGCCACCCGCGTCGCCGTGTACTGCCACGTTCGGCCGGATGCGGACACCCTCGGTTCGGGCCTCGGGCTGGCCCGGGTGCTGCGCGCCCGCGGCGCCGAGGTCTCGGTCTCGCACCCCGGTCCGGACCTGCCCTCCGGGGTCGGGTCACTGGCCGGGGTCGACGGCTTCTCCGATCCGATCGACGCGCCGGTGGCCGTCGCCGTCGACTGCGCCAGCTCGGAACGTCTTGCCGGACTGGAGGATTCCTTCAACGACCATCCGGTGCGGGTGGTGATCGACCACCATGCCACCAACGGCGGATTCGGCACCGTCGACCTGATCGATCCGACCGCCAACAGCACCACCGAACTCGTGCTCGCGGTGATCGACGCGCTCGGCGCAGAGGTCGACGCGCAGACCGCCGACTGTCTCTACGCCGGCCTGATCACCGACACCGGCTCGTTCCGCTGGTCCTCGCCGGCCGGGCACGTGATGGCATCGCGCCTGCTGGAAGCCGGTGCTCGCGGCCGCGACCTGGCACGGGACCTGCTCGACAGTCACCCGCGGGCCTGGTTCGCGATGGTCGCCGCGGTGCTCGGCACCGCGACCGCGGTCCCGGAGGCGTTCGACGGGCGCGGTGTGGTGTACGCGGTGTGCCGTGCCGCCGACCGGGGACCGCTCGGCTGGGACGCCGCGGAATCGCTGATCGACCTGCTCCGCACCGCGGACGATTGCGAGGTCGCCGCTCTGTTCAAGGAGGGCGACGACGGTCAGTGGTCGGCGTCCCTGCGGGCCCGCGCCGCCGTGGACGTCTCCGAGGTCGCCCGCGGTTTCGACGGTGGTGGGCACCGGCTCGCCGCCGGTTACTCCGCCACCGGCACCGCCGACGAGGTGGTCGGCGCCTTCCTCGCCCGGGCATGAGCCGGGCGTCCGGTACCGCCGAGCCCGGATTGGGCCGGAGGATCGTCGGACAGGCATTGCCCGCGCTGGGCGTGCTGGCCGCGGAACCGCTGTACCTGTTGTGGGACACCGCCGTCATCGGCCGGCTCGGTGCACTCGCCTTGGCGGGGCTGGCGATCGGCGCGCTGATCCTGGCCACGGTCTCCACCCAGCTCACGTTCCTCTCGTACGGCACCACCTCGCGGTCGGCGCGGCGCTTCGGCGCCGGTGATCGGGAAGGTGCCGTCACCGAGGGGGTGCAGGCCAGCTGGCTCGCGCTCGCCGTGGGAGGGCTGATCCTGGCCCTGGTGCAGGTCTTCGCCGGGCCGCTGTGCCGGGCGATCGCCGGGCGGGACGAGATCGCCGCCGAGGCCGAGTCCTGGCTGCGGGTGGCGTCGTTCGGCATCCCCTTGATCCTGCTGACGATGGCCGGGAACGGATGGCTGCGCGGTGTGCAGCGGCCCCGCGCGCCCCTGATCTTCGTGCTCGCCGGACTGGGCCTGTCGACGATCCTGTGTCCGATCCTGGTCTTCGGCTGGTTCGGCGCTCCCGCGATGGGCCTGGTCGGCTCGGCCTGGGCGAACCTGCTCGGGCAGCTGGTGAGCGGCGTCCTGTTCCTGGTCGCGGTGGCCCACGCGGCGTCGTCGTTGCGGCTGCGCCCGCAGGTGGTGCGGGCGCAATTGGTGCTCGGCCGCGATCTGATCGTGCGCAGCCTCTCCTTCCAGGTGTGCTTCGTCTCGGCCGGGGCGGTCGCCGCCCGGGCGGGTGCCCAGTTCGTCGGTGCGCACCAGATCGGGATGCAGCTGTGGAACTTCGTGGCGCTGATTCTCGATTCGCTGGCGATCGCCGCGCAGACACTGGTCGGGGCGGCACTCGGGGCGGGTGATGCCGCGTCGGCCCGTTCCCTGGGACGCCGGATCACCCGGTGGTCCGCCGTCTTCGCGGTCGGTGTCGCAGTGGTGCTCGCGGTTCTCGCCGGCTTGCTGCCGCGGGTCTTCACCACCGATCAGCAGGTGCTCGACGCGGTGCGGGTGCCGTGGTGGTTCCTGGTGGCGATGGTGCCGGTCGCCGGGGTGGTCTTCGCGCTCGACGGTGTGCTGCTGGGCGCGTCGGACGCGAAGTTCCTGCGCACCGCGACGATGGTCTCCGCGCTGGTGGGCTTCCTGCCGTTGATCTGGCTCTCGTACGCATTCGGTTGGGGTCTGGCCGGGATCTGGTCCGGACTGGCGGCGTTCATGGTGTTGCGCTGCGCCTCGGTGGTGCTGCGTTTCCGTGGCAATCGCTGGGAACGAGTGGGTAGCGCCACCGTCTGAGCGGCACCGCAGTCGCCGGCCGGCTGATGCACCGTGACATCCCGTGCGGGTTGCAATGTTCGCTCGGATGCGGTCCTATATTGCATATGGCATTCACTGTGATCGCACGCACGCCCGCGTTGACCCGTGTTCTCGCCGGTACGGCCCTGTTGGCGGGTCTCGGCGCCGCCGCGGGCTGCGCACCGTCGGACACCGGTTCGGTGCCGTCGTTCACGGTGAATCCGACCGGTGGATCGAGCCCGTCCGCTTCTTCCACACCGTCGTCGCCGTCGGCCTCCTCGGTCAAGCCGTCCACGGCACCGGCCGCGCCCACCACCGCGGTACCGGTGCAGACCGGTGCGCCCGAGCCCACGTATGTGCCGCCGTACACCCCGCCGACCACGGCGTACCCGGTCACCACGACCACCACGACCGTGCTGCAGACCACCACGACGACGCCCAAGACGCAGCAGCCCTATCCGACCACCGTGGTGATCCCACCGGGGATCGACCTGCCGCCGGGCGCACCGCGGACCATCACCATCCCGCCGGGCCTGCCCATTCCGTGACGACCCGGCGGTACGGCGGCTGATCAGCGGGAGGCGTGCGGCGCCCCCTGGCCGGGGTCGATCCGCACCGGACCGTCCTTGCCGGGGGTCACGTCGAAGTCGAAGATCGACGTCGGGATGTACACGGTGGCACAGGAGTTCGGGATGTCCACCACACCGGAGAGTCGGCCCTCGATCGGCGCCGCGCCGAGTAGCAGGTAGGCCTGTTCCGGGCTGTAACCGAACTTCGTCAGGTAGTCGATGGCGTGCAGGCAGGCGCGCTGGTACGCGAGATGGCTGTCGAGGTAGCGCTGCTCGCCGTCCAGGGTGACCGAGGTACCCGAGAAGGCGAGGAACTGCTCGTACCGCGGACCCACATCGCCGCCCGGGAGGAAGATCGCGTTCTCGCTGACACCGTAGGTCTGCATGCCGCCGCGGATGATGTCCACGTGCAGGTCGATGAAACCGCCCATCTCGATGGCGCCGCAGAAGGTGATCTCACCGTCGCCCTGGCTGAAGTGCAGGTCACCCACCGACAGGTTGGCCCCGTCGACGAACACCGGGTAGAACACCCGGGTGCCGCGGGTGAGGTTCTTGATGTCCTGGTTGCCGCCGTTCTCCCGCGGCGGCGCGGTGCGGGCGGCCTCGGCGGCCGCGGCGGTGAACGCCTCTCCGGTCAGGGAGCCCAGGACCGCGTCGTTCGGTTCGGGTGGCAGTGCCAGCGGGGGCACCCGGTCCGGATCGGTGGCGATCAGGGCCGCCTCCCGCGCGTTCCACTTCGCCAGCAGGTCCTTCGACGGTGCCGTTCCCATCAGGCCGGGGTGGACGATGCCGGTGAAGCTCACATGCGGCACGTGCCGCGAGGTAGCGGTGTGCCCGGTGAAGTCCCAGATCGCCTTGTAGGCGTCGGGGAACTGTTCGGTGAGGAAACCGCCCCCGTTCTCGGTGGCGAAGATGCCGGTGTAACCCCAGCCCTGCCCGGCCAGCGGGCCGCTGTCCTCCTGCGGGATCGGACCCACGTCGACGATGTCCACGATCAGCAGGTCACCCGGCTGGGCGCCCTCGACCGCGATCGGTCCCGACAGGGTGTGCACCGTGCTCAAAGGGGCGTTGAGAATGTCTTCGGCGGAGTCGTCGTTGTGGATGGCGCCGTCGAACCACTCGCGGCAGTGCACCCGGAAGGTGTCGCCGGGTTTGACGGTGACCGCCGGTGGGATGGCGTAGTGCCACCGGTTGTGGCCGACCTTCTCCTGGTCGGTGAACTTCTTGCTGGAATCGAGCGGAAAGACGACCTCGGGCATGGGCGTGACCTTTCTGTGGATTGCTGCCAGGGAGTTCAGGGACGGGGGAGGCGGGCGTGCCGGGGGTCGGGCGGTGCCGGTGACCGTCCCGGGGTGGGACCCGAGAAGCGGCGGTGATCACCGCTCGCGGTGCGGCCCGGTACCGCGCCGACCACGTCCGGTCGGTTCGCGGTGGCCGAGGTCGCATCGAGCAGGCGCATCGCGCCGGACCGGCCGTGACCGAGTCGTGGAGCGGTCATCACGCGCGCTGCGGACCGCCCGCAGCTGCACGTCGCGGCGTCGGGGAGATCGCTCATGCGGTACACGGCGTCGAAGGTTCCGCAACGGGCGCAGCGGAATTCATAGGTGGGCATGAGTGGACGATATTCCTTTCTGTGCGCCATTTGTCCCGATTGGACGGGCCCGGTCGGCGGAGTGCGGCGCGGGTGTGGTCGGCGATCACCCGGCTCCGGGCCCCGGATGGTGGTCTATCGTGTGGCGGTGCCTCCGCTGCTACTGCCGCTCCTGGCGTTACCGTCTCCGGGGCCGCGCCGTAGCGGCACCCGCCGGGCGCGGATCGCGCGCCGTCGTGCTCGGCGGGTGGCCGCCGCCGATAACGACCTGACGGTGGCCCAGTGGGAGCGACTGGTGCGGTTGTGGGGCGCGTGTGCGTACTGCGGGGGAGAGGGGCCGTACCAGAAGGACTGCGTGCTGCCGATCTCCCGGGGCGGGCAGTACACCGAGCAGAACGTGGTGCCCGCGTGCCGTTCGTGCAATGCGAGCAAATGCAATTCCGAGGTCACCGGTTGGATGCGGCGCAAGAAGCTCGACGAACGGGCGTTCCTGGCCGGGCACGCCGAGATCCTGATGCACCTGCGATGTGACGACTGTGCGCCGGCCGGGGAGGCCGACGCACCGTCCGTTCACGCGATCACACCACCGGCGGATCCGCCGGCAGGACGTGCCGGCCGGACTTATCGGTAGAGAGTGCCAGCGAGCTGATGTACTGCTTCTCCCCGTTCGGGCCGGGGACGGCGGAGGCCACCATATCGGGCCGCTCGAACTCGATGCCGGTCTCGCAGCACAGCAGCTTGGCGTCCGAGGGGTTGCCGTCGGCGTCGAACATCGGCAGGTCGATGCCGTCGTCGGATCGACGCAGGTAGTACCGGCCGCGGGTCGCGACCGCGAGGACCGGCGGCAGCACCAGCGCCAGGACCAGAGCCACCAGCGGCGAGTACGGCTGCAGGCCCGAGCCGAGGACACCGAAGAACGCGGCGATCGACAGTCCGGCGGCGACGAGCACCGAGACGAAGCCCACGGGGTTGACGTTGTAGAGCATCCCGCGGCGGAACTCGGGCTCCTTGGGGGAGATCTTCAGCAGGTACTTGTTGATCGCGATGTCACTGGCCACCGCGACGATCCAGGCGATGCCGCAGTTGGCGTAGAAGCCGAGGATCGAGTTGAGGAAGCTGAACATGTCGGCCTCCATGAGCACCAGCGCGATCGCCACGTTCAGGACCAGGAAGACCAGCCGACCGGGGTAGGTCTTGGTGACGCGGGTGAAGCTGTTGGTCCAGGCCAGCGAGCCGGAGTAGGCGTTGGTCACGTTGATCTTGATCTGGCTGATGACCACCAGGATCACGGCCAGGGTCAGCGCCAGCCAGCCGGGCAGGAAGTCCTCGTAGATCTGCACGAACTGGTGCACCGGTTCGTTGGCGACGCCGGCGTTGTCCATCGTCTGTGCGATCAGGTACACCGCCAGGAACAGGCCCACGACCTGCTTGATGGCGCCGAAGACGACCCAGCCCGGGCCGGCGGTGAGCATCGCGATCCACCAGGCCCGACGGTTCTCGGCGGTCTTGGGCGGCATGAACCGCAGGTAGTCGATCTGCTCGGCGATCTGCGCGATGAGCGACAGGCACACGCCCGCGGCCAGCATGGTTCCGGCCAGGCTCACCCCGTGTCCGGCGGAGGTGGCGGAGATGACGTTGCCGGCACCGTCGCGCACGATATCGGTACCGGAGTAGGCGAAGAAGTCGCTGATCGTGTCGGGATGGCTGATCAGCAGGTAGGCGAACGGCAGCACCATCATCACCAGCCAGACCGGGGTGGTCCAGACCTGAAGTTTGGCGAGGGTGTTCATGCCGTAGATGACCAGCGGAATCACCATCACCGAGCTGACGAAGTAGCCCACCGGTAGTGGGATGCCGAGGCCGAGTTTGAGGCCCTGTGCCATAATCGCGCCCTCGAGCGCGAAGAAGATGAACGTGAACGACGCGAAGATCACGTTGGTGACCACCGAGCCGTAGTACCCGAATCCGCTGCCGCGGGTGATCAGGTCCAGGTCGATGTTGTACCGCGCCGCGTAGTACGCCAACGGCAGTCCCGTGGCCATGATGACGATCGCGAAGAAGCCGATGCCCAGCAGGGCGTTGCCGGTGCCACCGGCGATGCCGATGTTCGCGCCGATCGCGAAATCGGCCAGGTAGGCGATGCCGCCGAGGGCCGAGGTGGCGACCACGGCGGGCCCCCATTTGCGGTAGCTCCGCGGTGCGAAGCGCAGCGTGTAGTCCTCGAGGGTCTCGCGGGCGGCGGCGTCACGGAGCTTCGTCGACGGTGCGCCGGCGGCCTCCGGGGGTTGCAGTGCGGTCACGGGTGTGTTCCTTCCGGTCCCGGACCGCGCGGTCCGGGGTTGAAGGAATCGTGCTGCCGTCGCGTTCGAGCCGAATGACCTTTATGTAACGGAACGGTTACGGGGCGGCGGGGCTGTGACGGCGGCGTTGCCCTCGCCGCGTGCCCGCTCGTCCTTGGTCTTGACCGAGTCCCGCATCTGGTCGATGTTCTCCCGGAGCACGTCGGAGACCAGTTCGTCGGTGCGCGGATCGGAGAGCACCTGGAAGACCATCCGGAAGACGGTGTCGGCGATCAGTCGGATGATGTCGTCGTGGAACGGGATGAACCGCACCCGTTTGGTCTGCGGATCGTTCTTGACCAGATCCAGGATCATCTCGTCCATCTCCGGCTTGTTCTCCTGCAGCGCGGCCGCGATGTTCTGGGTGTAGTGGCCGGTCTTGAGCACGTCGGCGACCTCGTCCAGCACGGCGACGGTGATCGGTCGCTTCACCGCATCGACCACCGTCTCGGTGGCCCGGCTGACCACGGCGGCGGTGATCCGGTCACCGTAGATCCGGTCGATCGCGCGGGCCAGCCGGGCCAGTGCCACCACGATCCGGATCACTCGGAAGGCGCGGGGGATGGGACTGGTGACCACGAACGCGGGGATCATCCCGAGGATCTCGTACCAGTTCAGCAGCAGGAACCTGCGGGTCCAGCCGTCGCGTCGCCAGCGCCAGAGGAACTCTGCGGCGAAGATCGCGCAGATCGCGGCGTCGGCGATGAGGACGGACTTCAAGGTGGCGGGTGAGACCTCGAAGAAGCTGATCCACACGATCAGGGCGACCGAGACGACGGCCAGGGCGACCATCGCCCAGTCGGTCCACAGGGCGGGGGGTTTGCGGGGGTACGGCCCGAGTTCGGTCGTGGTCTGCGGAGTCATCGTCTCCGACCTTACGCAGCGGTACCTATCCTGCGGGCGGTCCCGCTCGACTCCCGTGACGGTGTCGCGCAGTACGCGCCGGTTCTCACACCGCAGGGCGGGCGAGACGTTCCACATCGTCGATGATCCGGCCTGCCCCCAGCACTCCGATGCCCACCATCCAGGTCTCGTCCTCGACCGCGAAGGCGCGTCCGGCGCTCACCGCGGGCAGCGCGCCCCAGCGGGAGGTGATGCTGGTGGTGGTCGACGCGGCGCCGGCACCGACGGTGTGGAACACCGTCTGCCCCGTGATCGCGCCGAACTGCTCGGGTGAGAGTTCCACCATGGAGTAGGCGTTCCACCGTTGCTCCGGGATGGTGAAGCCCATCGCGGTGATCATGCTGCCCGAGAAGGTGTCCGGTCCGTACAGACGGAAGCCGTTGGCGCGGAACCGGACGATCGACAGGCTGGTGCCCGGCGCGCCCACCCGCCCGCCGACCGCGGCGGCACGGGCATCGAGCTCGGAGAGCTGTTCGGTCATCGCGTCGGTGCGATCGACCGCAGCCGCGGTGATGGTGGCCTGCTCCCTCCAGTTCGTGCCCGAGTCCACCGAGAAGACGGTCGGAGCGATGGCGTTGAGCTGCTGGTAGAGCTTCTCGTGCCGGACCTTCGAGCCGATGATCAGGTCCGGTCGCAGGGCGGCGATCGCCTCGATCTTCGGTGCCGTGGTCGACCCGACGGAGGTGGTGCCGGCCAACCGGTCGCGCAGGTACCCGGGGAAGCCGTCGTTGGCCGCCGACTCGGTGGCGCCGACCGGCGTCAGGCCCAGTGAGACGAGCGCGTCCAGCTGCGGCGAGTCGATCACAACGATGCGCTGCGGGTTCGCCGGGACTGCGGTCTGTCCCATGGCGTGGGCCACGGTGCGGGTCTGCGGGGCGGCGCTGTCGTCCTGGCGGCTGCCGCAGGCCGCGAGCGTGCTCGCGGTGGCGACGGCGAGGGCTGCGGCCAGGAAACGGCGCCGGCTCGGCGATGAGGAGTTATTCATGACCGGGACCCTACAGATGTGGTTAGGCTAACCTGTGCATCGGTGTCCGATTCCGTCGTGCCGGGGTCCCGGCGGGCGCGCGCCCCCAAGGTTCCGCCCGGTAGCGTGGAGGGGTGGCGAAGCTCTTGGCGATCAGTGACCTGCACGTGGGGCACCGGGGTAACGAGGGCATCGTCGAGCGGATCCGGCCCGATTCCCCCGATGACTGGTTGATCCTGGCCGGGGACCTGTGTGAGCGCACCGATCAACTCGATGAGGTGCTCTCCGCCGTCGCTCCCCGGTTCGCGAAGGTGATCTGGGTGCCGGGCAACCACGAGCTGTACACCACCTCCAAAGACCCGATGCAGGTCTTCGGCGAGGCGCGCTACGACCACCTGGTGCAGATCTGCCGCCACCACGGCGTGCTCACCCCGGAGGATCCCTACCCGGTGTTCGACGATCCCGAGGCCGGCCCGGTGACGGTGGTACCGATGTTCCTGCTCTACGACTACAGCTTCCGGGACGAGGGGCTCTCCGCACTGCAGGCTCTGGCGCGGGCGAAGGAGAACAGCGTCGTCGCGACCGACGAGTTCCTGCTCTCGCCCGAGCCGTACGCCACCCGCGACGCCTGGTGCCGAGCGCGGGTGGAGTACACCCGGGGGCGTCTGGCTGCGCTCGGCGCGGACGCGAAGACGGTGCTGGTGAACCACTGGCCGCTGCGTCGCGAGCCCACCGAGGTGCTGTTCTATCCGGACTTCGCACTGTGGTGCGGAACCGCCTCGACCCGTGACTGGCACACCCGCTACAACGCCGAGGCCGTGGTCTACGGCCACCTGCACATCCCGCGGTCCACCTGGTACGACGGTGTCCGCTTCGAGGAGGTCTCGGTGGGTTACCCGCGGGAGTGGAACAAGCGCGGCCTGCCGGACCCGTTGCTGCGGCAGATCCTGCCCACGCCCGGCTACACCGAGCAGTCGCTCGGACCGTACGGGGTGCACTTCGAGGTCGATCCCGAGTACCGGGACCCGGTGAAGATGGCCGCGGCGCGGGTCGCGGCGCAGGCCCGGGCGGGTGATCGCCGGGCTGCCGCCAGGGAGCGGATCGCCGAGCGCCGGGCGGCGCGCCGGAAGGAGGGCGAGCAGTGATCCTGCAGTCCATGTTGCCCCGCGGGGTGATCGCCCGCGAGACCCGCGGTGACCTCGACGCGCCACTGCACCCGCGGGAGGCGGCGCAGATCGAGCGGGCCGTCCCGAAGCGCCGGGCGGAGTATGCGACGGTGCGCCATCTCGCCCGGGAAGCGCTGGGCGAGTTGGGTATCGACGATGCCGTGCTGATCAAGGGGGAGGCCGGCGGTGTTCACTGGCCGCGCAACGTGGTGGGTGCGCTGACGCACTGCGACGGGTACCGCGGTGCGGTGGTCGGGTACCGGATGGGGGTGCGCACCGTCGGGATCGACGCCGAGCCGCATCTCCCGCTGCCGGACAAGGTCCTCCCGACGGTCTCGGTCGAGTCCGAACGTTCGGTGCTCGCCGACCGCGGCGACGACGGCCTGCACTGGGATCGATTGCTGTTCTGCGCGAAGGAGGCCACGTACAAGGCGTGGAATCCGATCACCGGGCGGTGGCTGGGTTTCGAGGACGCGGAGATCACCTTCGAACTCACCGATCGCACCGGAGACGGCGCATCGGTGACCGCCGGGGGAACCTTCCGCTCCCGAATTCTGATCGACGGCCGGGCCACCGACGGCGGCGCTCCCGTCGCGGGCTTCGACGGCCGGTGGCGGATCACCTCCGGCCTGATCGTCACTTCGATTGCGATGGTGTGAGATGACAACCCGAAACTTCCTCGAACCCGACGGCGCCGGTCTGGTGATCGTGGACAAGCCGTCCGGCTTGACCAGCCACGACGTGGTCGCGCGGTGCCGCCGCGCGATGGGCACCCGCAAGGTCGGCCACGCCGGCACCCTCGATCCGATGGCCACCGGCGTGTTGGTGGTGGGCATCGAGCGCGCCACGAAACTGCTCGGCCACCTGGCGCTGACCACCAAGGCGTACACCGCCACGATCCGGCTCGGTGCATCCACCTCCACCGACGACGCCGAGGGGGAGCGCACCGGTGGTGCTTCCGCGGTGGGCCTCGACGACGACGAGGTGCGTGCCGCGATGGGGCCGCTCACCGGTGAGATCGAACAGGTCCCGTCGACGGTCAGCGCGATCAAGGTCGACGGTAAGCGCGCTCACCAGCTGGTGCGCGAGGGTGCGCACGTGCAGCTCAAGGCGCGCCCGGTCACCGTCGCGCGGTTCGAGGCGCACGATCTGCGGCATGCCGGCGACGGCTGCGAGTACCTGGACGTGCAGGTGAGCGTCGAATGCTCGTCCGGGACCTATGTGCGGGCCCTGGCCCGGGACCTGGGGGAGTCGCTGGGTGTGGGCGGGCACCTGACGCGGTTGCGGCGTACCCGGGTCGGCCCGTACGGGCTCGATCACGCGATCACGCTCGACGATCTCTTCGAGACTCCCCGGCTGTCGTACGGCATCGATGAGGCGATCGCCGCGGGCTTCCCCACCCGCGAGATCACCGAGGAACAGGCCGTCGATCTCTCGCTCGGGAGGTGGTTGGACCCGGTGGGCATCGACGGTGTGTACGCCGCGGTCACCGTCGACGGTCGTGCCTTCGCCCTGCTGAAGGAGAGCGGACGGCGCGCCGGGTCGGTCTTCGTGGTCCGTCCGTCGGCGTGAGCGCGCAGCGCTGAACCGACCGGGGTACCGGGGTGGACGGTCGCGTACGGCCCGCTGATCGACCATGCTTCAATAGGGTAGCCAAACCTAAAGGAGTCGCATGTCCACCGCCCAGTCCACCCCGTCGATCACCCGCCGTAGCCTGTTCCGCGGCGCGACCCTGATCGGCGCCGCATCCCTCGCAGCCGCCTGCGGCGCCGGAGGTGGCCGATCGGACTCCGGGGGGAAGCGCACCGTCGAGCACATCCGTGGCGTCACCGTGGTCCCCGATGCTCCGCAGCGGATCGTCACCGTCGGATACAGCGATCAGGACCCGGTCCTCGCACTCGGTGGTCGGCTGGCCGGCGTCACCGACTGGTACGGCGACTACGAGTTCGCCACCTGGCCGTGGGCGCAGCAGGCGCTCGGCGACCAGCGGCCCACCGTGCTCAACAAGGGCAAGTTCACCGGCACCCCCGACTACCGCTACGAGGAGATCGCCGCGCTGCGGCCGGATCTGATCCTGGGCTTCTACACCGAGATGAGCCAGGAGCAATACGACCGCCTCACGGCGATCGCCCCTACCGTGGCACCGCCCAAGGGGCACAAGGAATTCACCGCACCGTGGGACGTCGTCACCCGGCTCGCCGGCGACGTCCTCGGCAAGCGGGACGAGGCCGACCGCGCCATCGCCTCGGTGAACGAGAAGATGGACCGGGTCCGCGCCGCGAACCCGCAGTTCGCCGGACGCACCGCGGTGGTCGTCGAGCGGTTCAAGCAGGGCTCGAGTTTCGTCCGCGCACCGGGCGACCCGCGCTCGCGGGTGCTGTCCGCGCTGGGCTTCACGGTGCCGGACCTCGGCGAGGGGAAGACCAACGACGGCATCACCCTCGCCGATGAGCAGATGGCGCGGCTCGACCAGGATCTGGTCGTGTGGAACGTCGGCTCGAAGCCGTCGGTGCGGGCGGAGATCGAAGCGCTCCCGATCTACCGCACCATCCCGGCCGTGCGCGAGGGGCGTTCGGTGTTCATCGACGATCCGCTGGTCTCCGGGGCGTGGACCTGGGGCACGGTGCTCAGCATCCCCACGGTGGTGGACGCGCTGGCCGACAACCTCGCCCGCGCGATCCCCAAGTAGGGCCGGCTCAGCTGCGCACCCAGATCGCCTGGGCGGCGACGTCGCCCAGGTCGATCTGCGCACCGTCGTCGACGGTGACCGCCACCGTCCCGAGGAACTTGCGCAGCTCCACGACCTCGATCCGCGCGTCCGGGGCGATGCCCACCTCTTGGAAGTAGCGCAGCATCTCCGGATCGGAATCGGAGATCCGGGCGACGGTGCCGCTGTGCCCGGCCTCCAGCTCGGACAACAATCGTGCATCCGGGGTGGGCACGCTGCCGTCGGGCTGGGGGATCGGGTCGCCGTGCGGGTCCCGGTCCGGGAATCCGAGCCGCTCGTCCAGGCGCGCGAGGAACCGTTCGGAGACGGCGTGCTCGAGTACCTCCGCCTCGTCGTGCACCTCGTCCCAGCCGTAGCCGAGTTCGGAGACCAGGAAGGTCTCGAGCAGACGATGCCGGCGCACCATCGCCGTCGCGGCGGCCCGCCCCGCACCGGTGAGCGTGACCGCCCCGTACTTGGCGTGGTTGACCAGTCCCTGGTCGGCGAGCTTGCGGATCGCCTCGGACGCGGTGGACGCGGAAACCCCGAGTGCATCGGCGAGCGACTTGGTGCTGACCTTCACATCGGACCACTCCTGAGCGGTCCAGATCTGCTTGAGGTAGTCCTGGGTCACCGCGGAGAGCTCGCTCACGGGGCGCGGCGAATCGGGTAGGGGAGGCTTACTCACGCGTCCACCATATGTCGTCGGATAGGCTGAGTGCGTGCTTCGCTGGCGAGGACTCGATGACGTTCCCGCGGACTGGGGACGCTGTGTTGTGACGATCGGCGTGTTCGACGGTGTACACCGCGGACACGCTCAACTGATCGAACGGGCGACGTCGGAGGCCCGCGACCGCGGCCTGCCCGCGGTCCTGATGACGTTCGACCCCCATCCTGCCGAGGTGGTGCGGCCCGGCTCGCATCCGCCGCAATTGACCACCTTGACCCGGCGTGCCGAACTCGCCGAGGAGTTGGGCATCGACGTCTTCTGCGTGATGCCGTTCACCCCCGCGGTCAAATCGCAGCCCGCCGAGGACTTCGTGCACTCGGTGCTGGTCGAGCGGCTGCACGCGGCCGCCGTGGTGGTCGGGGACAACTTCACCTTCGGCAATCGGGCGCTGGGCAACGTGGAGATGCTCGCCGCGCTCGGCCACAAGTTCGGATTCTCCGTCGATTCGGTGCCGCTGCTCACCGAGCACGCGGTGACCTATTCGTCGACGTACATCCGCTCCTGCGTGGACGCCGGTGATGTGAAGGCCGCCGCCGAGGCCCTGGGCCGCCCGCACCGGGTGGAGGGTGTCGTGGTGCGCGGCGACGGGCGCGGCCGCGAGCTGGGCTATCCGACGGCCAACGTGGCACCGCCGATGTTCGCCGCGATCCCCGCGGACGGCGTGTACGCCGCGTGGTTCACCGTGCTCGGCGCCGGGCCCGTGGTGGGACAGGTGACACCGGGTGAGCGGTACCCCGCGGCGGTCTCGGTGGGCAGCAATCCCACGTTCTCGGGGCGCACCCGCACCGTCGAGGCCTTCGTCCTGGACACCTCCGCCGATCTGTACGGACAGCATGTGGCGGTCGACTTCGTCGAGCGGGTACGGAGTATGCAGCGTTTCGACAGCGTCGACCAGTTGCTCGCGGCGATGAGCGGCGATGTCGACCGGACCCGGTCGGTCCTGGGGATTAGCTGACCGACTCCGGCCTCTGGTAACGTGGTCGATCGTGCCTGCTGCAGTTCGCGGTGGCGGCACGCGATACTGACGACGCGATACTGGAACAAGGAGCCTCGCATGGCGCTGACCACCGAGCAGAAGAAGAGCATCCTGGCCGAGTACGGCCTGCACGAGACCGATACGGGTTCGCCTGAGGCGCAGGTCGCGATGCTGACCAAGCGCATCACCGACCTCACCGAG
Source organism: Tsukamurella serpentis (assembly GCF_054780975.1). Lineage (NCBI taxonomy): Bacteria > Bacillati > Actinomycetota > Actinomycetes > Mycobacteriales > Tsukamurellaceae > Tsukamurella > Tsukamurella serpentis. Next base: position 119,288 of record NZ_BAAGVH010000001.1, read on the forward strand.
CACCTCAAGCAGCACAAGCACGATCACCACAGCCGCCGCGGCCTGCTGCTGCTGGTCGGCCGTCGTCGTCGCCTGCTCAAGTACGTCGCCTCGGTCGACATCAACCGCTACCGCACGCTCATCGAGCGTCTCGGCCTGCGCCGCTAAGACCTTCACCGAACGGCCCGCTCCCGGTTCTCCCGGAGCGGGCCGTTCGTCGTCTCCGGTCCGGCGGCGCCCGGTGCCGGCGATCTCACTCTCCCGGGGGAGGGCCGCCGGTGGCTCCGGCGGATAGCTTCGTGCATCGACGAAGGGACTTCGATGCGGATTCGGTGTGTGGTCATCGGTGTGGTCGCGGCGCTGGCGCTCCTGACAGCCGTCCCGCCCAGTGCGGGTGGCCGTGCACCCGACCTACCGGGAATCGCCGCCGAGATGGGAATCCCCGGCTTCGCGATGCGCATGACCGGGCCCGGCGGGACGGAGCAGGAACAGATCGGGGGTGTCGACGGAGCTCGCCGCCCGGTGACAGCGCGGACGCCGTTCGTGTGGGGCTCGGTCTCGAAGTCGGTGGCCGCCAGGGTCGCGCTTACCCTCGCCGCGCAGGGCACGCTCGACCTGGACCGGCCGGTCGCGGCCACCGTGCCCGGGGCCCGCACCTGGGTGGCACCCGAGGTGACGGTGCGGGACCTGCTGCGGCACACCAGCGGACTGCCGCACGAGGTATCGATCACCGACACCGCCCGAGAAGGGTCGGCGACCTCTGCGTTGGCGGAGCTCCCGGCTCCCGTCCCCGGCCCGCGCGGGGAGTTCCGCTACTCGAGCCTGAACTACTTGCTGGTTCAGGCGGTGATCGAGACCGTGAGCGGCGGATCCTACGGTGCGGCGGTGCGGGCGGTTCTCGGGCCGGCCGGGGACGGAATCGTCACCGGGGCCCGGGACTTCGCCGGTGTGGTCCCGCCCGGACACCTGCCCTTCTTCGGCCGCTCCCGGGCGGTGTCCCCGGTTCTCGACGGTGCCGGGCTCGGCTACGGCTACCTCGCCGGGTCGGTCGACGCCCTCGCGCACTACGCGCGATCGATGGTCCAGGACCCGTCCTGGCAGCGGTTCCAGACGGTGCCCACCGGAGGCGGTGCCGATTACGGGCCGGGGCTGTACCGCGAGACGATCGCAGGGCGCACCGTGTGGTGGCACTCCGGAGCCGTGCCGGGGTACTTCACGCACCTGGCGGTCTTCCCGGAGAGCGGGCGTTCGCTGGTCCTGGTGGCCAACCGATACGGCGAACTCGAGGCGGCACGTTTCGCCCAGCTGGCTCGCCATCTCATGCGCACGGCGGCGGGGGAACCGGGCGATCCACCCGCGGGCGGTGCCCCGGTGACGGTGTGGGCGGCGGGCACCCTGGTCTCGGCCCTGGGCGCGGCGATCGGGTGGGCGGGCTACCGGACGCTGCTCCCGGCGCGACGCAGCGGTGCACGACGCCGCTCACCGGGATGGACCGCGGTGGCGCTCGGCGGGTGCATCGTGGTCGGCGCAGCGGCGTGGTTCGGCCCCACTGCGGCGGGCATCCCACCCGCCGTGATCGCCCGGTGGGCGCCCGACCTGGCGCTGATCCGGGTGGTCGTCACCGTCGAAGCCGCGGTCCTCGGGGCGCTGATGGTGGCCGCGCACCGCCGCGGATCGCGCGGCCGGTGATTCACCGGTCCTGCGGTTTGATGAACGGGAACGCCAGGGTTGCACGGATGTTCACCCCGGCCAGCAACATGATGATCCGGTCCACACCGATCCCGAGACCACCCGTGGGCGGCATGGCGTAGGACAGCGCGTCCAGGAACGACTCGTCGAGTTCCATCGCCTCCGGATCGCCCGCAGCGGCCGCCATCGACTGCGCGGTGAGGCGTTCACGCTGATCGATGGGGTCTGTCAGCTCGGTGTACGCGGTGCCCAGCTCGGCTCCGAAACCTACCAGGTCCCACTGCTCGGTCAGCCGCGGATCCTCGCGGTGCTTCCGGGCCAGCGGCGAGACCTCGATCGGGAAGTCGGAGTAGAACGTGGGGAACTCGGTCTGCTTCTCCACCAGGGCCTCGTAGAGCTCCATCACCAGCTTGCCCGCAGTCGCACCCCGCGGAACGGCCACGTGCCTGCTGCGGCACACCCGCTCCACCTCCGCCAGGGTCGACGCGGAGGTCAGCTCCACCCCGGTCGCGCGGGAGACGGCCTCGTGCACGGTGATCTGCGGCCACGGCGCCGTCAGGTCCACCTCGCGGGTGCCGCCGTCACCGTCCGGCCGCAGCGCCACCGGCCGGCCGTTGACCGCGACCGCGGCTGCGAGGATCACCTCCCGGGTGAGCGTGCGCATCGTCGAGTAGTCGCCGTACGCCTGGTACGCCTCCAGCGAGGTGAACTCCGGATTGTGAGTGGCGTCAGCGCCCTCGTTCCGGAAGTTCCGGTTGATCTCGAAGATCCTGCCCATACCGCCCACGGCGAGCCGCTTGAGATACAACTCCGGCGCGATCCGCAGGTACAGCTGCATGTCGTAGGCGTTGATATGAGTGGTGAACGGCCGCGCAGCTGCGCCGCCGTGCACCGACTGCAGCATCGGGGTCTCGACCTCGGTGAATCCGCGATCGACGAACGCCGCGCGCATCGCGGCCACCGCTTTCGACCGCCGGTACAACAGGTCGAGGGCGCCGTCATCGGTGAGCAGCTCCAGCGACCGGTTCCGCGCGCGGGTCTCCTCGCCGAGCCGCACCCACGTCTTCGGCACCGGTGAGAGGCACTTGCCGGCCATCGCCCAGGAGTCGAGCAGCACCGACGGTTCGCCCGTGCGCGAGCGCATCAGCACACCGGTCACCGAGACCAGATCGCCCATGTCGATCGACCGTCGCCACAGGTCCCGCTCGTCTTCCGGGGTCCGCGATCGCTCCGCGATCACCTGCAGGGTGGCGCCGTCCTCATGCAGGTCGACGAAGGTCACGCCACCGTAGTCGCGTCGGGCGCGCACCCGCCCGGTGACCGAGACGACGACGCTGCCGTCGTCACCGCCCGGCCCGCAGCAGTCCCGGCGGGCCTGCGCCAGCGACGTGGTCCGCGGGACCGACGCCGGGTAGCCGGGCATACCGGTCGCTTCGAGTGCCTGAAGTTTGCGGCGCCGGACCCGTTGCTGCTCGGACAAGCGCACCGGCGGCGCCTCGTGACGCAGCAGCCGCTCCTCCTCGGCGAGCAGGCGATCGACGAACTGCGGATCCCGCGGCGCCTGATCCGGTACCGATGGTCCGGCGAGGAACTTCGGGCCGATCTGCGGCAGGAACCCCTCAGCGGTGCCGACCGCGATCCCGGCCCGCACCGCGGTCAGCGCCGGGTCGTAGCAGAGGATCCGGGGCACCCACTGCGGCCGGTACTTGTCGTTCGAGCGATACAGCGTCTCCAGCTGGTAGAACTTCGACGCGAAGCTGAGCACCGAGTCGACCAGCCGGGTGACCGGGCCCGCCCCGACCCGATCGGCCTCGGAGAACACCGACCGGAAGACCGCGAAGTTCAGCGAGATCCGCCGGATCCCCAGCTCCGGGCAGCGCTCGATCAACGATGCGACCATGAATTCGTTGAGACCGTTCTCCGCATTGCGGTCGCGCCGCATCAGGTCGAGCGAGAGCCCGCGGGTGCCCCAGGGCACGAAGCTGAGCAGTCCCCGCACGGTGCCCTGCGCGTCATGCGCCGAGACCAGCATGCACCGCCCGTCGACCCGGTCGCCGATCCGGTTGAGCGCCATCGAGAATCCGCGTTCGGTCTCCTCACCGCGCCACTTCTCGGCGAGCGTGGCGATCTCACCGAGCTCGGCCGGGGTGAGGTCGGCGTGACGGCGCACCTTGAGCGTGTAACCGGCGGTCCCGACGCGGGTGACCGCCTGGCGCACCGCCCGCATCTCCCGGCCCTTGAGGGAGAAACCGTCGACCTCGATGATCGCCTCGTCGCCGATGGTCAGCGTGCGTAGGCCGGCCTGTGCGTAGACCTGGGCGCCGTCGGCGCTGGCGGCCAGCACCGCGGGGTAGAGGCTGTGCGAACGGCAGTCCTCGATCCACGCGCCGACGGCGGCCGGCCACGAATCGCGGTGCCCGATCGGGTCGGCGCTGGCCATCGAGACCGGTCCGACCGCGCGGCAGGTCACCACCGCGCGGCGATCGGGTGCGGCGATCACGGCCTTGTCGCGCCGGGTGGCGAAATAACCGAGGGAGTCCTCCTCGCCGTACTCCAGCAGCAGACGGCGTACTTCCAGTTCCTCGGGCTCGGTCATCAGCTCGTCGCCGCGGCCCGCGCGCCAGAACGCCATCAGCGCGAGGATCAGCACCATCGCCGACATCACACCCGCGAAGGAGTACACCCACGGCGGGCCGGAGTGCCCGTTGAGCAGTACGTCCACCCGCTTCGGGACGAAACCCAGCGTCGAGCGCAGCGACCAGATCAGGATCTCCACCGGCCCGCGCAGGCGACCCGGGAAGGTGTACGTCAGGGTGGCGGTGATCAGGTAGGAGATCAGAAGGCCCACCGTCAGCACACCGAACGCGGCGCGACGTGAACCGCGCGCGAGGCGGGCGGGGAAAGCGGGGCGGGCGGCGATCACCAGCACCAGGCAGGTGATGCTGACCGCCGAGGCCAGCGCGGCGCCGGGCAGCGACATCCGGGCGTCGAAGTAGGTGCGCAGCAGATCCGGGACGTGCGCGGCCTCGTCGAACCTCTGCGTGTCCTCCAGGACGACGTACGCCAGCGTCGCGATGTTCGTCAGCGTCTGCAACGCCATCAGCGCCACGGCCACGGTGTGCGCCGCCCGCAACCGGCGGCGCAGGGCGCCGGCCAGCACCGTCAGCAGCGCCACGATCAGCAGGCTGGGGGAGGACGGGATGGCGAACACACCGAGCAGGTCCGCCGCGATCGGCAGCACCCGTTCACCACGGATCAACGCGTTCAGCAGTGATATCACTGCGGCTACCAGCAGCATCCGCGCCAGCCACATACCGGTGATTTCGGACATCCGTTCCCGGGCGGTCCGCGACACAGGCAACCCCTCTCCACTCGTCCGGTACTCGCGCTCGGCAGCCCCGGCCCGGCGCGTGCGGGACCCAGCTGACGATACCGGTGATAGCCTGGAGAACAGGTCCCACCTATGTGGACCGGGATACGAGCCCGGGTCCACCGAGCGGTGCGCCTTCACGGTGTCATTCCCTGCGGGGTGGTCCTCGGTAGTGGCCGCCGGAACTTCCCAGTGTCCGACGGCTTCGATCGATGACCGCACCAGAGCGCCCGCCGCCGCGTCGAACGACGGGGCTGTGCGCAGCGTGCGCGCGGTCCGGCGAGGTGGGACGAACGAAGAAGGGGTATCCCACACTTCATGACCGACAACATCATCGACATCGAAGACGACATCACCGAGGCTGAGGCCGTCATCGACAACGGTGCCTACGGCAAGCGCACCATCCGGTTCGAGACCGGACGCTTCGCGCAGCAGGCCGCGGGCGCCGTCGCCGCGTACCTCGACGACGAGACCATGCTGCTCTCCACCACCACGCACAGCAAGCAGCCGAAGGAGCACTTCGACTTCTTCCCGCTCACGGTGGACGTCGAGGAGCGCATGTACGCCGCGGGCCGCATCCCCGGCTCGTTCTTCCGCCGCGAGGGCCGCCCGGGCACCGACGCGATCCTCACCTGCCGCCTGATCGACCGGCCCCTGCGACCGTCCTTCGTCGACGGCCTGCGCAACGAGATCCAGGTCGTGGTGACGGTCCTCTCGCTCGATCCGAAGGACCTCTACGACGTGGTGGCGATCAACGCCGCCTCGGCCTCCACCCAGATCGCCGGCCTGCCCTTCTCGGGCCCGGTCGGCGGTGTGCGCGTGGCCCTGATCCGCGACACCGCGGTCGCCGCGGACGCCCAGTGGGTCGCCTTCCCGACCGTCGAGCAGCTCGAGCACGCCGTCTTCGACATGGTCGTCGCCGGTCGCATCGTCTCGGGCTCCGGTTCCGGCGCCGACGTCGCGATCATGATGGTCGAGGCCGAGGCCACCGAGAACGTCATCGAGCTGGTCGAGGGCGGCGCCACCGCACCGACCGAGTCCGTGGTGGCCGAGGGCCTGGAGGCCGCCAAGCCGTTCATCGCCGTGCTGTGCGAGGCGCAGAAGCAGCTCGCCGCCGGCGCCGCGAAGCCCACCGGTGAGTTCCCGCTGTTCCCGGCCTACAAGGACGACGTCTTCGCCGCCGTCGAGTCGGCCGCCGCGACCAAGCTCAACGACGCCCTCTCGATCGCCGGAAAGCAGGAGCGCGACAGCGCCACCGACGAGCTCAAGGCCGAGGTGCTCGAGCAGGTCGGTCCGCAGTTCGAGGGCCGCGAGGGTGAGATCGGCGCCGCGTTCCGGTCGCTGACCAAGAAGCTGGTGCGCAAGCGCATCCTGACCGACCACTTCCGCATCGACGGCCGCGGCATCACCGACATCCGGTCGCTCGGTGCCGAGGTCGGCGTGATCCCGCGTGCGCACGGCAGTGCCCTGTTCGAGCGCGGCGAGACCCAGATCCTCGGTGTCACCACCCTGGACATGGTCAAGATGGCGCAGCAGATCGACTCGCTGGGCCCGGAGACCTCCAAGCGCTACATGCACCACTACAACTTCCCGCCGTACTCGACCGGTGAGACCGGCCGCGTCGGCAGCCCGAAGCGCCGCGAGATCGGCCACGGCGCGCTCGCCGAGCGTGCCCTGGTGCCGGTGCTGCCTTCGGTGGAGGAGTTCCCGTACGCGATCCGCCAGGTCTCCGAGGCGCTGAGCTCGAACGGCTCCACCTCGATGGGCTCGGTCTGCGCCTCGACGATGTCGATGCTCAACGCCGGTGTCCCGCTCAAGGCCCCGGTCGCCGGTATCGCCATGGGTCTGGTCTCCGACGAGGTCGACGGTCAGGCCCGCTACGTGGCCCTGACCGACATCCTCGGTGCCGAGGACGCCTTCGGTGACATGGACTTCAAGGTCGCCGGTACCTCCGAGTTCGTCACCGCCCTGCAGCTGGACACCAAGCTCGACGGCATCCCGTCGCAGGTCCTGGCCGGCGCCCTGAGCCAGGCCAAGGACGCCCGGACCACGATCCTCGAGGTCATGGCCGAGGCGATCGACGCCCCGGACGAGATGAGCCCGTACGCGCCGCGGATCACCACCATCAAGGTGCCCGTGGACAAGATCGGCGAGGTCATCGGCCCCAAGGGCAAGACGATCAACTCGATCACCGAGGAGACCGGCGCCAACATCTCCATCGAGGACGACGGCACCGTCTTCGTGGGTGCGGCCGACGGCCCCTCGGCGCAGGCCGCGATCGACCGGATCAACGCGATCGCGAACCCGCAGCTGCCGAAGGTGGGCGAGCGCTTCCTGGGCACCGTGGTCAAGACCACCGCCTTCGGCGCCTTCGTCTCGCTGGTGCCCGGCCGTGACGGCCTGGTGCACATCAGCAAGCTGGGCAACGGCAAGCGGGTCAACAAGGTCGAGGACGTGGTGAACGTCGGCGGGAAGATCCAGGTCGAGATCGCCGATATCGACGAGCGCGGCAAGATCAGCCTGATCCCCGTCGCCGACGACGCCGAGGCCGCCCCGGCCGCCGACGCCGCTGCGAACGAGGAGTAGCAACTGAGCGGCCTGAAAGCGAAGGCTGCACGGACGGGGGCATCCGGCTCGGGTGCCCCCGTTCGTCGTAGCGTGCTACCCGGTGGCCTGCGAGTGGTCACCGAGACGGTTCCGGGATCGAGGTCGGCGGCGGTCGGCCTGTGGGTCGCGGTCGGTTCCCGCGACGAACAGCCGGCGTCGGCGGGTTCGGCGCACTTCCTCGAACACCTGCTGTTCAAGGCGACCCCGCACCGTGACGCGGCCTCCCTGGCCGCGGAGATGGACGCCGTCGGTGGCGAGATCAACGCCTTCACCGGCAAGGAGCACACCTGCTACTACGCGCACGTGCTGGACACCGATCTCGAACTCGCGGTGGACGTGGTGACCGACGTGGTGCTCGGCGGCCTGTGCCGACCGGTGGACGTCGACCTCGAACGGGAGGTGGTTCTCGAGGAACTCGCCATGCGCGACGACGACCCCGAGGACCTGGTCAACGAGGCCGCGGCCGCCGCACTGCTCGGTGAGCATCCGCTGTCGCGGCCGGTCCTGGGCACCGAGGAGACGGTCTCCGCGATGACCGCGACCCGGCTGCGCGGTTTCCACCGCCGCCGGTACACCCCCGAGCGGATGGTGCTGGCGGTGGCCGGGAACGTCTCGCACGCGCACGTGGTGCGACTGGCGCGCAGGGCGTTCGCGGGCCGGCTCGACGGTGCCGCCGAATCCGCACCGGTGCGCACCGGTATCCGGCGCGCCCCCGGCCCGCCGGTGCTGCGGGTGGTCAACCGCGACGGTGAGCAGTCCCACCTGGTGGCCGGCACCCGGGCGTACGGGCGGTTCCACCCGGACCGCTGGGCGCTGTCGGTGCTCAACACCGCGATCGGTGGCGGGCTGAGTTCGCGGCTCTTCCAAGAGGTCCGTGAACAGCGTGGACTGGCGTACACCGTGTACTCGGCGGTGGACACCTTCGCCGACACCGGACTGTTCTCGGTGTACGCGGGGTGTTCCCCGGACCGGCTGGGCGAGGTCGTGCGCGTGGTCCGTTCGGTGCTCGAGGACGTCCGCGAGCACGGGCTCACCGCCGAGGAACTGGCGCGGGCGAAGGGCTCCCTGCGGGGCGGCCTGGTGCTGGGGCTCGAGGATGCGCAGTCCCGCATGCACCGGATCGGCCGCAGTGAGATCAACTACCAGAACCAGCGCACCGTGGCCCGGACGCTGGCCGCGATCGACCGGGTCTCATCCCGGGACGTCGACCGGGTGGCTCACGAACTGCTCTCCCAGCCCTTCGGCGGTGCGGTGCTCGGGCCGCACCGGGGCAAACGCGCAGTCCCCGCCCCGGTCCGCAACTGGCTCGGATGACACGGCCGAACGCCGGTGGTGCACCCGGAGGTCCGGAGAGCGCCACCGGCGGCCGTACTCGGTGTTACCGGCGCATCAGCTCCGGTAACGGGGGCCGTCGTCGGTCCAGGTGGAGCCGAGCCGATCGCCGGTCCGGGCGATCACCCGCGGCTTGGCGATCATCCAGCCGATCGCCATGAGGACCGCGAACAGCGGAATCCCGAAGACGACCACGATGAAGTTCGTCTTCTCCCAGAAGACGTCCGAGCTGGCCCAGCCGGTGTACGCCAGACCCACCAGCACCAGGATCAAGAAGGCGATGCCCACGTAGCTCATCCACGGGGCCAGCGGCGCGCGGAACGGGCTCCGCCCGACCACACCCTTGTCGGAGAGCTGCCGGTAGCGGATGTGACAGGCGAAGATCGTCACCCAGACCGCGACGACGGCGATCGAGCTCGCCTCCAGCGCCGTATCGAAGGCCTTGCCCGGCATGAGCGCGTTCAGCACGGCACCGAGCACGTAGAACAGCGAGGTGATGACGATGCCGGTGGCCGGGACGCCCGACTTGCTCATGTTCAGGAACATCTTCGGGGCCTCACTGGACATCGCGAGGCTGCGCAGCATCCGGCCGGTGGTGTAGAGGCCGGCGTTGAGTGAGCTCATCGCCGCGACGATCAGAACGGCGTTGATGGCGTTGGCCATCCAGCCCACACCCATCCGCTCGAAGACGGTCACGAAGGGCGATTCCAGGCTGCCGTCGGCGCCGGTGTTCCCGTACTGGCCGGTCGGCAGGATGCACACCAGCAGGAAGATCGACCCGCAGTAGAACACGGCGATACGCAGGATCACCGAGTTTACCGCCTTGGGCACCTCCCGCTGCGGGTTCTGCATCTCACCGGCGGCGATACCGACCATCTCGATCGCGGCGTATGCGAAGACCACGCCCGACATCACCAGGATCGGAGCGAACCAGCCGAAATCGGCACTCTCCGGCCAGAATCCACCCTCATTGCGCCACAGGTTCGAGATCCCCGCGCGGTGGGCGCCCTCGCCCGATCCGACGGTGACCTGCCCGACCACCATCACCACACCGACGATCAGGAAGATCACGATCGCGGCGACCTTGAGAATGGACGCCCAGAACTCGAACTCACCGAAAGCGCGGGCCGAGAGCAGGTTGATCACCAGCACTACACCGAGCGCGATGATCACCGTGACCGCCTGTGGCAGGTCCGGCCACCACTTCTTCATGTACACCGCCACGGCGGAGAGTTCCGCGATGCCGGTGAGCGCCCAGAAGATCCAGTACATCCAGCCCGCCAGATAGGCGGCGCGCTCACCGAAGAACTCCCGCGAGTACGAGACGAAGGCGCCCGAACTCTGCCGGTACAGCACCAGCTCACCCAGGGCGCGCATCAGGAAGAAGGCGATCAGCCCGACGAAGGCGTAACTGAACAGCAGGGCTGGGCCGGTGCTGTGCAATCGGCTGGCGGAGCCCAGGAACAGGCCCGTGCCGATGGCGCCTCCGATGGCGATCATCTGTACGTGCCGGCGGCCGAGGGTCTGCTTATAGCCCTCTTGCTCTGCGGCGAATGAAGTGGTGGGTTGCGTCATGGACGTGTTTCTCCTCGACGGGATAGGGCGCGTGGGGTCATGCGCTGGATGGGAATGTAGACCTCGCAACGCTTCCGTGGACGCGTTACCAGGAGAAGACTTCGGTGTATCGGTCGAGCGCGTTATGCGAACATGGGGCATGACCGATTTCGCTGATCTCGGGGAGGTGTTCGCCTTCTTGTCCGGGCACGCACCGTTTGACGGTCTGCCCGATGATGTGCGGGCGCGACTCGTCGCCGATTCGGTGGTGCGGGAGTACCCCGAGTCGGAGATGATCCTCGACGGATTGTCCGCCTCGCCGGAGCACGCCTACGTGGTGCTCGAGGGCCGGGTCGGGGTGTGGAACTTCCCAACGACGGCCACGGAGGAGGCGGGCGATGTCGACGAGGTCCTCGGGCCCGGCGGTGTCTTCGGATACGTGGTGATCCTGGTCGGTGCACGTGGTGGTCCGCGCGTGGTCGCGCTGACCGAGGTGGTATTGCTGCAGTTGCCGGCATGGGCGGTCGCGGACATGTTCTCCACCCCGGCGGGCGCGGCCTTCCTGGCCACCGAGCTGGCCAAACCGTCGCTGCGGGTCCCGGGTGACGAGGTGCGTGAACGCACCGCCGGGGAGATCGTGCGCCGGGCCCCGGTGACCTGTGCGCCGGACGTCACCATCCAGCAGGCCGCGACCACCATGACCGCCGCGAAATCCGGGTACGTGGTGGTGGAGAGCGAGCTGGGCGAGCCGCTGGGCATCGTCACCGACCACGACCTGCGGGCCCGGGTGATCTCGGTGGGCCGCTCGGTCTCGGACCCGGTACGCGAAGTGATGACGGCGCCGCTGCACGCGGTCCCGGAGACCGCGTTGTCCAGTGATGTGCTGATCGAGATGCTTGACCGCAAGCTGCACTACATGGCGGTGCTCGATGCCAGGGCCTCGCTCACCGGGGTGGTGCAGGACGTCGATTTCCTGACCGTGCCCACCACGTCGACCTTCGCGCTGCAGCGGCGCATCGAACGCGCCGACGCGGAGGAACTGCCGGAGATCGGTGCGACCATCCGCGAGATCTTCCCGGTCCTGATGCGCCAGGCGGCACCGGTCCGGCACGTCTCCGGTGTCGCCGCCGTGGCGATCGAGGCCATGGTGCGGCGCTGCATCGAGCTCGAACTGCCGGTGCACCCGGCACTGCACGAGGGGAATTTCACCTGGCTCTCGCTCGGTAGCGTCTCGCGCCGCGAGGTGGCTCCCAGTTCGGACGTCGACAGCGCGATCATCCTCACCGACATGCCAGGCGCCGGCGCCGCGGAGATCGAGAGCAGGCGCAGCGCGGCGCTCGCGCTGGCCGCCGCCGTGCACGCCCGGCTCGAGGAGTGCGGGATCCCGTCGGACACCAACGGTGCGATCGCCGCCCAGCCGAGGTTCTGCCGCACCGAATCCGAGTGGCTGTACGCGGCCGGGGAGTGGATTGACGCACCGCTGTCGAACAACGCGATGATGATGGCCTCGCTGCTGGTGGACGGCCGCCCGGTCTGGGGCGATCTGACCCTGCAGCCGGTGGCCGGGGTGTACCAGCATCTGACGGAGCATCCTCGGTCGTTCATTCTGATGTTGCGTGAAGCGCTCACCGCGAAGGCGCGGATCCGCTCCATGCGTGACGTGATCTCGCTGCGCGGCGGCACTTTCGACATCAAGGCGCACGCCCTGGTGCCGGTGGTCAACATCGCGCGGTGGGCGGCTCTCAGCCGCGGTTCGACCAAACTGCAGACCCGTAACCGGCTCGCCGCCGGAGCCGATTCCGCACTGCTGCCCGATGATTTGGCGGAGGTGTTGCGCGAGGTCTTCTCCATCCTGGAGCGGATCCGGATGGAGCATCAGGTCGAGCAGATGGCGCACGGACGCATCCCCGGCGATGTGCTGGCCATCCGCAGGCTTCCGACGCTCGACCGCGGACTGCTCGAACAGTGCGTGCGGGAGGTGGCAGCGGTGCAGCGGCGGATGGCCAACCTCGCGCAGTACCTCGACGAGGGGGAGTGGTGACGCTCAGGCCAGGACGTCCTGGGGTGCTTTCGCCGCGAGGTCCAGCGCGGCGCCGACGCCGGCGTTGAGCAGGAGCCCGTCGTGGGTGGACAGGCCCGCCGCGAGAGCCGGATCGTCGGAGCACGCCGTCCGCCAGCCCTTGTCCGCCAAGCGCAGTACGAACGGCAGGGTGGCTCCGGTCAGGGCGAAGGTGGAGGTGCGCGGCACTGCGCCGGGCATGTTCGCCACGCAGTAGAAGACGGTCTCGCCGACGGTGAACGTGGGATCGTCGTGGGTGGTCGGGCGCGAGTCCGCGAAGCAGCCGCCCTGATCGATCGCGATGTCCACCAGGACCGCTCCACGGCGCATCCGGTGCACCAGTTCGGTGGAGACCAGCTTCGGGGCCGCAGCGCCGGGGATGAGCACCGCGCCGATCACCAGATCGGATTCGGCGACCGCCTCCTCCAGCGCCAGCGAGGTGGAGTACCGGGTGTGCACCCGGCCGCCGAACTGCGCGTCGACGGCGCGCATCTTCCGCACGTCCAGGTCGAAGACGGTGACCTCGGCGCCCATACCGGCGGCGACCTGCGCGGCGTTCATCCCGGACACTCCACCGCCGATAACGGTGACCTTCGCCGGCGCGGTACCGGGAACCCCGCCCATCAGCACACCGCGTCCACCCTTCGAGCGCATCAAGTGGTAGCCGCCGACCTGAGGCGCGAGCCGTCCCGCGACCTCGGACATGGGCGCGAGCAGCGGTAGCGAACCGTCGGGGAGTTGCACCGTCTCGTAGGCGATGGACGTGGTCCTCGATGCGAGCAGTGCATCGGTGCACGGCCGCGAGGCGGCCAGGTGCAGATAGGTGAAGATCGTCTGCCCGGCGCGCATACGCACGTACTCCGGTTCGATCGGTTCCTTGACCTTGAGCAGCAGCTCCGCCTCGGCCCAGACGTCGTCGGCGGAGTCGACGATCCGCGCTCCGGCGGCGGCGAAGTCGTCGTCGGGGATCGCCGAGCCGAGTCCGGCGCCCCGCTGCACCAGCACCTGGTGACCGCGGCGGGTCAGCTCGGCCGTGCCGCCGGGTGTGATCGCCACCCGGTACTCGTTGTTCTTGATCTCGGTGGGGACTCCGACGCGCATCGTGTGCTCCTTGGGCGTGCTTGGCTGGGTATGGCCTATGTCACATAGTGTGGAGAACAGTCGGAGATCGAGCAATCGGACGGACGAACATTCTGCATACTCGATCGATGACTGATGGAAATTCGGTTCTTTCCGGTTATCGGCTACCTGTTCCGAAGGATCGTCGCCCGCTGCTCGACGACGTGGACCGGCGCCTGTTGCTGGTGCTCCAGCGGGACGGCCGGGTCTCGAACGCCGCGCTCGCCCACGTGGTGGGCCTGGCCCCGTCGACCGTGCACACCAGAGTCAAACGACTGGTGGACTCCGGGGTGGTCCGCGGCTTCTTCGCCGACGTCGACCCGGCCGCGGTCGGTCGGCCACTGCGGGCGATGATCGCCGTGACGCTGCGCTCGACCGCGCGGCACCGCATCCGGCAGTTCGTGGAATCGGTGATCGACCTGCCGCCGGTGATCGACGCCTACTTCCTGGCCGGCGGCGACGACTACCTGCTGCACGTGGCAGCGATCGACACCGACGATCTACGGCATCTGGTCGAATACCTCAGTGGCCGCGAGGAGGTGGCCGGTACCAACACCTCTCTGGTGTTCGAGCACGTGCGCGGCTCCGCTCCGCTCTGAACGTTTTCGCTCAGGCTGTCGGCGACGCTAGGAACCGTCGGGGTCGGGACGCTCGACCAGCGCAGCGAGCGATTCAGGGGCTTGGACGCAGTAGGAGTCGGTGAGCAGTTCGGTCACCTCGTCCCAATCGGTGTCCGCGTCGATGACGATGCCCACGGTGTTCGCGCCCCAATCGGTACGGAAGTACGGATGCCCGAGATTCTCGAACGCCGGAACCTCGCCCGGCTCGGCACGGAGGATCAGCCGGAACAGCTGGTCCTCACCACCGAAGACGTGCGCCACCGTCGAACCGCGCACCCGCCACCGGGTACCGACCCAGGCGCGGTCCCGGACGCACTCCGGGAAGGCGTCGAGGACGGCAGTGATGCGATCGATCCACTCGTCGGGAACGTCCGGTCGACTGGTCACCCGTGAAGGGTATCGTCGGGCCCATGCTGAACGTGGGTGTGTTGGGATCCGGCGGCAAGGTGGGCCGCGCGATGGTGGATGCGGTGGACGCCGCCGACGATCTGGCGCTGAGCGCCACCGTGGACGCGGGGGACACGCTCACCGCGTTCCTCGACTCCGGCACGCAGGTGGTGATCGACTTCACCCATCCGGACGCAGTCATGGACAACCTCGAGTTCTTGATCGACAACGGGATTCACGCCGTGGTCGGTACCACGGGCTTCACCGAGGACCGGCTGGACACGCTCCGTGGCTGGCTCGCCGCCAAGCCCGAAGTGGGCGTCCTGGTGGCGCCGAACTTCGCGATCGGAGCGGTGCTGTGCATGAGGTTCGCCGCCCAGGCCGCCCGCTTCTTCGACTCGGTCGAGGTCATCGAACTGCACCATCCGCACAAGGCGGACGCCCCGTCGGGAACGGCGAGCCGCACTGCGGAGCTGATCGCCGAGGCGCGTGAGGAGGCCGGGCGGGGCCCGATGCCCGACGCCACCTCCGCCGAGTTCGATCGGGCCCGCGGTGCCCGGGTCGACGGTGTCCGCGTGCACTCGGTGCGCGTGGCCGGTCTGGTCGCCCACCAGGAGGTCATCATGGGCACTCAGGGCGAGACCCTGACCATCCGGCACGACTCGCTCGACCGCAGCTCCTTCGTACCCGGCGTCCTGCTGGGCGTGCGCGGGATCTCCGCACGTCCGGGCCTGACGGTGGGTATCGAACCGCTGATGGATCTGTGAGCGCACCCGTGTCGCGACGGGAGGCATCGTCGAAGTCGAACCTGGGCCAGTTGCTGGTGATCGGGTTCCTCGCGGTGGCGATGCTGGTGTACATCGGCCTGATCGCGGTGTGGGCCTCGATGATCGCGCGGCGCGGCGGCGGAACGAATCTGGGGCTGGCCTTCGGCATGGTCCTGGTCGGTGTGGTGGGCCTGTGGGTGCTGTGGTCGGTGCTGCGCAACGGGTACGCGCACCAGCGGCTCGCCGCGGCGGCGAAGGCGCTCGGACGCGACCTGGACGTCTCCGATCTGCCGACGATGCCCTCCGGCCGGGTGCGGCGCGACGCCGCTGACGAGCTCTTCGCGCAGGTCAAGGCCGAGTACGAGGCGGACCCCGGTTCGTGGGTCAGCGCCTACCGGCTGGCCCGTGCCTACGACTACGCCGGCGATCGCTCCCGTGCCCGGGACTGGATGACCCGCGCGGTGTCGATGGAGAAGGCCGCGCGGTGAGAACGCTGCTGCTGATCCACCACACGCCATCTCCGCACTGCCAGGAGATGTTCGAGGCCGTGGTGGCAGGGGCGAGTGACCCGCAGATCGAGGGGGTGACGCTGGTGCGCCGCGCCGCCCTGACCCTCTCGCCCGCCGATGCGCTGGCGGCCGACGGCTACATCCTCGGCACCCCGGCGAACCTCGGATATCTCAGCGGGGCGCTCAAACACGCGCTGGACACCATCTACTACCCGTGCCTCGACTCCACACAGGGGCGGCCGTGGGGCTTCTACGTCCACGGGAACGAGGGAACCGAGGGAGCCCGGCGCGCGGCCGGGTCGATCACCTCCGGGCTCGGCTGGGACCGGGCCACAGCCGATGTGGTCGTCTCCGGCAAGCCCACGAAGGCCGATCTGGAGGCGTGCTGGAACCTCGGAGCGACGGTGGCGGCCCGGTTGATGCCGGAGTAGCCGCGCCGGGCTCGGTGAGGCACTCGGCACTGGGGACTCGGCACTCGGGCCGCCGGTGTCTCCGGCGTCAGTGCTCCGGCCCGTACGGGAATCCGGTGATGTTGCGCGCACCGTCCTCGGTGATCACCACGAAGTCATGCTCGCGGTAACCGCCCGTGCCCGGACCCCGGCTCGCCGCGAAGACCTGCATGTACACCACCACACCCGATCAGCACTTCGTGATCGGAGCACATCCGCAGGCCCCGAACGTGTTCGTGGCCTGCGGCTTCTCCGGGCACGGTTTCAAGTTCACCCCCGTGGTGGGTGAGATCCTCAGCGATCTCGCCCTGGAGGGGGCCACCCGACACCCGATCGGAATGTTCGATCCGCTGCGATTCGCCCCGTCGTAGGATCGAGGGGTGATCCCGACGCCCTACGAAGACCTGCTCCGTGACGTGATGGACAACGGCGCCCACCGCCCGGACCGCACCGGAACGGGCACGCGCAGCGTGTTCGGGCGCCAGTTGCGCTACGACCTGGCGCAGGGCTTCCCGTTGATCACCACCAAGCGGGTGCACCTGAAGTCCATCGCCTACGAGCTGCTGTGGTTCCTGCGCGGCGATTCCAACGTCCGGTGGCTGCAGGACAACGGAGTCACCATCTGGGACGAGTGGGCCGACGGCGATGGTGAGCTCGGCCCCGTCTACGGCGTGCAGTGGCGCAGCTGGCCCACCCCGAACGGCGAACACATCGATCAGATCAGCCGCGCGGTGGACCTGCTCAAGACCGATCCGTCGAGCCGCCGCAACATCGTCTCGGCGTGGAACGTCGGGGAGATCGAGAACATGGCGCTACCGCCGTGCCACGCCTTCTTCCAGTTCTAC
The DNA here is from genome assembly GCF_054780975.1 of Tsukamurella serpentis. Classification (NCBI taxonomy): domain Bacteria; kingdom Bacillati; phylum Actinomycetota; class Actinomycetes; order Mycobacteriales; family Tsukamurellaceae; genus Tsukamurella; species Tsukamurella serpentis. Next base: position 136,574 of record NZ_BAAGVH010000001.1, read on the forward strand.
GCCGCCGACGGCAGGCTCAGCTGCCAGCTCTACCAGCGCAGTGCCGACCTGTTCCTCGGAGTGCCGTTCAACATCGCCAGTTACGCACTGCTCACCCATATGGTCGCCGCGCAGGTGGGGCTGCAGCCGGGGGAGTTCGTGTGGACCGGCGGCGACTGCCACATCTACGACAACCACGTCGAGCAGGTCACCGAACAACTGCGCCGGGAGCCGTACCCGTACCCGCGGCTCGAACTCGCCGCGCGACCGTCGATCTTCGACTACGAGTACGCCGACATCACCGTGCACGACTACCAGCACCATCCCGCGATCAAGGCGCCGGTGGCGGTCTAGATGATCGGGCTGATCTGGGCGCAGGCCCGCAACGGCGTGATCGGCGCGGACGGCACCATTCCCTGGCACATCCCCGAGGACCTGAGGTTCTTCCGCGACACCACCGTCGGCGCCACGGTACTGATGGGCCGGCGTACCTGGGACTCGCTGCCCCCGCGGTTCCGTCCGTTGCCCGGGCGCACCAACATCGTCGTCACCCGGGACCGGGGCTGGCGGCCGCAGCCGGCCGAGGGCGTCGTCGTCCAGCACGATCTTCGGATCCCCGACGGCGATGTCTGGGTGATCGGCGGCGGACAGGTCTACGCCGCCGCGCTGGCCTCGGCCGACGTGATAGCCGTGACCGAGGTGGACGCCGAGATCGACGGCGACACCCGTGCGCCCGAGATCCCGGCCGCGTTCACCCTCACCCCGGAGACCGGGGAATCGGACTGGCTGCAGTCATCGTCGGGCCTGCGGTACCGGCACCTGACCTACCGACGGGACTCGTAGCAGGCGGCACGCGCCGCGGAAGTGTTGGCCAATAGGAATGAACGCCGACCGGGTGGGTAGCCTTAGCACTTATGAGTGCGACTCCTCCCACCACGCCGTTCGGGTCCATATCCGTCGCGATGGTCACTCCGTTCAAGGCCGACGGAACACTCGACCTCGAAGCCGGTCAGAAGCTCGCAACGCACCTCGCCGATCAGGGTGTCGACGGGCTCGTGGTCGCCGGTACCACCGGTGAGTCGCCGACCACGCAGCCCTGGGAGAAAGTGCAGTTCCTCAAGGCCATCCTGGAGGCCGTGGGCGACCGCGTGAAGATCACCGCGGGCGTCGGTACCTACGACACCGACGAATCCGCCGTCTTCGCACGTGACGCCGCCGAGGCCGGCGCCCACGGGCTGCTCGTGGTGACCCCGTACTACTCGCGGCCGCCGCAGGCGGGGCTCCTGGCCCACTTCACGACAGTGGCCGACGCCACCGACCTGCCCGTGCTGCTCTACGACATCCCGCCGCGTTCGGTGGTGCCGATCGCCAGCGAGACGCTGCGCGTGCTCGCCGAGCACAAGAACATCGTGGGCGTCAAGGACGCCAAGGGTGACCTGTGCGCCGGTGCCCGGATGATCGCCGAGACCGGTCTGCAGTACCTCTCCGGCGACGACCCGTTGAACCTGCCGTGGCTCTCGGTCGGTGCGGTGGGCTTCGTCTCGGTGATCGGACACGTCGTCGCGCCGCAACTGCGTGCTCTGCGCGACGCCCATTTCGCGGGTGACGTCGCCCGCGCCACAGACATCAACGCCGCGCTCGCGCCCGTGTACGAGGCCATGGCCGGCCTCGGCGGAGTCACGTTCTCGAAGGCGGCACTGGCCCTGCAGGGGCTTGATATGGGCGTACCGCGGTTGCCGCAGGTGCCGCCCACCGGTGAACAGCGCGACCGGCTCGCAGCGCTACTGACCCAAGCGGGGGTGCTTTCATGACGGACGGCTCGAGCGGCGGAACCAGACGCAGTCGTAAGGCCACCCGGCAGGCCGGGCCCCCGGCACCGCCGAAGCCGGTGATCTCCACCTCGGCCGCGCGGATCGTGGTGGAGGATCGCCCCGCGGCACCGCCGTCGTCGAGCGCTCCGGCCGGCGGCGCCGAATCCAGGCCCGCCGCGTCCAGGCCCGCCGAGGTGAAGACCGGTGATCCCAAGGCCGGTGAGGCGAAGGGGCAACCCCAGCAGAAGGGCGCTTCCAAGGGTGGCGGCGGACGTCGCGGGGGTGGCCGGCGCGGGAACGGCAAGCCCGCCGCCGCAGCGGCCGTCGAACGGCTCGGCGCCCCGCCGAAGCTGCCCAAGGGCGCCATGCGGATCGTCGCGCTCGGCGGCATCAAGGAGATCGGTCGCAACATGACCGTCTTCGAGTACCAGGGCAAGCTGCTCATCGTGGACTGCGGCGTCCTCTTCCCGGAGGATCAGCAGCCCGGCGTCGACCTGATCCTCCCCGACTTCCGCTACATCGAGGACCGGATCAAGGACGTCGTGGCGATCGTGCTGACCCACGGTCACGAGGACCACATCGGCGCGGTGCCGTTCCTCCTGCGCCTGCGGCCCGACATCCCGGTGATCGGAGCGAAGTTCACACTCGCCCTGATCAAGGCCAAGTGCGACGAGCATCGGCTGCGTCCCAAACTGGTGGAGGTCCGGGAGGGCGAATCCACCCAGCACGGTCCGTTCGAGTGTGAGTACTTCGCGGTCAACCACTCGATCCCCGATGCGATCGCGGTCGCGATCCACGCCGGTGGACAGGTGGTTCTGCACACCGGTGACATCAAACTCGACCAGCTCCCGCTCGACGGCCGGCTCACCGATCTCGCCGGTTTCTCCCGGCTCGGCGACGCCGGGGTCGACCTGTTCCTGGTCGATTCCACCAACGCCGAGGTCCCCGGCTTCGTGACTCCCGAGCGGGAGATCGGCCCGGTCCTCGACAACGTGATCGGCCAGGCCAAGGGCCGCGTGATCGTGGCCTCCTTCGCCTCGCACGTGCACCGGATCCAGCAGATCGCCGAGGTCGCCGTCGCCCACAACCGCCGGATCGCGTTCGTCGGCCGGTCGATGGTCCGCAACATGGCGCTCGCCCAGGACCTGGGCTACATGCACCTGCCCGAGGGGGTCGAGATCGATCTCGACACCGCCGCGTCGCTGCCGGACAACCGGGTGGTGCTCATCTCCACCGGCTCGCAGGGTGAGCCGCTGGCGGCGCTGTCACGGATGGCGCGCGGCGAGCACCGCAACATCACCATTTCCCCGGACGATCTGGTGGTGCTGGCCAGCTCGCTGATCCCGGGAAACGAGAACTCGGTGTTCGCGGTGGTCAACGGCCTGTCCAAGCTCGGTGCGAAGGTCATCACCCAGCAGAGTGCGAAGGTGCACGTCTCCGGGCACGCCAGCGCCGGTGAGCTGCTGTACCTGTACAACGCCGTGCGGCCGCGCAATGCCATGCCGGTGCACGGTGAGTGGCGGCACCTGCGGGCGAACGCGGCGCTGGCCGAGGCGACCGGTGTGCCCAAGGACCGGATCATGCTCGCCGAGGACGGCGTGGTCGTGGACCTGCTCGACGGCGTCGCCAAGATCGTGGGGCAGGTCCCCGTCGGACACGTGTACGTCGACGGCACCTCGGTGGGCGATGTCGGCGAGTCGACGCTGTCGGACCGCCTGGTGCTCGGCGAGGGCGGTTTCATCGCGATCAGTGTCGCCATCGACAAGGAGGGAAACGCGGTCAGCACGCCCGAGGTCAGTGGCCGCGGATTCTCCGACGACCCGACCGCACTCAAGGAGGCCGAGCAACTGGTCGAGGAGACGCTCGCCCAGCTCACCGCCGAGGGAGTCAAGGATGCGCACCGCATCGCGCAGGGTGTGCGGCGGGCCGTCGGACGCTGGGTGGACAAGGCCTACCGCCGCCGCCCGATGATCGTCCCGACGGTGATCGTGGTGGGGGAGTAGCACCGGCTCCAGAAGCGTTCTGCGGCGGATCGAACCCGTTCGCCGCAGAACGCCGAAGCTGTGGGTCCGGCGGGATCAGGGCTGGCGTTCGACCTTGCTGATCTGCGCGCGGAACACTTCCCAGAAGGTCTCGGTGCTCAGCGGTTTGGCCTCCGGGGACGAGGCGATCACCGAGACGGTGGCACCGCGGACGTCGGCGAGACCTTCGTACCGCTGCGTACCGACCCGGCGGATCGAGACCGGGAATCGAGCGAGATCCGCCGGCGGCGTGAGTACGACCGACCGCTCGCCGCACACGTTCTCACGGGCCTTGTAACTCGTGGTGATCGGCCTGGTCACCACCGACGAATAGAAGTGGGTGTCGCCGCGCCATGCTTCGGCCTCCACGGCGCGCGCTCCGGCAGCGGCCCGGTCCACCGCGTGGGTCGCCCGATCGCAGGGGGAGTCACCGGCGGGTGCGGGTGCGGCGGGCGGCAACGTGACCGGCGCGGCGACCATGTAGTCCTTGCTGCCCATCGGCAGTTCGTGTGCGGCGAGCACCGCGCGGACCGGGTCGACCGGGGCGGCCTGCGCGACCGCCGGCAGCCCGACGGTGGCGGCGACCGCCACCGTCGTGGCCGAGAGGGCGACCCGGGCGCGCATCAGCGACCTGCCTGGACCTTCTGCACCTGTGCGCGGAACACCTGCCAGAACCGATCGGTGTTGGCGGGGGTGGCGCTCAGGCCGGCGACGTACACGTCCACCGTGAAGCCGTTGACATCGGCGAAACCCTCGACCGATTCGAGGCGCCCGTCCTTGTGATTGGTGATCACGACGGGGTTGTAGCGGGCGAGGTCACCCGGCACCGGGGGGCGGCCCTCGGTCTGGCCGCACTGGGCGACGGTGTCGCGCCAGGCGCCGGTGATCGGCGGGGAGAGCACCGCCGAGGCCATCGCGGAGTAGCCGTTGCGGGCCACCGCGGTCGCGCCCTTGCTGCCCGCGAGCGCTGCGTTGAGACGGTCGCTGGCGCCGCGGCACTGCGGGCTCGCGTCATCGGTGACGCCGACCTTCCCCGCCTTCGCGTCCGGAAGCAGGCGGTAATCGGTCGAACCAGCGGGGAACTGCTGGGCGGTCAACACCAGATCGTTGCGGACCGGTGCGGCCGAGGCGACCGGAGCGGCCAGAGTCGTACCCGCTGCGATGGCGGTGAAGAGGGCGGCGGCCGAGGCGATACGCGCCCGGCGGGGACTCGAAGCAGTGATCGCGGTCATGTGCGGAGTATACGACAGACCGAGTTGACTTCAATGAAGATGACCACGGTTGTGGGACAGCACTCACTCGCCACGATGACTAGGGTGGCGGGCGTGAAGCCTGCTCGGATCGAACGCGCCGCTCTGGTCGAAGCGGCGCGCGCCGCCGGACCGGATGCACCCACCCTCTGCGGGGACTGGACCGTCCGCGAACTGCTCGCCCACCTGGTGCTCCGTGAGGGTCGCCCCGATGCCCTCCCCGGCATCGTCGTGGGCGCACTGTCCGGATACACCGAGCGGGTGCAGACCCGGATCGCCGCCCGCCCGGTCGATGAGCTCATCGACGCCGTCGCCGCAGGGCCGCCCCGCCTCTCGCCCTTCCGGTTGATCGACGCCACAGTGAATCTGGGCGAGTACTTCGTGCACACCGAGGACATCCGGCGGGCCCGGGCCGGGTGGATGCCCCGGACGCTGGACCCGGCTGTGGCGCGCGGGCTGAGGCCGGTGGTGTCCCGGATCGCGCACCTGACGATGCGTCACGCACCGCTGCGGATCAGTCTCACCACCGAGAAGGGGACGCTGGTGTCCGTCGGGCGCGGACCGTCGGTGTCCGTGATCGGCGCGATCGGCGAGGTCGCGATGTGGGCCCACGGCCGGGATGAGGCGCTGGTCACCTTCGAAGGCGCCGACGCCGACATCGACCTGCTCGGCTCGCTGGTCCGCTCGCTGTAACCGGCCATCGCCCGACACTTCTGTTACTCGTGTGGCACTTGATACAGATGGGGCTTGTGCGGATAGACTGCCCCTATGGCATCGAAGACCACCAGCCGCGCGCGCGGCGCCGCGAACCCGCGTTCCGGCGGCGGTCGCAGTCGCGCGGCCAGCCCCACGAGCAGCGGCCGCGCCGCGCCGCGCAATCGCGGCAAGCACGCTCCGGCGACCACGTCGACGGCCAAGCGGTCCACTGCCAAGAATCCGGCTAAGGCGTCCGCGAAGAACAGCCTCAAGACCGCCGCGACCAGCAGATCCGGTGGATTCGGTCTGGGTGCCGGCTGGCGACTGCTGGCCCGGGGTGTCGGGGGAGCGGTGCGCAGCGGCGACCGCCCCGAGCAGACCGAGGCTCTCGGCGCCGATACCGCACCCGCCGGTCCCACCCACTCCCGTGACGGACTGGCCCTGACGCTGTTCGCCGTCGCGATCGTGCTCGGCGCCGCGCTCTACTTCGACGCCGGCGGCCCCGTCGGCTCGTTCTTCTCCAGCGCGGTGCGTGCCGTCCTCGGCTGGTTCTCCGTCCTGGTGCCGCCGCTGGCGATCGCTCTGGGCGTGGTCATGATGCGCCGCCCCGACAACCCCGCCGCTCGCGTACGCCACCGCGTGGGCACCGCGCTCATCGTGCTGCCCTTCCTGGGACTGCTGCACATCGGTGCCGGCGGCCCCCGGGACTTCGACGGTCGGTCCGCGTCCGGCGGCTACCTGGGCTACGTGGTCGGCGGCCCGCTCACCGACGGCTTCACCCCCTGGATCTCGGTGCCGCTGCTGGTGCTGGTCGCATTGTTCGGTGTCCTGCTGGTCAGCGGGATGACGGTGCGCGAGATCGTGGACCGTCTCAAGTTCTACTTCGGCGTCGACATGCGCGAGCAGTACGGCACCGCCGAACCCGAGGACGACGACGATCTCGACTCGCCGTTCGCCGCGTTCGACGCCGGCCGGCCCGAATCGTCCGCTGCGGCCTCGCCCTACGGTGATCCCTACGACAACTACCCGGCCGATCCGGAGCCGCCCAAGCGCTCGCGCCGCCGCCCGGCCGCCGAGCTCGATGAGCCCGGCGAGTCACCGTCGGACCAGGTGACCGAGCCGATCGCGGCGGCGCCCGAGCCCGACGAGGAGCCCACCGTCGAGGTGGCGCCCACCCCGGCGTCCACCCCGCCGCGTCGTCGCTCCGCGCCGGTCACCGATCACACCCCGCCGCCCGCGCCGAAGTCCGAGGAGTTCACCGTCGCGCGGACCATCGACAGCGACGACTACGTCCTGCCGCCCGCCGACCTGCTCATCGAGGGCGAGCCCGCCAAGGCCGGGACCAGCGCCAACGATGCCATGATCGATGCGATCACCGGTGTGATGGAGCAGTTCAAGATCGACGCTGCGGTCACCGGCTACACCCGCGGCCCGACGGTGACCCGCTACGAGCTCGAGCTCGGACCGGGTGTGAAGGTGGAGAAGGTCACGGCCCTACACCGCAACATCTCGTACGCGGTGGCCACCGACAACGTGCGCCTGTTGGCCCCGATCCCCGGCAAGTCCGCGGTGGGTATCGAGGTCCCGAACACTGACCGCGAGATGGTCCGCCTGGCCGACGTGCTGGCCTCGGACAACACCCGCAAGGACACTCACCCGCTGGTGATCGGGCTCGGCAAGGACATCGAGGGTGAGATGGTCAACGCCAACCTCGCCAAGATGCCGCACCTGCTGGTGGCCGGATCCACCGGCTCCGGTAAGTCCAGCTTCGTGAACTCGATGCTGGTCTCGCTGCTCGCCCGGGCCACGCCCGACGAGGTGCGGATGATCCTGATCGACCCGAAGATGGTCGAACTGACCCCCTACGAGGGCATCCCGCACCTGATCACACCGATCATCACCGACCCCAAGAAGGCCGCCGCCGCGCTGGCCTGGCTGGTGGAGGAGATGGAGCAGCGGTACAAGGACATGCAGGCCTCCCGGGTCCGGCACATCGACGACTTCAACCGCAAGGTGCGCTCCGGGGAGATCGCCACGCCGCTCGGCAGCGAGCGCGTCTACCGGCCGTACCCGTACATCGTCGCCATCGTCGACGAGCTCGCCGACCTGATGATGACGGCCCCGCGCGACGTCGAGGAGGCCATCGTGCGGATCACGCAGAAGGCCCGCGCCGCCGGCATCCACCTCGTGCTCGCCACTCAGCGCCCGTCGGTGGACGTGGTCACCGGCCTGATCAAGACCAACGTGCCCTCACGACTGGCCTTCGCCACCTCGTCCCTGACCGACTCGCGGGTGATCCTGGACCAGCCCGGCGCCGAGAAGCTGATCGGTATGGGCGATGCCCTGTTCCTGCCGATGGGCGGTAAGACCACCCGTATGCAGGGTGCCTTCATCACCGATGAGGAGATCGCCTCGGTGGTGGACTTCGTCCGCACCCAGGCCGAACCCGACTACACCGACGGCGTCACCGTGCAGAAGGTGGAGAAGAAGGACGTCGACCCGGACATCGGCGACGATCTCGACGTCTTCCTGCAGGCCGTGGAACTGGTGGTGTCGTCGCAGTTCGGTTCGACCTCCATGCTGCAGCGCAAGCTGCGCGTGGGATTCGCCAAGGCTGGCCGCCTGATGGACCTGATGGAGACCCGCGACATCGTCGGGCCCTCCGAGGGGTCCAAGGCCCGCGAGGTGCTGGTCACCCCGGACGAGCTTCCGGGGCTGCTGCTGGTGCTGCGCGGCGGCGATGCACCGGCGGAACCGGAAGACGCCGAGCCCGAGTTCTGATAGGGTCGTCGACGCATCGGTGAGGGGAGTATCCCGCTCGCAGCGCGAACGTCAACACGGTGGATCGATATTCACCCGGGCGCGCTGAACCTGCTCGGCAGGTTGGGAGAGACCTCCGGATCTGTACCGGAGGTGTATGCAAATGCAGGTGACCGCGCTCGTGTGGATCATCTCGATCCTGGTGGTCCTCGGACTGTTCGTCTTCGACTTCTTCAGTCACGTCCGCACACCACATGAACCCTCACTCAAGGAGTCCGGCTTCTGGAGTGCCGTCTACATCAGTCTCGCCGCCGTGTTCGGCGTCGGCGTATGGGCGGTGTCCGGTTCCAAGTACGGCGGTGAGTTCTTCGCCGGCTTCGTCACCGAGAAGGCGCTCTCGGTGGACAACCTGTTCGTGTTCATCATCATCATGGCGAAGTTCGCCGTACCCAGGAACTACCAGCAGAAGGTCCTGCTGATCGGCATCGTCATGGCCCTGGTGATGCGCGGTGCCTTCATCGCCGTCGGTGCCGCCGCGATCAACACCTACTCCTGGGTGTTCTACATCTTCGGTGCCTTCCTGCTGTACACCGCGATCAAGCTGGTCAAGGAGGCGGTCGAGGGTCCGGTCGAGGACGAGGAGAAGCGCGAGAGCCGCATCGCCTCGGTGTTCAAGCGAATCGTTCCCACCACCGAGGAGTACGACGGCGACAAGCTGGTCACCCGGATCGACGGCAAGCGTTTCGCCACTCCGCTCCTGCTGGCACTGGTGGTCATCGGCTTCACCGACGTACTGTTCGCGCTCGACTCGATCCCGGCGATCTACGGCCTCACGCAGGAGCCGTACCTGGTGTTCATGGCCAACGCCTTCGCCCTGATGGGTCTGCGACAGCTGTACTTCCTGATCGGCGGCCTGCTCGACCGGCTGGTGTACCTGTCTTACGGCCTGTCCATCGTGCTCGGGTTCATCGGCGTGAAGCTGGTCCTGCACGCCCTGCACGAGAACACGCTGCCGTTCATCAACGGTGGTGAGGGCCTGCCGGTTCCGGAGATCTCCACCGGCCTGTCGCTGTCGGTGATTCTCGGCGTGCTGGCGATCACGACCATCGCCTCCCTGGTCAAGTCCAACACCGACGACCCGAAGAAGCCGATCAGCACGTCGTGACCAGCGTGATCGTGTGCTGTTGACCGCCCTGTAGTGGGGTCGGCGGCACACGATCGCCGGCGTGGAACCGCACCGCGATCCGATGCGTCCAATGGATATGGGGGAATCGCAGATCCGCGGCATCCTCGCGGCGCAGGACGGCGTGATCAGTCGCGGCCAGGCACGCGAGAGCGGCTTGTCGGCCAAGGCGATCGACCATCGGATCGCCCGCGGGCAGTGGCGCACGGTGGGTCGCGGCGTGTACCTCTCCGCCGAGCACGAATTCTCCGACGCGGCCCGACTCCGGGCGTCGGTACTGGTCACCGGCGGTATCGCCGATGGTGCCTCCGCCCTGTGGTGGCACGGTCTAATCGATGGTCCACCCGCTCGCTGGACGGTGACGGTTCCCCGCAACCGGCGCACCGGCCCGAGGTTCATCGCACCGCTGGGCGTGCACCGGCGCGACCTCCTCGCCGCCGACGTCGAGACGGTGCACGGGGTCCGCGTGACCAAGCGGCCCCTGACCCTGCTCGACGCCGCCGGCGCCTTCCCGGACGTCACGGCCCTGCTCGACCGGGCCCTGCAGACCGGTGAGGTGGTGCCCTCGGCGCTGCGTGCCGCACTGGACCGGAACGCGGGCCGTAGCGGGATGGCGCGGGCCCGGCGGATCGTGGACGTGGTCGAGTCGGATACCGAGTCCGAGGCCGAACGCGAGTTCGCGGCGCTGATGCGGGCAGAGGGCATCACCGGCTGGGTGGCCCAGCTGGTGATCGGACGGTACCGCGCAGACTTCGCGTGGCCGGAGGAACGCCTGGTGGTGGAGGTGGACGGGTGGGCCTTCCATCGGGACGCCGTCCGTTTCCAGCGAGATCACGACAAGCGCAACGCCTTCGCGAGGGCCGGTCTGACCGTGCTCACCTTCTCCTGGCACGACGTGGTGCACGACCCGATGGGAACGGTCGGCGCCGTGGTGGACGTGCTCAGCGATCGACGGGGCGCGGCATCATGATCCCGGCTGCGACCGTGGCGCACCGCGCCGCATCGACTTCGACGTCGGTCATCAGGCCCGCGGACCGGAGAACGGCGACCGTCGCCGCCGCCTGCCCGGTGCTGGTCTCGATCAACACCCGTCCGCCGGGCCGGAGCCAGGTCGGGGCCCCGGCGGCGATCCTGCGGTGCAGGTCCAGGCCGTCCGGGCCGCCGTCGAGCGCCCGGCGGGGTTCGTGCTCACGGGCCTCCGGCGGCATCGCGGAGACGGCGCTGCTGGGAACGTACGGTGCGTTCACCGCGATCACGTCGACGGTGCCGCGCATCGCGTCCGACAGCGGCAGGTACAGGTCGCCGATCAGCACCGTCGAGTGGGGGGCGTTCAGCGCGGCGTATCGGGCGGCCAGCGGATCGACATCAGTGGCGACACTGCGCGCTGCGACGGCGGTCGCGGCCACCGGAGCGACGCCGCAGCACAGTTCCACCAACAGGTCCGCACCGTCGGCGAGTTCGGACAGCAGTTCGGTGCGGCGCCGGGGCACGAACACACCCGGACCCACCTGCAACCGTCGACTGCGGAACTCCACCCAGCCGAGCAGGTGCTCGAGCGGCTCACCGGCGCACCGCCGCCGCACCAGCGCGCGCAGCCGCGCCCCGGAGGCGGCCTCGGTGAGCAGCCGCGCCTCCTGCTCGGCGAAGACGCACCCCGCCGCTCGCAGCTCGTCCGCCAGGTCCACAGGAGCAGTGAAACACGTGGCCGGCTGCTCGCCTATCGAAGCGTCACCAGCATCCGGGTGTTTCCAAGGGTGTTCGGCTTGACGTAACTCAGGTCGAGGAACTCCGCCACGCCCTCGTCGTAACTGCGGCACAGCTCGTGGTACACCTCGGCGCTGACCGGTGTTCCGTCGATCTCGGTGAATCCGTGCCGGCTGAAGAACTCGGTCTCGAAGGTCAGTACGAACACCCGCTGCAGTTCCAGGGCACGGGCCTCGTCGAGCAGCCGGGCCACCACCTTGTGCCCGATGCCTCGTCCCTTGGCCACCGGGTCCACCGCCAGGGTGCGGATCTCCCCGAGATCGGCCCACAGGACGTGCAGGGCGCCGCAGCCGACGATCTCGCCGGCCATCTCGTACACCCAGAACTCCTGCACCGACTCGTACAGGGTGACCAGGTTCTTCTCCAGCAGGATCTTGCCGGCGTACACGTCGATCAGGCGCTTGATCGCCGGGACGTCAGAGGTCCGGGCGGGACGCAGCACGTCGTCGTGATCGGTGTTCACCGCCAAACAGTAGCGCGCACGGCCTCCCGATCAGGCTACCGATAGGCTGAGCGTCGTGAACGCAACGGACGGCGCGGTACCCACGGGCACACGTGTCTCCAACTTCAACGTCGCCAATGCGCTGACGGTGGTCCGGATCGTGCTGGTCCCGGTCTTCCTGTTCGCCCTGTTCGCCGCGGGCGGGCACGACACCGGTTGGCGCTGGATCGCGTTCGCGGTCTTCGCGATCGCCATGATCACCGACCGGATCGACGGCCAGATCGCCCGCCGCTACGGTCTGGTCACCGAGTTCGGCAAACTCATGGACCCGATCGCCGACAAGGCTCTCACCGGTGCCGCGCTCATCGGGCTGTCGGTGCTGGGGGAGTTGTCCTGGTGGGTCACCGCGGTGGTCCTGTTCCGTGAACTGGGGATCACCGCGTTCCGGTTCGTGGTGATCCGCGACGGTGTCATCCCGGCCAGCCGCGGCGGCAAGATCAAGACCCTGCTGCAGACCCTCGCCATCGGCCTGTACCTGATGCCGCTGCCGGGCTGGATGGACCTGCCCAGCGCGATCGTCATGGGTGCCGCGGTGATCGTGACGGTGTGGACCGGTATCGACTACCTCTACGGCTGGTGGCGTGCCCGCCGGTGACGCAGCAGATCTGGTCCGGGAGCTCACCGAGCGCCGGCAGACGCTGGCGTCCGCCGAATCGCTGACCGCGGGCCTGTTCGCCGCCACCGTCGCCGAGGTCCCCGGGGCGAGCGCGGTGCTGCGCGGCGGTCTGATCGTGTACGCCACCGACCTCAAGGCGTCCCTCGCCGGCGTTCCCGAGGCCGAACTGTCCCGCGACGGGCCGGTGCATCCGAACACCGCGCGTGCGCTCGCCGACGGCGCTCGTCGCCGCTGCGCCGCGGACTGGGGCGTGGGCCTGACCGGAGTCGCCGGACCCGCCGATCAGGACGGTGTGCCGGTCGGCACCGTGCACATCGGGGTCAGTGGACCGGACGGGACCAGCGTCACCACCCACCGGTTCGACGGTGACCGGGCCGGTGTGCGCCGCGCCACCGTCGGGACCGCGATCCGGGAGTTGGGGCTGCGGCTCCGCGGCGGCGGGAACCAAATCGAGCACCACCGCGTTGAGTGAACGAGAGACCAAGAGGAGGTGAGCATGGCCCTACTACTTCGCGAGGCGATCGGCGAGAACCTGCGCAAGACGCGGGTGCGGCAGAGTCGCACGCTGCGGGACGTGTCCTCGGCCGCGCAAGTGAGCCTCGGCTACCTGTCGGAGGTCGAACGCGGCCAGAAGGAGGCGTCCAGTGAGCTGTTGGCCGCCATCTGCGGCGCGTTGTCGGTCGACGTGGCCGAAGTCGTGGCCCAGGCCAGCGTGTCGATGCGTCCGATCCCGACGATGGTGATCAAGGCGCCCGCCCTCACCGCGGCCTGACCGCTTCCCGCGCCGCCGCGGGTTCGGGGATTTCCCTGAACCCGCGGATCAGGGCGGCGCGAAGGGGACGATTCCCGATAGATTGGTAACCACGTGTCCGGCTTTCGCCGGATCTCCGGACCGACACTCCGGATGGACTTCTTTCAAGGCGTAGGAGAGACGATGGCTAACCCGTTCGTCAAGGGGTGGAACTACCTGATGGCGCTGTTCAACTCGAAGATCGACGAGAACGCCGATCCCAAGGTGCAGATCCAGCAGGCGATCGAGGATGCGCAGCGCCAGCACCAGGCGCTCTCGCAGCAGGCCGCCGCCGTCATCGGCAATCAGCGTCAGTTGGAGATGAAGCTCAACCGCCAGCTCGCCGAGGTCGAGAAGCTGTCGGCGAACACCCGCCAGGCGGTGCAGCTCGCCGATCAGGCGGCTGCCGCGGGTGACGCTGCCAAGGCCACCGACTACACCAACGCCGCAGAGGCCTTCGCCGCACAGCTGGTGACCGCCGAGCAGAGTGTCGAGGACCTCAAGGGTCTGCACGATCAATCGCTGCAGGCGGCCGGCCAGGCCAAGCGCGCGGTCGAGCAGAACGCCATGCAGCTGCAGCAGAAGCTCGCCGAGCGCACCAAGCTGCTCAGCCAGCTCGAGCAGGCGAAGATGCAGGAGCAGGTCTCCGCTTCGCTGAACCAGATGGGGCAGCTCTCGGCGCCGGGCAACACGCCCAACCTCGACGAGGTGCGCGAGAAGATCGAGCGCCGTTACGCGAACGCGCTCGGCTCCACCGAGCTCGCTCAGAACTCGGTGCAGGGCCGAATGGCCGAGGTGCAGCAGGCCACCGTCCAGATGGCCGGCCACTCGCGGCTCGAGCAGATCCGTGCCTCGATGAAGGCAGACGGGCAGATCCAGGGCGCGCCCGCGACCCCGCAGGCAGCCCCCGCCCCGCAGGCGCCGCAGCAGGCTCCGAACCCGGGCCAGTAGTTCCACCACCGACGAGGAAACCGTGACCGACCAGCGAGGCCGCCCCCGCACCGACTTCACCGCGGTGGCGGCCTCCGCCGGTCGGATGGCCACCTCGGCGATCAACGCCGCCTCCACCGCGATGGAGGCCGCGGCCCGCGCCGCCGACGAGGCCCGCGACAAACAGGCTCGCCGGAAGGACCCGAAGGCGGTGCACCTGCGGACGGTCCGCCGGGCCCGCGGCGCGGTCAACGGCTGGGCCGCGACCACCTCCACCTCGGCCGTCGTGGCCGTCGGTGGATTCGCGGCAGCCGCGCCCGTGATGGGCGGCGCGGCCACCGCAGTGACCGCCGTCTTCGCCGTCCCCGCCGCGTACGCGGTGCGCAGGTTCCGCAGGTTGCGCCGCGCCCCGGTCCCGCCCCGCAGCTACGCCCGCCGGACGCTGCCGGCGCCGTCGTCTGCGTTGCACGCCCCGGTCCGGGCACTGGCGGAGGCCGAACAGGAGTTCCTGGCACTGGTATCGGTGCTGCACCGGTCCGGTGCACTGCCGCCGGACTCGTTGAGCGAGCTCGACGCCGACGCCGAATCCTCGGCCGATGCGATCGTCGAGTACGCCGAGCAACTCGCCGATCTCGAGCGGGTGGTCAGCTCGGGCAGCGGGTCCGCGGGGTACCTGCAAGGCACCTTCGACGAGGGCCTGCGCAGCCTGGACGAGGGGCTGGCCACCTACCGCGAGATGGTCGCCTCCGCCGCGACGACGGTGGCCGCGGCCCGCCAGTCCCTCGGGTCGCCGTCGCGCTTCGACGAACTGAGCATGGCAACCCCACGGTTGCAGGACGCCGCCGAGCGGCTCCGCTCCTGGGCCTACGGCATCGCTGCGCTGCCCCCGGTACCGGACCGAAACACCTGGTGAGCGCGCCGCTCCGTGTGGTCGGGGTTAACCCCCAATTCTCCCTGAAAGTGCAGCTCAGAGCGTGACTTCAGGGGTCTGGCGCGAGCAGGATGGTTGGCGGAACCACTCACGAACCGTCCCTGGAAAGGTCACTGCACATGTTCTGGAAGATCATCGGCGCCGTCGTCGTCATCTGGATCGCCCTGCTGCTGCTCTCGGCGATCATCAAGTCCCTGATCCCGCTGGTCCTGATCGCACTCGTGGTCATCGGTATCGTCACCGTCGTCAAGTGGCTGGGCTCGGGGAACAAGAGATCCAGCTCCCTGTAGCGGGCACGCCCGCAGGAGAGGAGCGCGGGTGCGCATCGCGATCGTCGCCGGATCCGAGGCCGGGCACGCACTACCCGCGCTCGCGCTCGCGCTCCGCCTCGCCGCGGCGGGCCACGATCCACGGGTCTTCACCGGCCGGCAGTGGATCGACACCGGCACCCGCTACGGTATCGACACCCGCGAGCTCCCGGGACTGGCCGCGCGCCCCGGCGACGACGATCAGGACCACGGCGCGAAGATCCACCGCCGCGCCGCCCACATCGCCACCTGCGTCCGTCCCGATCTCGAGTCCGCCACCCCGGACCTGATCGTCGCCGACATCCTCACCCCCGGCGGCGGAATGGCCGCCGAACTGATGGGCGTGCCGTGGCTGGAACTGAGCCCGCACCCGTTGTACCGCCCCTCGAAGGGGCTACCGCCGATCGGCTCCGGCATGGCGGCCGCCGAGACCCCGGCCGAACTGGTGCGCGATACCGTACTGCGCGCGTTGACCGCCCGCGATCTGCGTGCCGGCCGTAGGCAGCGGGAAGCGGCACGCGCCTCGATCGGCCTCGACCCGCACGATCGCGGCCCTGAGGGCCACCTGCTCGCCACCATCCCCAGCCTTGAGGTTCCCCGTCCGGACTGGCCCGCCCGCACACACCTGGTCGGACCGCTCACCCTCGAACCCACCGACGAGTTGTGCCCGGTACCCCCGGGCACCGGCCCGCTGGTGATGGTGGCACCGTCGACCGCGGCGACCGGGGAACAGAACCTCGCGCAGGCGGCGGCCGAGGGGCTGCGTGGTGCGGGGGTGCGGGTCGCGGTGAGCGGGCTGAACCCGCCGCGGTTCGACGAACCGTGGATCACCAGCGGTTTCGGCCGGCAGGATCTGCTGGTCGCGCAGGCCGACGCCGTGGTCTGCGGTGGCGGCCACGGCATGTTGACCAAGGCGCTGACCGCGGGGAAACCGGTGGTCGTGGTACCGGGCGGTGGCGACCAGTGGGAGCTGGCGAACCGTGTCGTCCGGCAGGGGAGCGGCGTGTTGGTACGGCCGGTGACCGCGGCCGCGATCGCCGACGCGGTGCGCCGGGTACTCACCGAACCGTCGTACGCCGGCGCCGCCCGGGAGGCCGCCGCCTCGGCGCACCGGGTGGCCGACCCGGTCCTGGTGTGCCAGGCCTATCGGTAACCTGGGCGGGTGCGCCTGACTGATTTCCGCGAACTGCTCTACGCCGAGTTCGGCACTCTGCGCGGCGACACCCTGATGCGCGATCACCGGCTCGGTGAGTTCGGCATGACCGGTGACCAGGCCGTCGAATCCGGGGTCGATCCGCAGAAGGTCTGGCGCGCCCTGTGCGCCGAGTTCGACGTCCCCCGGTCGCGATGGTGAGATCCGCCGCCGCGCGGCACCCGGCACCGGCCCCGTTCGGATTCGGCTAGGGCGGAACAGCTAGGCCGGCGTCGGCCCCGGCGACCACAGCCCCGAACGGTTCCGGTCGGTGCGGATCGCCTGCGCGGCAGGAGCCTCGACGTACGGCACGTACCGCTCCAGCGCCCCCCACTCCCGGCCCCAGTCGTCCTGGAGGTAGGTCGGGACGGTCTGGGCCTTCGCCAGCAGCAGTGCCCATCCCAGCGGGCCACCTGCGTCGCCGCCCTGCCAGGTGGTGGTCGCGGCCGCGGCCAGATCCCGCTCCGGCAGGATGCGCCACTTCGGCTGCTCGGCCACACCGCCGTTCTCGCGCCACTGCCGCTGGCACGGGAAGCCGATTCCGGCGCCCCAGTCCACCAGCGCCGGATCCGCGCCGAGCAGGCTCTGCAGCGTCTGCAGCTTCGGTACCCGTGGCGGAGTGAACGCCAGCCACGTCGTCTCCGACGGTGCGGTCACCGTCGCGAGCACCCGCACCGCGGTGGCACCCGCCGGCACCTGATCGCCCGGAACCCGCAGGTTCCGCCAGGCCGGGGCCGGCCCGATGTCGATCGGCGTGACCTCACCGGCGCCCTTGATCTCCCCGGTCCCGGTGCCGAACTCCAGTCGCAGGTCACCGGGGTGGAACCGGCCGGCGGCGCTGATCGTCAGCAACCGGCCGACACCACCGGCGGGCAGCGTGTACCAGCTCGACACCGCCTTCGCCGAGCGCTGCGGGCCGGTCTGCCGGCTTCCGACCACGGGGACCCGCGCCGGGTCCAGCCCGAAGGGCAGCGCCGCAGTGGAACCGTTCACACCGGGCGTGCTCAGCACCCCACCACCGGTACCGCCGGTGTTCGACGGGGTGGTATCCGCATCGCCGGTGCGGACCAGGTCCGCGGCCCCGCGCGAGGACGAGTTGAAGCTGCTCGCGATGCCGTTCGGGGTGAAGTTCTCGGCGCCCCCGCCGACCAGTGGATCGGCGGCGTCGCCGATCGGCGCGAGCAGTCCGGCGTTCGCATCCCGCTCCGCCAGCACCGCGTCGGCCATCCCGCACGGCTTCCCTGCCAGCGACCGAAGGTTCTGCTGTCCGTAGGAGTACGCGGGCCATTGGATCGCGATCGACGCGGCATTGGTGGCGCCGATCATCGCGATGATCAGGATGGCGACCAGTGTGATCGGGGCGGCGAATCCGGGCAGCCGGTCCACCGCGGGCACCGTCGGTGTCACACCGGTCACGTGCACCACCAGCGCTGCGAGCAGCAGCAGCACGGTGGCGGCGCCGAACACCGTGGCCAGTTCGATCCCGGCCACCTTGGGAGCCACACCGCCCCACGGGATACCGAAGTTGCCCGGGTAGAACCAACCGTTGGTCGAGGTGAAGGCCAGGGTCGCGCACGCCGCCGTCGCGGCCAGCGCCAGCAACGCGAACTGAGGCCGCCGGATGCGGCCCGGTGCGACGGCCACCACGGCTATCGCGGCGACCATGGCGCCGAGTGTGGCGAAGGCGCCGAAGTGATGGGTCCACTTGGTCGGGTTGAACGCCATCACCAGCAGGGAGACACCGATCGCGGCCACTACTCGGCGGGCCGGGCCGGTGGCGATCGCCGGAATGCGGCGCCGCCACAGCAGCATCGCGGTGGTGATCAGGGCCGCCAGGAGCATCGCCAGCATGGCGAACCGGCGTGCCACCGAACCGTTCGGATTCAGTTGGAACAGCGCCTCGTAGCGGATGATCTCCCGGTGCCAGGACTCACTGGGCCCGACGTCGCCGAGCAGCTTGGTCGACTGCAGCATCTCGACCAGGCCGTGGTCGGCGAACACCAGGTACAGCACCGAGGCGCCCGCGGCGGCCATCGGCAGCAGTGAGGCGGTGTATCCGTTCGCGCGTACGTGCGAGCGCACCGCCCGCCACAGCGGCGCCGCGGCCACCAGGAAGACCACGAAGGCGAAACTGCCGGTGGGGGCAGCCGAGAGGGTCAGTCCGGCGACGATCAGCGCGACACCCGCCGGTGCCAGCCGCCGGGTCGCGACGGTGTGCTCGACCAGGCACCAGGTGACCACGGTGCCCAGCGCGACGATCGGTTCCGGACGCAGCCCCGGGTTGTAGGTGAGCCAGAACAGGGTGAACACCGCAGCGGCCGCCCACAACGCCCGCGCATGGTCCTTCGGCGCGCGGCGCCTACTGAGCCCGAGCCGGGGCAGAACCTCGCGGGAGAGCAACAGCCACGCCGCGATCCCGGAGAGCAGTGCCGGCAGCCGCAGCCACGGGCTCGACACACTCAGCTCCGCCATCCAGGAGACGAAGTAGAAGGGCATCCCGAACGGCGCGTACGGAGCGTCGTAGTAGCGGAAGACCTCCGGCATGTAGCCCGACGACGGTGCGGCCTTGATCATCCCGAGGATGTAGCCGTCATCGGAGGTGGGTGCGCCGACGATGTGCCAGGCGAGCAGGCTGCCGACCACCGCCGCATCGGCCAGCGAGAGAGTGCGCCAGCGCCGGGGGATCAGGTGCCGGCTGCGCCGCCCGTCCGCCCGGTCCAGCACCGCCAGCGCGATCAGCGAGAGCAGTACGCACAGCACTCCGAACAGGATCACCGCGCCCTTGAGAGTGGACGGGCTGGAGGTGTACCGGGAGTCGACGTCGATGGTCACCGTCGGCGTCGGACCCGCCAGGTCCTGCGGCAGGTCGGTGAACACGCCCACCACCTGCGGGCGCAGATCTCCCTGCACGCCGCCCGCGGGAGCTCCGCCGACGGTGCTGGCCGCACCGTCGGCGTCGATGCGGGTGCGTAGTTCGCCGCAGCGCTGCAGGTCCGCGCGGGGGATCGAATGCACCAGGGCGCCCCGGGAGCGCACCGTCAGCGATTGCCCGTCGACCGTCACGAACAGCCCGACCGTGCGGGCCCGGTCCCCGGCCGGGGGCGGGGCCGTGGCCACCAGCACCGTCTCCCGGTCCGGTGGTGCCGCCGCCGCGACGGCACAGGGCACGCCCACCTCCACCGAGAGCGGCTTGTACATCGTCAGCGGTGACGAGACCGGGGCCGGTGAACCCGACTGGGGCCACTCGATGGTCACGGCGGTCTGCCGGATCGGCAGCAACGGCGTCGCGACGGCGAGGACGAGGCCGAGCAGGCCGGTCACGACGGCCACGATCCGCGCGGTTCGGAGGTTCACGATCAGTCAGGGTATCGGCCCGCAGCTGATGCGCGTCCCACGCGCGCCGGTCCGGCCCGGTCGTCTGTGAAACGTGCCGCACCGACCGCTATGCTGTGACCACCGACACAGCCAGCGTCGTGATCCGCCACCCCTGGAACGCGACGCACGAGAGAAAGCCCGGTGGTTCCAGTGACCCTTGACGCCAATTCACCGACCGATCTCCACGGTGCCAGCACCGACCGGGGCCTGGCAGGTGGACACGACGCAGATCCACGGGGCGGGCAGTCGGCCTCGGTGGAATCGTTCTCGCTCGATGACCGCTACACCCGCGAGCAGGGCACGATCTACCTCACCGGGATCCAGGCGCTGGTCCGCATGGTCCGTGACCGGGCGCGACTCGACCGTCGGCAGAACCTCACCACGGCGTCGTTCATCTCCGGCTACGAGGGCTCCCCGCTCGCCGGGTACGACCTCGAGATCGCCAAGCGCGCGAAGTACCTGCGCGATTTCGACATCGTGCACCGTCCGGGCCTGAACGAGGAGCTCGCCGCCACCTCGGTGATGGGCTCGCAGGTCGCGGCGCAGGTCGGTGACCTGGGCCGGGGTCTCGACGGTGTGGTCGGCTACTGGTACGGCAAGGCCCCGGGCCTGGACCGCGCGACCGACGCACTGCGCCACGCGAACCTGATCGGCACGCACCCGACCGGCGGCGCGGTCGCCCTCGTCGGCGACGACCCGGGCGCCAAGAGTTCGACGGTGCCGTGCGCCTCCGAGATGTCCCTGGCCGATCTGTACATGCCGATCCTGTATCCGGCCGATTCCCAGGACATCCTCGATCTCGGAGTGCACGCCGCGATGATGTCGCGGGTGTCCGGACTGTGGACCTCCTTGAAGATCTCCGCGCACGTCGCCGACGGCGCCTCCTGCGCCGATGTGCACCCGGACCGGGTGCTGCCGGTGTACGGCGACCTCGGGATCAGTCCGCACATCCCGTCCGGGAAACTCCTCGGCGCGAACCTGATGGAGCTCGAACAGAACCAGCTCACCGTGCGGATGCCGCGCGCCACCGAGTACGCCCGGATCAACCGGCTCAACCGGATCACCGTGCGCTCCTCCGATGACCGGATCGGCATCGTCGCCGCCGGTAAGACGTACATGGATGTGCGTGAGTCGCTGCGGCTGATCGGCATCGACGACACCGAACTCAACGGACTCGGCATCCGCATCCTCAAGATGGGCATGGTCTACCCGTTCGAGCGGCAGATCATGCACGAGTTCATCGACGGTCTCGACGAGGTGATCGTGGTCGAGGAGAAGCGCGACTTCCTCGAGACCATGATGCGCGACATCCTGTACCGGCGCCCGGGGGCGCCGAACATCGTGGGCAAGTCCAACGAGGACGGTTCCACGCTGTTCTCCCGGTTCGGTGAACTCGACCAGGACTCGGTCACCCGCGGCCTGGCCTCGCGCCTGGCGCGAGTGCACGGGGTGCCCGCGGCGAAGGACTGGCTCGATCGCAAGGCCCGGCAGCGGACCAGGATCGAACTGCCGCTCGCGGTGCGCAGCCCCTACTTCTGCTCCGGCTGCCCGCACAACAGCTCCACCAAGGTCACCGACGACACGCTGGTCGGCGCTGGTATCGGCTGTCACGCGATGGTGCTGCTGATGGACCCGCAGCAGGTCGGCGACATCACCGGCGTCACCCAGATGGGTGGCGAGGGCGCGCAGTGGGTCGGCATGGCGCCGTTCGTCGAGCAGAAGCACTTCGTGCAGAACATCGGTGACGGGACCTTCATGCATTCCGGCTCGCTCGCGCTGCGGCAGTCGGTGGCGTCGGGGGAGCGGATCACCTACAAACTGCTGTTCAACGGCACCGTCGCGATGACCGGCGGCCAGGACCCGGTGGGGCAGATGTCGCTGCCGCAGATCTGCGCGCTGCTGCAGTCCGAGCGGGTCACCAGGATCGTGGTCACCTCCGACGACCCCAAGCGCACCGCCGCATCCGGGCTGCCCAAGGGCGTTCAGGTGCGCAGCCGCGCCGACATGCTCGACGTGCAGCGTGAGCTCGCGGAACTGCCGGGGGTCACGGTGCTGGTGCACGATCAGTACTGTGCGGCCGAGAAGCGTCGTAAGCGCAAGCGCGACAAGTACCCGACGCCGAATCAGCGCGTGGTGATCAACGAGCGGATCTGTGAGGGTTGCGGCGACTGCGGTGTGCAGAGCAACTGCCTGTCGGTACATCCGGTCGACACCGAGTTCGGCCGCAAGACCCGCATCGACCAGAGCTCGTGCAACCTGGACTTCTCCTGCCTCAAGGGTGATTGCCCGTCGTTCGTCACGGTCACTCCCGGTGCCACCGGCAAGGTCCGCAAGTCGGTACCGGACATCGCCGCCGATGACGTCGCGCAGCCGGTGAAGGCGCGCCGCGAGTCCGACGGTTTCGCGATCCGGGTCACCGGCATCGGCGGTACGGGTGTGGTCACGGTCTCGCAGATCCTGGCCACGGCGACGGTGCTCGACGGGCACGTCGCGCGCACCGTCGACATGACCGGTATGGCGCAGAAGGGCGGCGCGGTGATCTCCGACCTGAAGGTCTCCAAGGGCTACGTGGAGCAGGCCGCGAAGGTCGCCTCGGGGGATTGCGACGTGTACCTCTCCTGCGACGGCCTGGTCGGAGTGGATCCGGCGAACCTCAAGGTCGCTTCGCCGGAGCGGACCACGTCCATCGTCTCCACCACCAAGATCCCCACCGGGCAGATGGTGATCGACACCGCGGTCGGCTACCCGGATCAGGGCAGCATCCACGCCGCGATCGATCAGGCCTCGCTGCGGTCGGTGTACCTCGATCCCGGCGAGCTCACGTTGTCGCTGTTCGGGGATGAGCAGTACGCCAACATGTTCATGGTGGGCGCGGCCTTCCAGACCGGTGCCCTGCCGATCAGCTCCGCGTCCATCGAGCGGGCCATCGCCCTGAACGGGGTCGCGGTGGACAGGAACCTGCAGGCGTTCCGCCGTGGCCGCCAGTCGGTGGCCGATCCCGCCGCGGTGACCGCGGCCATCGACGCCCTGCACCCGATGCCGGCCCCGGTGGAGCCGTCGGCGTTCGCCGCCGAGCAGGTGGCCCGCCTCGACGGCGGCTCGGAGCAGCTGCGGCGCCGGGTCGCGCTGCGGGTGGACGAACTGGTGGCCTATCAGGACCGGGCGTACGCCCTCCGGTACGTCGACGATGTGGCCCGGGTACTGCGTGCCGAGCGGGCGTGGGGCTCGGAGGAGCTGACCGCGGCCGTGGCGCAGAACCTGCACAAGCTGATGGCCTACAAGGACGAGTACGAGGTGGCGCGACTGTCGCAGGACGCCGGGTTCGCGGCGCAGGTCGCCGACGAGTTCGGTGCCGATGCACGCAAGGCCATCCGGCTGCATCCGCCGACGCTGCGCGAGCTCGGGCTGAAGAACAAGCTCGCGCTGGGGGAGTGGGTGACCCCCGGGATGAAGACGCTGGCCAAGCTGAAGCGACTGCGCGGCACCCGTCTCGATCCGTTCGGCATGACGGAGATGCGGCGGATGGAACGCTCGCTCATCGCCGAGTACCGGGCGCTGGTGGGCCTGATGATCGCCGCGGTCGAGGACGGCCGGGTGCCGGACCAGCAGCGGGCGCAGGTGGTGGCTCTGGCGGAGCTTCCGGACATGGTGCGTGGCTACGAGTCGATCAAGACCGGCAATGTGGAGAAGTACCGAGCCGCGGTGCAGGCGCAACTGTCCGCTCTGGGCTGGTAGCTCGCTGGATCCCGGTCACTCACCCGCGGTATCCGTCGGTGAGTGATCGGGATTTCTCATCGTGCGGCGTGTCGCCCCGGCGCGTGCTTGCTTCGAACGATCGTTCGCTTATAGTCGATGGTGTTCGACGTGGAGAGAGCCGGTGAGAACGCGCCCGATGTGGATGCGAGAACTTGTCGGTGGGTCCCTCTAACGTCCATGGCAACAGTTGGAACCAGCGCCGGCGGCACCTACTCCGCTTCCGGCCCGAAGGACGGAGAGTCCCATGGCACCTGCAGCACCGGACCGCGAGAAGGCCCTCGAGCTGGCTCTCGCCCAGATCGACAAGAACTACGGCAAGGGCTCGGTCATGCGCCTCGGTGACGAGGTCCGTCAGCCCATCTCGGTGATCCCCACCGGGTCCATCGCGCTGGACGTGGCGCTGGGCATCGGCGGCCTGCCACGCGGCCGAGTGATCGAGGTGTACGGCCCGGAGTCCTCGGGTAAGACCACCGTCGCGCTGCACGCCGTCGCCGAGGCGCAGGCCAACGGTGGAATCGCCGCCTTCATCGACGCCGAGCACGCACTCGATCCCGACTACGCGGCCAAGCTCGGTGTCGATACCGATGCGCTGCTGGTCTCCCAGCCGGATACCGGTGAGCAGGCACTCGAGATCGCAGACATGCTGATCCGCTCCGGCGCACTGGACATCATCGTCATCGACTCGGTGGCCGCGCTGGTGCCCAAGGCCGAGATCGAGGGCGAGATGGGTGACAGCCACGTCGGTCTGCAGGCCCGCCTGATGAGCCAGGCGCTGCGCAAGATGACCGGCGCCATGAACAACTCCGGCACCACCGCCATCTTCATCAACCAGCTGCGCGAGAAGATCGGCGTCATGTTCGGCTCGCCGGAGACCACCACCGGAGGTAAGGCGCTCAAGTTCTACGCCTCGGTCCGTATGGACGTGCGCCGCATCGAGACCCTCAAGGACGGCACCGAAGCCGTGGGCAACCGCACGCGCGTCAAGGTGGTCAAGAACAAGGTCTCGCCGCCGTTCAAGCAGGCCGAGTTCGACATCATCTACGGCCAGGGCATCAGCCGTGAGGGCTCCATCATCGACATGGGCGTCAACGAGGGCTTCATCCGCAAGTCCGGCTCCTGGTACACCTACGACGGTGACCAGCTCGGCCAGGGCAAGGAGAACGCCCGCAAGTTCCTGCTGGAGAATCCCGACGTCCGCGACGAGATCGAGAAGCGGATCAAGGAGAAGCTCGGTATCGGTGCCGATGTGACCGTCGATGCCGGCGACGAGATCGCTCCGGCTCCCGTCGACTTCTAGCCGCGATGTCCGATTACTCGGACGACGAGGTCGTCTCCCGCGCCCGCCGGCGGGGGCGTCGCCCCCGTGACGGCGACGGTGAGCCGCACCGCGTGGTGGAACAGGACCCGGCCAAACGTGAAGCGCAGGCCCGCGACCTGATCTACCGCGCTCTGGGCCTGCGTGACCATTCCCGGGCGGAACTGCGGACCAAACTCGCCAGGCGCGGGTTCGACGAGGAACTCGCCGAGCGGATGCTCGACAAGTTCGTCGCCGCCGGCCTGATCGACGACGCAGCCTTCGCCGAGCGCTGGGTGCAATCCCGGCACCGGTTCTCCGGCCGCGGTCGGCGAGCACTGGCGCAGGAACTGCGGAACAAGGGGGTCGGGGACGAGGCCGCGTCGGCGGCGCTGGACACCGTCAGTCGTGAGGACGAGCGGGCACGCGCAGCCGAACTGGTCGACCGAAAGCTCGCCCGGGTGCACGTCCCGCAGGAGCGCGCCGACCGCGACAAGCTCACCCAGCGACTCGTCGGCATGCTCGGCCGACGCGGATATCACCCGTCCTTGGCTCTTTCGGTGGTGCTGGACGCCATCGGTGAGCGGAGCGAAGCGGCGGACGGATAGATCAGGGGAGTGGATCTCCCCGGCGAAGTGGAGCCCCCGGAGAGCACTCCGGGGGCTTCGCTGTCCATGGAGTCGGCTCAGCGGTCGCCGCAGGCGGTGCCCGCGGCGGCCAGGAAGCCGAGGTCGCCGACTCGAGCCAGGGACTCAGCGGTTCCACCGTCGCGGGCCAGAGTGCGGGTGGCCTGCTCGTCGCCGACGGCGCGGCGCAGCGATCGCTCCCACTCGCCCGATTCGATCATCTGCCGTAGTGCCGCGTTCACCGCGTCACGCGCCTGGTCATCGCCGTACCCGAGACCGATGCCGTACCGCTCGACGGCGAGCGGCGCGCCCGCGGTGCGCAACCGGCCGTCGACACAGCTGTCCTCGGGCAGGGTCACGTCGACCAGTCGGAACTCCTCGGGTCGCTGCGCCGCGAACCCGGCCAGGATCACCTCGTCTGTGGTCACCGCATCTGCGCTGAGCCGCGCCACCGCATCGGCGCAGGCCGAGTAGGTGTCGAACTCGGTCAGGCGCACGCCCGGCAGGACGCCCCGGGCCGTTCGCGCCGAGGTGGACCCGGACACCGAGCACAGTGCCTTCCCCCGGCGCAGATCGCCGGCGGCCCGGATCGACTGGTCATCACGCCGCACGAGCAGCGCCTGCCGCGTCACCAGATACGGGCCGGCGAATCCGACCCGGGCGGCACGTTCCGGGTCGATCGAATAGGAGGCGACCACGGCGTCCACCTCACCGTTGTCGATCAATCGCTCACGCTGCGATGTCGGGGTCTCCCGCCAGGTGATCCTCGGTTCGGCGCGCCCCCGGCCGGCCGCGATGGTGGAGACCACGTAGCGCGCCACGTCGATGTCGAAACCGGAGAATCCACCGCCCGGTCCGCGTAACCCCAGGCCCGGCTGGTCGGCCTTGACCCCGATCAGCACCGCACCGTCGTCGATGGACTGCAGCAGGCTCCGGGGCGAAGGCCCCGAACACGCGCAGAGCGCGGCCACGAGCACCGTTACCAGTGCCGTGGTCGCGCTCCGGCGCGCGATGCCTCCCCCGATCACCGTGATCAGTCGCCGAAGTCCCGGCGTAGATCCTGATGCTTCGGGTCGGGATGGGTGGTCTCCAGGACTTCCTTCGACATCAGTCCCGGCTCCGGTAGTGCGTGCGGGGCCGCGACGATCATCTTCTTCTTCCGGCCCTCGCGGAGGTTCCGTTCGATGTTGGACGCCAGTGCCGACAAGCCGAAGTTGATCAGGATCATGATGATCGCGACCACGATCAGCGACGGGATCACGTTGCCCCACTCGTTGCCGGCTTGGATGCCGGACTTCACCACTTCGACGTAGCCGATCTGGTAGCCGAGTGCGCTGTCCTTGAGCGCGATCACCATCTGGGAGATCAGGGCCGGGAGCATCGCGGCCACCGCCTGCGGAAGCAGGATCAGGCGCATGGTCTGCGTCTTGCGCAGGCCCAGCGCCTTCGCCGCCTCGAACTGGCCCTGCGGCAACGAGTTGATGCCCGAACGCAGGATCTCAGCGATCACCGCGCCGTTGTACAGCGTCAGCCCGAAGACCACCGCGAAGAACGCGATGTAGTCGGACGTGAACACCTTGTAGACGCCGAACATGATGTACAGGAAGTAGATGAGGATCAGGACCGGGATCGCGCGGAAGAACTCCACGATCGCCCCGGTGGCCCACCGCACCGAACGGTGATCGGAGAGCCGGCCGATCCCGAGCAGTGCACCCATGACCATCGCCAGCACGATCGACGCGACGGCGGCCTTGAAGGTGCCCCACAGGCCGGGGAGGATGTACGTCGCCCAGTAGTTCGTGTCGGTGAAGGGCTCGATCTTCTCCTGATCGAACTGGCCGTTCGCGGCGAACGTGGTGATCACCCAGGCGAACAGGGCCACCAGCACCACGATGAAGGCCACCGCGATGATGTTGTTGCGGATCCGGGCCTTCGGTCCGGGAGCGTCGTAGAGGACGGTCGAGGTGGATTTGGCACTCATCGCTTCACCGCCAGTCGCTTAGCGAAGTAGCCGAAGACGGCTCCCTCGAACAGAGTGATCACCATGAAGCAGGCCGCGAAGATCACGAAGATCACGATCAGCTGATCGCTGTGCAACTCCAACTGCTCCTTCATCAGCAGCGCGGCTTCGCCGACACCGATGATCGAGGCGATCGTGGTGTTCTTGGTCAGTGCGATGAGCACGCTGCCCATCGGCGCGATCACCGCGCGACCCGCCTGGGGTAGCACGATCAGCCGGAACACCTGCAGGAAGGTCAGGCCCAGAGAACGCGCCGCCTCGGCCTGACCGAGCGGAACGGTGTTGAAACCCGATCGCAGGGTCTCGCAGACGAAGGTCGCGGTGTAGGCGATGAAGCCGACCACCGCCAGCCAGAAGTTGTTGTTGGTGGTGAACGCGGCGTCGTTCGGGGCGAGCGCGAGTCCCATGTTCTGGTACAGGCCCAGAGACAGGAACAAGATGATCAGCGTCAGCGGCGTGTTCCGGACGATGTTGACGTACCAGGTTCCGAACACCCGCATGGCCGGTACCGGCGAGACGCGCATGCCCGCCAGGATCGTGCCCCAGACAGTGGCGCCGATCGCGGACCAGAAGGTGAGCTTGATCGTCACCCAGAACGCCGGCCACAGTTGTGGCCCGAGGTCTTCCCACATGCTCACGCACCTGCCTTCGTGCACTGTGCCCGCGGATCGGTCTTGGGCACGGTCACCTTCTGTCCGTCGACGGTGACGGTCACCGAGTCGGTCAGCAGCCAGCTCTGATCACCGGGGACCGCCACCAGCGTCGATGTGGGCTTACCGCTCTCACCGGCCGGACGGCCCTGGTCGATCATCGTGGTCGCGTACTCCCCGAGGTTCTTGCGGAGTGCGGCGAACAGCGCGTTCACGGGGTCGGCGTAGGTCATCTCGGTGTACCGGCGCACCGCGTCGGTGGGCACCACACAGCCGGGCCGGATCGCCGAGTGTCCCGCTTGGAACTCGCTCGCGGCCTGTTCGCCGAGGGTCATCTGCTGCAGGGCGCGGTTCACCTCGCGCAGCGAGGGCTCATCCCCCTTGCGCAGGCCGATGCCGTACCGCTCGGTGGAGAACTGATCCCCGGCCTTCTTCTTCGTGCCGTTGGGCAGAGTGGTGTCGGCCGGGTACTTCATCGGGACGATCTCGAACTCGCCCGGATACTTCGCCTGGAATCCGGCGAGGATGGTGGCATCGGTGGTCAGAGCGTCCAGCACGCCGCGGCGCACCCCTTCCACGCACGAGGCGTAACCGTCGTACTGCTGCAACTGCACGTTGGGCAGTGCCGCCTTCACGTTGATCGCGGAGGTGGATCCGGAGACCGAACACAGCCGGCGACCGGAGTTGAGATCCTCCAGGTTGCGGATCGGGTTCGAGGTCTTCTTGCTGACCAGCAGCGCCTGGTACGTCACCAGGTACGGTCCGGCGAAATCGACCTTCTTCACGCGGGCCACGCTGATCGAGTAGGTGGCCGCGATCATGTCGACCTCGCCGTTCTCGATCATCCGCTCACGCAGCGGGGAAGGCGTCTCCTTCCAGGTGATCTTCGGTGCGGACCAGCCGTTGTTCTTCGCGATCTGCTTGACCACGTACTCGGAGACCGCCACGTCCGAGCCCGAGTGCGACTTGTCCGGGTCCCGGTTCGCCAGACCGGGCTGGTCGTACTTGGTGCCGAGGACCACCTGCCCGCTGCGGATCGAGTCCAGCAGGCTGCGCGGGGAGTCGGTGCCGCAGGCCGCCACCAGCGGGACGGCCACCAGCGCCGCGATCGCGGCTGCGGCGGCACGCGGCCACCGCCGGGAATCAAGGGGGTGTCGTGTCCGCATCAGTGCCCCAGGATCTTGCCGAGGAAGTCCTTGGCACGGTCCGATTCCGGTGCGGTGAAGAACGACTCGGGATCGGTGTCCTCGACAATCTCACCGTCGGCCATGAAGATGATCCGGTCTGCGGCCTTGCGCGCGAATCCCATCTCGTGGGTCACGCACACCATCGTCATGCCCTCCTTGGCGAGGCCGACCATCACGTCGAGCACCTCATTGACCATCTCCGGGTCGAGGGCGGACGTGGGCTCGTCGAAGAGCATCACCTTCGGGCCCATCGCCAGCGCGCGGGCGATCGCGACGCGCTGCTGCTGGCCACCGGACAGTTGAGCCGGGTACTTGTCCTTCTGGCTGGCGATACCCACTCGTTCGAGCAGTTCGAGCGCACGCTTCTCCGCCTCGGCCTTGGACTGCTTACGGACCTTGATCGGCCCGAGAGTCACGTTGTCGAGGATCGTCTTGTGCGCGAACAGGTTGAACGACTGGAAGACCATGCCGACCTCGGCGCGCAGATCCGCCAGGCCCCGCCCCTCCTCGGGCAGCAGGTTGCGGTCGATCCGGATGGTGCCGGAGTCGATCGGCTCGAGCCGGTTGATCGTGCGGCACAGGGTGGATTTGCCCGAACCGGACGGTCCGAGCACGACGATGACCTGCCCCTTCGGGACGGTCAGATTGATGTCCTTGAGGACGTGGAGATCTCCGAAGTGCTTGTCGACGGATTTCATCTCGATCATCGGAGCCGAGCCGGTCGGCTCGTTCGCGGGTTGGGTCATTGCTAGAGCCTAGGAGCAGTCCTGTTTCGTCCGCGTTAAGTCCACCGGATTGGTCACGAAAATCTGGGATCGCGGGCGATTTGCAGGTCTCGATATCCTGGATCGGTGATCGACACCGCCCCCAGCCACGACCACGAGGTCGCCGCCCGCACCTACGAGGTGCGTACCTACGGCTGCCAGATGAACGTGCACGACTCCGAGCGCCTGTCCGGTCTGCTCGAGGATGCGGGCTATGTGCGGGCCGACGGTGACCAGCAGGCTGATCTGGTGGTCTTCAACACCTGCGCGGTGCGCGAGAACGCCGACAACAAGCTCTACGGCAACCTGAGCCACCTCGCGCCGATCAAGCGCGAACGCCCCGGTATGCAGATCGCGGTCGGTGGATGTCTCGCCCAGAAGGACCGTGGCACCGTCGTCAAGAAGGCCCCGTGGGTGGACGTCGTCTTCGGCACCCACAACATCGGTTCGCTGCCGACCCTGCTCGAACGTGCCCGGCACAACGCCACAGCGGAGGTGGAGATCGTCGAGGCGCTCGACGCCTTCCCGTCGACGCTGCCCGCCCGCCGGGAGAGCGCCTACTCGGGATGGGTGTCCATCTCGGTGGGCTGCAACAACACGTGCACCTTCTGCATCGTCCCGAGTCTGCGCGGTAAAGAGGTCGACCGGCGCCCCGGCGACATTCTCGCCGAGGTGCAGGCCCTCGTCGACCAGGGTGTCTCCGAGGTGACGCTGCTCGGCCAGAACGTCAACGCCTACGGGGTCAACTTCGCCGATCCGGACCTGCCCCGGGACCGCGGTGCCTTCGCCGATCTGTTGCGCGCCTGCGGGCGGATCGAGGGACTCGAACGAGTCCGGTTCACCAGCCCGCATCCGGCCGAGTTCACCGACGACGTGATCGACGCCATGGCGGAGACCCCGAACATCTGCCCGCAATTGCACATGCCGCTGCAGTCCGGCTCGGACAAGGTGCTCAAGGACATGCGCCGCAGCTACCGCAGCACCAAGTTCCTCGGCATCCTCGACCGGGTCCGCGAGCGGATCCCGCACGCCGCGATCACCACCGACATCATCGTCGGCTTCCCGGGGGAGACCGAGGCCGATTTCCAGGCCACTCTGGACGTGGTCGAGAAGGCCCGGTTCAGCTCGGCGTTCACCTTCCAGTACTCCATCCGGCCCGGCACCCCCGCCGCCGACCTGCCCGATCAGCTTCCCAAGCAGGTCGTCCAGGAGCGTTACGACCGGCTGATCGCCCTGCAGGAGCGGATCACCCTCGAGGAGAACACCAAGCAGGTGGGGAGCACCGTCGAACTGCTGGTGGCGCTCGGTGAGGGCCGCAAGGACGCCGAGACCAAGCGCATGTCCGGCCGGGCCCGCGACGGTCGGCTGGTGCACTTCGCCGCCGGCGAGGGCATCCGGGCCGGCGACGTGGTCGAGGTGGAGATCACCGGCGCCGCGCCGCACCACCTGGTGGCCGACGCCGGTGTACTCGCGCACCGCCGGACGCGTGCCGGTGACAACGTCGAGGCCGCGATCACCCCGGTCACCGCGCCCGTCGGTGTCGGTCTGGGGTTGCCCGCGGTGGGCCGGCCTCAGACTCCGGCGCAGCCCGCGGCCACCGGCTGTTCCTCCTGCTGAACGCAGCTTCCGATCACCGGGCATCGCTCTACGACGACCTGTAGGAGATGCCCCTTCCCCGAGGGTGGACAATGGACCCCATGAACCGCGACAGCCAGAGCCCGCGCAGCGCCGAAGAGCTGGAGAACCTGCGGACCGAGATCGAGTCCGTCGAGAAGAAGCTCGCCGGCGAGTTCCAAGTGGGTCCGCGGATCCTGATCGCCGCGATCGCGGTGGTCCTGGTGATCGCCTCGCTCGCGCTTCCGCACACCGGCTCGGTCACCGGCATCGAGATCATCATGGGCGATCCGCACATCGAGTCGAGCTCGCTGGTGATCGTCTCCAAGGTCTTCGTCTGGCTGGAGGTGGTCTTCGGTGTCTTCGCCTCCGGCGCGGCCCTGCTCACCCGCCGCTGGGTGCTGTCGGTGATCGCCGGTGCCGGCTGCGGCGTCGGGATCGTCTTCGGCCTGCTCTCGGTGTGGTCGCGGCAGACCACCGGATTGCACGGCGAGCCGCCCAGCGGCGCCGGGATCGGCCTGCTCCTGGGCTGGCTCGGCATCCTCGTGCTGGCGGTGGTCTGGATCAAGACCATCTGGGCCCGCACCGCGTTCCAGCTCGCCGCCGAGCAGCAGCGCCGTGACGCCGCAGCGCAGTGGGACGATTTCGCGCGCAGCAACGGCATCGGCTCCCAGCCGCCGCGGGCGCAGCGCCCCGCCGGCGAGGATTAGGCCCTCGCCGGGGGGACGGCTCGGGTCAGCGGTTCTCGACGGCGCTCTCCGCGGCGTCCGCCCATTCGCGCCACTGCTGAGCCTGCTCACGCAGCCGCACGGCCTCCTTCGTCTTACCGGCCTTCTCCGCTTTACCGGCTTGTTCCTCGAACTGCGCGACTCGGTCGCGGAACTGCGCGGCGCGGGCGGTGGCCTCCGGATCGGTGCGCCGCCACTGGGTGTCGTCGGCGGACTTGACCTGCTTCTCCAGGTTGCGGATACCGGCCTCGAGCGAACCCATCTGTTCCCGCGGGACCTTGCCGATCGCCTCCCACTTGTCCTGCAACTCCCGCAGGGCCGACTTCGAGGCGGCGAGATTCGACGCCGACTCGATACGCGGCGCGTACTCGTCGAGCAGGGCCTGCTTGGCCCTGCCGTTCTCGGCGAACTCGGCGTCCCGTTCGTGCGCCGCCGCGTTCCGGGCGGAGAAGAACTCGTCCTGAATGCCCTTGAACCGGGCCCAGAGGGCATCGTCGGCATCGCGCGGTGCACGGCCGGCGGCCTTCCACTTGGCGAGCAGATCCCGGAACTTCGCCGAGGTCTCACCCCAGTTCGTATCGTCCTTGAGCTTCTCGGCCTCGGCGATCAGCTCCTCCTTGCGGGCACGTGCCCCCGCCCGTTCCCGGTCGAGCTCGGCGAAGTGGGCACCGCGGCGCTTGTTGAACGCGTCCCGGGCCTTGGAGTAGCGCTTCCACAGCGTGTCGTCGGTCTTGCGGTCGACGCCCTTGATCGTCTTCCACTCGTCGAGCAGCGCCCGCATCCGGTCACCCGCGGACTTCCACTGCGTCGCCTCGGCTGCGATCTTCTCGGCCTCCTCGGCGAGGGCCTCCTTGCGGGCGATGCTCTCGGCGCGGTGCTTGTCCCGATCGGCCTGCGAGGTCACGATCGCGGTATCGGCACCGGTGAGCAGCGCGCCCACCCGCGAGGCCAGGGCGTCGAGATCGCCCACCACCGCGGCGGTCGGCAGCGAATCGGCCACCTGCTGTGCGGCGACACGGACCTTCTTCGGATCCCCGGTGCCGCTGGCGAGACGCTCCTCGAGCACCTCGACCTCGGTGGCGAGCTCGTCGTACTTGCGGCCGAAGTGTGCGAGCCCTTCGGTGGCCTCGCCGGCCTGCCAGGATCCGACGGCGCGCTCGCCGGCGGAGGTGATCACGTAGACCGTGCCGTCGTCGTCGACCCGGCCGTGCTTGCTCGGGTCGGATGCCGGGCGGGTTCGGGGCGCCGGCGGTGCCGCGGCCTGCGCGCGGGGTCCACCGGGGCGAGGTCCGCCCGGGCGGGGGCCGGGGTGCGGTTTCGGGCCGGGCCGGGCCGCGGGAGCCGGTGCGGGCTTGGGAGCGTCCGATGCGCTCGGAGCGGTCTCGGCGATCGGGTCGTTCTCGGCCACGGTATTCCCCTTCGTCTGCGCCGCGCGTCACGGCTGCCGTCAGTCAGTGACCCGCGTCGCCGGGGGTCTTCGGTCCATTCAAGCACTCCGCCGGTGCACCGGCGCGATCGATTAGCGTTCTTCTTATGCGCACATCCAGGCCCGCCGTCGTGATCCCCGGCGCACCGCTGCTCGTTCCCGAGCTGGTGGGTACCCCCGGGGACCGGGAAGCTGACCGGGTGCGTGCGGCGGTGCTGGAGGCCGGCCGCTGGCTCGCCGACCGTGCGGACACCTGGCACGTGATCGCCGGCGGGCCACTACCGGTGCCCACGGGCGCTGGAACGTTCGCCGGATTCGGGGCTGACGTCCTGGTCACGGCGGCTCCCGGAGGACCGTCGGGGGAGCCCGGTCCCGATCCGCATTGGCCGCTTCCGTTGCTGGTCGCGGCCTGGCTGCGGGGCATGACCGCGCCGTCGGCCCGGCTCACCGGCTTCGACGATGCCGCGGGCCTGCTGTTCGTCCTCGATGGCCCGAACACCCTCACCCCCCGTGCACCGGGAGGTCACCGCCCGCAGGACGAGCAGGTCTTCGCCGGGCAGGTCGCCGCGGTGTGTGAGGGCTCCCCGGATGGCCTGGACGGCCTGGACAGCGCGTGGCGCGCAGCCGCCGAGGCGATGGGCGGGCGGGGCGAAATGCTCTATCGCGGCGCTCCGTTCGGCGTCGGCTACCTGGTCGCGACCGGAGTGCCGCGGTGACGGTGCGCCCGGTCGCCGTGGTCGGTCCCACCGCGACCGGGAAATCGGATCTGGCCCTGGACCTGGCGGAACGTCTCGGTGGCGAGATCATCAACATCGACGCGATGCAGATGTACCGCGGTATGGACATCGGCACCGCGAAACTGCCCGTCACCGAGCGCCGGGGCATTCCGCATCACCAGCTCGATGTGCTGGAGGTGACCGAGACCGCCACCGTCGCCGCGTACCAGGAGCGGGCCCGCGCCGACGCCGAGCGGCTGATCGCCGCCGGGCGCACCCCGGTGATCGTGGGCGGTTCGATGATGTACTTCCAGGCCCTGCTCGACGAGTGGAGTTTCCCGGCCACCGACCCCGTGGTCCGGCGGCGGTTCGAGGACAGGCTCACCGAGATCGGTGCCGTGGCGCTGCACCGCGAGCTGACCCGGCTCGACCCGGCGGCCGGGGCGAAGATCCTCACCACCGACGGGCGCCGGATCGTGCGGGCGCTGGAAGTGGTCACCATCACCGGTGAACCCTTCGCGGCGTCGGCGCCGGTGATCGGGCCAGCCCGCTGGGACACCGCGATCGTCGCGCTCGATCGTGACACCGCCGAGTTGGACGCGCGGATCGAGCTGCGGACCCGCCTGATGTTCGACGGCGGTCTGGTCGATGAGGTCCGCGCGCTGGAGCGAAGGGGCCTGCGGGAGGGGGTCACGGCTTCCCGGGCGATCGGGTACGCGCAGGTCCTCGCCGCCTTCGACGATGAATACGACCTCGCCCAGGCGCAGGAGGCGACGTTCATCGGCACCCGCCGGTACGTGCGCCGCCAACGCTCCTGGTTCCGCCGGGACCCCCGTGTGACCTGGCTCGACGCCGCCGCACCGGACCTGCTGGCGCGGGCGCTCACCGCGCACCGTGCCGCCGTCCACCGGTCGTAGACTGGCACCATGACCACGAGTGAGCCGATCGACTTCCTCAAGGGCCACGGCACCGAGAACGATTTCGTGATCCTGCCGGATGCGGATGTCGCGATCGATCTGACCGCCGGCCTGGTCGCCGCGCTGTGCGACCGCCGCGCGGGGATCGGCGCCGACGGCGTGCTCCGCGTGGCCCGCGCCGGAAACCTGGTCGACGCGGGTGTCCTGGACACCCTGCCCGACGGGGTCGGCCGCGACGACTGGTTCATGGACTACCGCAACGCGGACGGCTCGATCGCCGAGATGTGCGGCAACGGTGTCCGGGTCTTCGCGCACTACCTCGCCGCCTCCGGGCTGGTCACCGGTGCCGAGTTCGTGGTGGGCTCGCGGGCCGGCGGGAAGCCGGTGCGCGTGCATCACGCCGATCCGGACGTCGCCGAGGTCTCGGTGGACATGGGCCGGCCCACGGTGTTCGGGGAGTCCACCGCCGGTGTCGACGGCCGCGACCTGCCCGGGATCGCCGTCGACGTGGGCAATCCGCACCTGGCGTGCGTGGTTCCCGGCCTCACCGCCGACATGCTCGACCGACTCGACATCGCCTCTGCGCCGACCTTCGATCACGGGTTGTTCCCGCACGGCACCAACGTCGAGGTGCTCACTCCACTCATCGCCGGCGGTGTACACATGCGGGTGCACGAGCGGGGATCCGGGGAGACGCGTTCCTGCGGTACCGGCACCGTGGCCGCTGCGGTCGCCGCGCTGCGCGCCGCCGGGGCCGACACCGGCGAGGTGACGGTGCACGTCCCCGGCGGGGCGGTCGTCGTGACCGTCGAGGGCGACGGTGCCGTGCTCCGCGGTCCGAGCCGGATCGTCGCCTCCGGAGTCACCCGCCCCGGCCTGCTGCGCTGACCTCCGCCGGCCGAGGGGACGCCGGAAACCCGCGTGACCTCCTGTGTCGGACGTGCGACACTGGAGGCATATGACAGACATCGATACCTGGGAGCCGGCCCCGACCGTCGGCGAACTCCAGTTGCACGAGCGTTCTTCGCTCCGCCGCGTCGTGGGGCTCTCCACAGAGCTCGACGACGTCACCGAGGTCGAATACCGGCAGTTGCGCCTGGAGCAGGTGGTGTTGGTGGGCGTGTGGACCGAGGGATCGGCGGCGCAGGCCGATTCCTCGCTCGCCGAACTCAAAGCGCTCGCCGAAACCGCCGGTTCGGTGGTCCTCGAAGGCGTCATCCAGCGTCGGGACCGGCCGGACCCGGCCACGTACATCGGCTCCGGCAAAGCCCATGAACTGCGCGAAGTGGTGCTCGCCACCGGCGCCGACACGGTGATCTGCGATGGTGAGCTCACCCCGGCGCAGCTGAACGCGCTGGAGAAGGTGGTGAAGGTCAAGGTCATCGACCGCACCGCCCTGATCCTCGACATCTTCGCCCAGCACGCGACCTCCCGTGAGGGCAAGGCGCAGGTCAGCCTGGCACAGATGGAGTACATGCTGCCGCGGCTGCGCGGCTGGGGTGAGGCGTTGTCCCGGCAGGCGGGCGGCCGTGCGGGCAGCAACGGCGGTGTGGGTCTGCGTGGTCCGGGTGAGACGAAGATCGAGACCGATCGGCGGCGGATCCGTGAGCGGATGGCCAAGCTGCGCCGGGAGATCAAGGGCATGAAGCAGGCTCGCGACACCAAGCGCGGGCAGCGCCGGCGCTCCGGGGTGCCCGCGGTCGCGATCGCCGGCTACACCAATGCGGGCAAGTCCAGCCTGCTCAATGCGATCACCGACGCCGGTGTCCTGGTGCAGAACGCGCTGTTCGCGACCCTCGACCCGACCACCCGGCAGGGCCGGCTGACCGATGGCCGCGATGTGGTCCTCACCGATACCGTCGGCTTCGTACGGCACCTGCCCACCCAGTTGGTCGAGGCCTTCCGGTCCACGCTGGAGGAGGTCGTGGACGCCGATCTGCTGCTGCACGTGGTCGACGGCAGCGACCCCATGCCGCAACGCCAGATCGACGCGGTGCGGCACGTACTGCGTGAGGTCGCGGGGGAGCGGGAGTCGTCGTTGCCCCGGGAGTTGCTGGTGGTCAACAAGATCGACGCTGCAGATCCGCTGGTCCTGGCGCAGCTGCGGGTCGCGCTGCCCGAGGCGGTGTTCGTCTCGGCGCACAGCCGAGAGGGCATCGACGAACTGCTGGCCCGGATGACCGAACTGATCGCTGCGGCCGACGTCGAGGTCTCCGCGCTGGTCCCCTACGACCGTGGGGATCTACTGGCCCGGGTCCACGCCGAGGGCACCGTGGTGACCGCCGATCACGACGCCGACGGCACCCGCATCGTCGCCCGGGTGCCGGGCTCGCTGGCCGGTGCGCTGGCGCCCTTCGCGTCGTGAACCCGGCTCCGGCCGGTCCGCTGCTGTCCGTCTCCGCCCGCACCGGTCTGGCACTGGTGGTCGGCGCGGTGGTGACTGCGGCCGTCGGATCGGTGTTCGATGTCGGGCTGGGGGCGCTCAGTGGGATCGGCGCCGCTGCACTGGTCTTCGTGGTCGTGGGGTGGCTGGTGCTGTGGCCGCTCGGGCCGGACGCGACCAGGGCGACGGTCCGCCGGGAGAACTTCCGGCCGCGGGTCGCCGAGCTCGTGGTCGGGGTGATCGCGGTGAGTGGTCTGGTGGCGATCGTGATCCTGCTGCTCACCGGGCACTCCGGCACCAAGCACTTCTCGGCAGCGGCAGCTCTGTTGGCGGCGTTCTCGGTGTGGGCCGCGCTGCATCTGACGTACTCCACCCAGTACGCGGCGTTGTTCTACGGTGACCCGGGGGACGAACGTGGGGAGCGGACGGGTGGGATCGATTTCGGTAATGACGATCCACCGGCGTACCGCGACTTCTTCTACTTCAGCTACAACCTGGGTATGACCTACCAGGTGTCCGACAACGCGGTCTCGCGCACCGAGATTCGCAGTGTGGTGCTGCGGCACTGTTTGTTGTCGTACGTCTTCGGCACGGTCATCCTGGCGACGTCGATCAATCTGGTGGTCGGGATCTTCGCCGGTTAGGCGTCCGCTCCCGTCAGTAGCAACTCGACCAGTGCGGTCGCCTTATCCGGTTGCGGTGCGGTGCCGATCAGCATGTCGGACCACAGGAACGATTCCGCGAGCCGCACGATCGCGTACGCGAGATCGGCCCGGGAGATCCCGCGGACCTGTGTGTTCGCCGGGGGGACATCGATGTCGTCGAGCCAGTTCCGCACCCATTCGATGAGCCGCCCCTGCACCACCCCGTCGCCCGATTGCAGTACCCGCATCGCGAACTCGGGCTCCTCTGCGACGAATCCGGTGAGCGGTGCGTATTGGCGTACCTCGTGCGCGAGCTGGGAGAAGCAGCTCAGGAACGCTGTGCGATCGCGGGTGGGCTCGGCCGATTCCACGCGTTCGATCGCCTGAGCGATGCCGAGCCAGATGGCCTCGCCGACCACGTGCTCGCGCCCGTCGAACCAGCGGTACACCGTGGCGCGGCCGATTCCGGACGCGGTGGCGAGCCGCCCGATGTCGATGCGGCGGCCCTCCCGGAACCACTGTGCGGCCAGCTCGATCACCGCGAACCGGTTGGCAGACCGCTCAATGTGAGACATACTCGAATTCTGTCTCGTAGTTGCGAGCGGTGTCAACGAGGGGTGGCCCGACGATGGATCTGGCGTTCACAGCAGCCGAGGAGCAGTTCCGCGACGACGTGCGGCAGTTCCTCCGCACGCACCTGACCGACGACCTGCGTGCTGCCGGTGACCTGGCCACCAGCGTCTATGCCGACCACGATGCGAGCCTGCGGTGGCAGGCGATCCTGCATGAGCGGGGTTGGGCCGCCCCGGCGTGGCCGGTGCAGTGGGGAGGATGCGACTGGACCGTCGCTCAGCACTACATCTTCGCGCGGGAGTCGGTCGTCGCCGGGGCGCCGTTCCTATCGCCGATGGGGCTCCGGATGGTCGCACACGCGATCATCCGGTTCGGCACCGAGGAGCAGAAGAACTTCTTCCTGCCCGGCATCCTGGACGGTTCGGTGTTCTTCTGCCAGGGGTATTCGGAACCGGAGTCCGGATCGGACCTCGCCTCGCTGAGCATGCGCGCTGAGACCGACGGTGACGATCTCGTGCTCACCGGGTCGAAGATCTGGACCACGCACGCCCGGGAGGCGAACTGGATGTTCGCACTGGTGCGCACGTCCACTTCGGAGCGCAAGCAGCAGGGGATCACGTTCGTGCTGCTGGAGATGACCGCGCCGGGCATCGAGATCCGGCCACTGGTGATGGCCTCCGGTGAGGAGGTTCAGAACGTGGTCTTCTTCGACGCGGTGCGAGTACCGATCGCCAACGTGCTGGGTGAGATCGATGACGGCTGGACCGTGGCGAAGTACCTGCTGGAGTTCGAGCGGGGTGGCGGGGCGGCGGCTCCCTGGCTGCAGGTCTCGCTCGACCGGCTCGCCGAGCAGGCCGAACACGTGCCCGGCCGGGACGCGCGACCGCTGGCGGAGGACGACGACTTCCGGCTCGGCTTGGCGGAACTACGCGCTCGCGTGGACGTGCTGGAGATTCTCGAACACCGTTCGCTCGCGGTGCTCGCGGAGGGGGGCAATCCCGGACCGGCGGCGTCGATGCTCAAGATCCTCGGTACCGAACTCAGTCAAGCGATCACCGAGTTCATCTACCTCAGTGCCGGACCGCGGGGGCGGATCTATCAGCCGCACGTCACCCGCCCGGGCGGCCCGGTGGTCGATCATCTGGTGCCTCCCGACGGAGCGCACAGCGGAGAGCTGTGGCAGGCGGTCGCGCCGCTGCGCTATTTCAACGATCGTGCGGGCTCGATCTATGCGGGTTCGAACGAGATT
Organism: Tsukamurella serpentis; assembly: GCF_054780975.1. Taxonomy (NCBI): domain Bacteria; kingdom Bacillati; phylum Actinomycetota; class Actinomycetes; order Mycobacteriales; family Tsukamurellaceae; genus Tsukamurella; species Tsukamurella serpentis. The sequence goes on from NZ_BAAGVH010000001.1 coordinate 177,229, forward strand.
CAACGCAACATCCTGGCGAAGACGGTATTGGGGCTGTAGATGGACTTCACACTCACCGGCGAACAGGCCGTGCTCCGAGACGCCGTGCGGGGCTATCTCGCCGGCCGGTACCCGTTGGCGCAGTCCCGGGCCGCGGCGCGATCTGAAGAGCGGTGGCAACCCGCGGTCTGGCGGGCGTTCGCCTCCGAACTGGGGATTCTTGGTGCAGCCCTGCCCGAGTCGGCCGGCGGGCTCGGCGGCGGAGCCGAGGAGACGATGGTGATCGCCGAGGAACTCGGCGGCGCGCTGGTGGTCGAGCCGTACATCGGTACCGCCGTCGTCGGCGCGGCGCTGCTGCGAGAGGCAGGCGGCGATTCCGCTGCGGCCGTGCTGGAACGGATCGCCGACGGGGACGTCCGTATCGGCTTTGCGCTCACCGAACCCGCATCCGGTCGTGAGCCGTGGGACGTGCAGGTGCGCGCGAGCCGTGACGGCGACGAGTACGTGCTCTCCGGTACGAAGACGGTGGTCGCGGATCTTCCCCTCGCGACGCATCTGGTGGTCGCGGCGCGGACATCGGGGGAGCGGCTCGATCGCGACGGGTTGTCGTTGCTGCTGTTCGAGTTCGACCCACAGGCGCCGCCGAACGGGGTGGCGGCGAGGTACTTCCGCACCATCGACGACCACCACACCGGTGATCTCGAGTTCTCCGATCTGCGTGTGCCGGTGTCGGCATTGATCGGAACCGAGGGCACCGCCTGGGAGGCGATCGAACGGGCCCTCGACGACGGAGCCGCGGCGGTGTGCAGTGAGGCGGTGGGAATCATGCGTCGCGTGGTGGCGGAGACGGTCGAATACACCAAGCAACGCAATCAGTTCGGGGTTCCGATCGGCACGTTCCAGGTCTTGCAGCACCGCATGGTTGACATGTATCTGGAACTGGAACAGGCCGTCGCGGCCGTGTACCTGGCGGTCCTCAACCTCGATGCGGAGCCGCGGCAACGACGGCGAGCGGTTTCGGCGGCGAAGGTGACCGTTGCGCGTGCAGCCCGGTTCATCGGCCAGAACGCCGTCCAACTGCACGGCGGTATGGGACTGACCGAGGAACTCGCTATCGGGCACTGCTTCAAGCGTCTGACCGTGATCGAGACCGAGTTCGGTTCGGCCACCGATCATCTGCGCCGGTACGCCGGAATCAGATCCGGCGCATCACAGTGACCACCTTGCCGAGGATCACGGCGTCGTTGCCGTGGATCGGGTCGAACGCGGGGTTGTGCGGCATCAGCCAGATGTCGCGGCCGGTGCGGCGGAACGTCTTCACCGTGGCCTCGCCGTCGAGCATCGCGGCGACGATGTCGCCGTTCTCGGCCACGGCCTGCTGCCGAACGACCACCCAGTCACCGTCACAGATGGCGGCATCGGTCATCGACTCGCCGACCACCTTGAGGAGGAACAACGAACCCTCGCCGACGAGCTCACGGGGGAGTGGGAAGATCTCCTCGACCGCTTCTTCGGCGAGGATCGGCCCTCCGGCGGCGATCCGGCCGAGAACCGGGATGAAGGCCGGCTCGGGCATGCGGTCCTCGTCCTCCATCACCTTCTGGATGACCTGCGCCGTGCGCTCCTCCGCCCCCTGGACGTTCACCGCACGCGGACGGTTCGGGTCACGGTGCAGGAATCCGAGGCGCTCGAGGGTGCGCAACTGGTGCGCCACCGACGATGTGGAGGTCAGGCCGACCTCGTCGCCGATCTCACGGATGCTCGGCGGGTACCCGCGGTCCCGGACGGATCTCCGGATGACTTCGAGGACCTGCTTCTGGCGACGCGTGAGGTGATCCTCGGACACGTTGCCCTGTGCGTCGCGGAAGCGCTTGTCCCGGTGCTGGACCTGTCGTTCGTCTGTCATGTGCCGCTCCTCACGCCCGTTCGGTTCTGCAACCCACTGTAGTCCAGGCCGGACGCCCTGACAAACATCTGTTCGAGAAATTTCGCCGCGTGTCTTCCGTTCGGATCAGCCCTGTGGTAGAAATCGAACAGAAGTTCTTTCGAACATGTGCACGGTCTTTGGTGTGACTGGTGAGGCGGCAGTGAAAACTTGTCAGTCTGCTCCGATAGACCTGCGGATGAACGGGAACATCCCGCCACTGACGCTAGGAGAGAGCATGACCGCGATCATCGATCGGGATATCGAAACCGCAGGAAACGGTGCGTGCGTTCAGTCGAACGGCACCGTCCGGCGCGGCGTCTCCCGCCCCGCCCGGAGGGCCGGCGCGCGTGCTCGAGGCGTCTCGCCCCGGCTGGCCCAGGAGCGCGATCCGCTCACCGCGGACGTTTCGCTCATTCCATCGAACGATGCCCTGGGGGGTGCAGTTCGAACGGACGCCGGACCGGTTCGGGTCACCGGTGCGCGCGGGTCCTCCCGGCGGTCCGTCGAACGTTCGCACGTGCGTCCGCCCGTCCGCCGGCGGGCACGCGGCGTCTCCCGTGTGGCCGGTTGCGCTCGGCGTACTCCCGGCCCGTCGTGGGCGCTGTGCCTGGCGCTGGCGGTGGGCACGTTCGTCGCCGTACTCGTCCTGTTCGGCGGCGGCGAGCAGCAGCAGAGCGGCGCAGCTGAAGGCGCTCGGCCGGCACTGACCTCCGTGGTCACCGTCCGCGCCGGCCAGAATCTGGAGCAGATCGCCGCAGAGATCGCACCCGAGCGTTCCCGTGCGAGCGTCATCGACGAGATCTCCCGGATCAACGGACTGAACAACGGCCAGGTGCACTCCGGACAGACCCTCGTCACCCCGCGGTACTGACGGCGATACCCGGTGATTCCCCGCGACACCACTGATTGAAGGGCACAACGATGATGACGATGCACATCGCGAGCACTGATTCCCGCGGCCACGGCGGTGTGACGCACCTCGACAACGTGGTGCGGTTCACCCGCCGAGTATCCTCGATGCCGAGAGCTCGGGAAGGGGCCGCGACGGATGCCGCGATCCTGCCCTTTCCCCGACGTACGGCCGAGCGCACCCGCGCGGGAGGTGAACCGATGCATTGCCCGTTCTGTAAGAACGACGACACTCGTGTGGTCGATTCACGTGTCTACGACGACGGCCAGGGCATTCGTCGCCGACGTTCGTGCAACGAATGCGGCCGTCGGTTCACCACCGTCGAGAGCGCGGTACTGGCCGTGGTCAAGCGCAATGGGGTCACCGAGCCGTTCAGCCGCGAGAAGGTGATGAAGGGTGTGCGTCGCGCCTGTCAGGGCCGTGATGTCGCCGACGACGACCTGCACAAGCTCGCGCAGCAGGTCGAGGACGCCGTCCGCGCCTCCGGCGTCGCGGAGGTCCCGGCGAACGAGGTCGGCTTGGCCATCCTGGGGCCGCTCCGCGACCTCGACGAGGTCGCCTACCTGCGGTTCGCCTCGGTCTACCAGGGTTTCACCTCGATCGAGGATTTCGAAGCCGCGATCGCCGACCTGCGCACCCGCGCGGCCTCGGACCCGACCGACGTCGCCTGACCGCCGATCGTGCTCAGCGGCACGATCAGTGGCTTCCGCGTCGAAGGCGGCTCAGTTCAGCGCCGCGATCGCTGCGAGCACCTTCTTCTCCGAAACCGAGCCCACGGTTCCCAGCGACTGCGCGAACAAGCTCACCCGCAGCTCCTCGATGGACCAGTGCACGTGATCCAAGGCCGCATCACGCCGATGCTCCGGCAGCGCGTCCAACTTCGCCGTGAGCGCGGCGTACACCCGGTCCAGTGCGGCCATCCCCCGATCGTCACGGTCGGCGGACGCGGGTAGCCCCGCCCACCGTGCCGCTGCTCCCGCCAGATACCGCGGCAGATGCTGGATGTGATCACCGGAGGTCACCGCGATGAAGCCGGGGAACAGCAGGGAGTCCACCTGTTCGGCGATGTCGTCGGCCGCGTCCCGCAGCGCCGGCGGGGCCGAGCCGATCGCGCCGCGGAGTTCGGTCGCCGTCGCCACCGCTGCGGCCACGTCGGCGAAGTACCGCTGCGTCCGCTCACCCAGTCCGGCTCGGACCGTCGCCGTCAACGCCGTGAATTCCTCCGGTGTCCATGCCGGTGCCGCAGCCGCACGCAGGTCCGTGATCGCACGTCGCCGGCAATCGGTCAGCAGATCCATCGGAGACGCGTACGGGCTCTGCGAGAGCGCGAGGCGTTCGCGCTGCCCCACGGACTGCAACATCGACTTGTGCGCCGCCGGCAGCGCATTCGCCAGCAGTACGTCGAGTCCGGGTCCCATCAGTGCGCTCTGGTCGGCCTGCGAGGCCACCACGCGCACCCCGGCGCGGTCACCGTCGGGATAGAGCGTGCCGTAACCGGTCACGCGGCTGCCTCGGACCTGGGTGTCGATGCTCCGCGGCACGTCCCCGAGGGTGTCCGCGGTCCAGGTGGCCGACGGTGCGCGTTCGTACGCGTCCGCCCGGCTGGACAGATCCTCCTGGACAGCGCTGCCGAGCCGGCGTTTGAGCGCTTCGAGATCCTTACCGCTTCCGAGCTCGCGGCCGTCGTCGCCGACCACCACGAAGGTCACGCGCAGATGATCGGGTAGCGATTCTCGGGTGAAGTCCGTCGGTCCGATCACCGTTCCGGACAACTGGGTCAGCTCCCGCGCCAGTCCGGCGGTGAGCGGCTCCGCGCGTGGAGTCAGCCGGGCCAGCGCTGCGGCGGCGTAGTCCGGCGCCGGGACGACCTCCCGGCGAAGGTGCTTCGGCAACGATTTGATCAGTGCTGTCGCCAGTTCCTGCCGCATCGCCGGTACCAGCCACTCGAAGCCGTCCGCCCGCACCGTCGCCAGATCCTGCACCGGAATCCGTGCGGTCACACCGTCATCGGCCGCCCCCGGCTCGAACCGGTACTTCAGCGGAACTTCGATCCGCCCCTGCAACCAGGTGGTGGGGTAGGCGTCGCCGGTGACCTCGGCAGCGGAATCGGCCAGCAGGTCGGTCTCGGTGAAATCGAGCAGGTCGGGGCGGTCGGGGGAGGTCTTCTTCCACCAGGCATCGAAGTGCCGCGCCGAGACGATCCCCTCGGGTACCCGCCGGTCGTAGAAGTCGAACAGGGCGTCCTCGTCCACGACCAGGTCGCGACGTCGGGCCTTGTCCTCCAGGTACTCCAGGTCACTGAGCAGAGCTCGATTGCGCGCGAAGAACCGGTGCCGTGTACGCCACTCGCCCTGCACCAGCGCGTGCCGGATGAACAGCTCCCGGGAGACCACCGGGTCGATGCGGCCGTAGTTCACCGTGCGGTCCGAGACCAGCGGGACACCGAACAACGTGACCCGTTCCTTGGCCTGGACGGCTTCGCGTTTGGTGGACCAGTGCGGTTCCGAGTAGTGGTGCTTGGCGAGCGGGCCCGCAGCCTTCTCCGCCCACTCCGGTTCGATCCGCGCCGCCGTCCGTGCGAACAATCGCGACGTCTCCACCAGTTCACCGGCCATCACCAGCCGCGGCGGCTTCTTCGACAGGGCCGATCCGGGGAAGATCAGGAACTTCGCATGACGTGCCCCCAGGAACTCACGGCCGTCCGGCTCGCGGAGCCCGATCTGTGAGAGAAGTCCGGCGAGCAGGGCCTGATGGATGAGATCGGGTGAGGCCGCGGGCTCGCGGTCCGGCGATTCGAGTGTCCACCCCAGCTCGCGGCAGATCTGGCGGAGTTGCCCGTGCAGATCCTGCCATTCGCGGATCCGTACGTAATGCAGGAACTGCCGCTGGCACTCTCGGCGGAAGGCACTCGAACCGAGATCCGCCCGGCGCTCCCCGAGGTGCCGCCACAGCGTCAGATACGAGAGGAAGTCGGAGGTGGGATCGGAGAATCTGGCGTGCTGGGCGTCCGCCGCGGCGCGGTGCTCGGCCGGGCGCTCCCGAACGTCCTGGATCGACATACCCGCCACGATCACCAGCACCTCGGGCAGTACACCGAATTCCCGGGCCGCCACCAGCATCCGCGCCATACGCGGATCCACGGGCAGGTCCGCGAGCTGCCGCCCGATGGCGCTGAGCCGGCGGTGCGGACCGGCTCCGTCCCGCTCGCCAGCACTGCGGGCGGGCTCCAGCGCACCGAGTTCTTCGAGCAGTGCCACACCGTCGCGGACCGCGCGCTCATCCGGTGGCTGCACGAAGGGGAACGCCGAGACCTCGCCGAGCTCGAGCGCCGTCATCGACAGGATCACCGAAGCCAGGTTCGTGCGAAGGATCTCCGGATCGGTGTACACCGGCCGAGCGTCGAAGTCCTCCTGCGAGTACAAGCGGATCGCGATGCCGTCGGAGGTGCGCCCGCACCGGCCCGAACGCTGCTGCGCCGACGCCTGCGAGACCGGTTCGATCGGCAGCCGCTGCACCTTGGTGCGCGCGGAGTAGCGCGATATGCGGGCGGTGCCGGTGTCGATCACGTACTTGATCCCGGGCACCGTCAACGAGGTCTCCGCGACATTGGTCGCGAGTACGATCCGGCGCCCGGAGTGCGGTGCGAAGACGCGGTGCTGCTCCGCGGCGGACAGCCGCGCGTACAGCGGCAGGATCTCCACCCCCGGGCGAACACGACCGGCCAGTGCCTCCGCAGCGTCACGGATCTCGCGTTCACCGGACAGGAACACCAGCACATCGCCGGGAGCCTCTCGGGAGAGTTCGTCGACGGCGTGCACGATCCCGGTGACCTGATCGAGCGGCTCGGCGTCGTCGGTCATCTCATCGAGCGGCCGGTACCGGATCTCCACCGGGTAGGTGCGGCCACTGACCTCGAACACCGGCGCTGGACGACCGCTCGGATCGGCGAAATGCGCCGCGAAGCGCTCGGGCTCGATCGTCGCCGAGGTGATGATGACCTTCAGGTCAGGTCGCCGAGGCAGGATCTGCCGCAGGTAGCCCAGTAGGAAGTCGATGTTGAGGCTCCGCTCGTGCGCCTCGTCGATGATGATCGTGTCGTAATCGCGGAGCAGGCGGTCACGGGTCAGCTCGCGCAGCAGGATGCCGTCGGTCATCAGCTTGACCGAGGTCTTCGCCGAGACCTTGTCGGTGAAGCGCACCGCGTATCCGACCGTCTCGCCGAGTTCGGTGCCCGTCTCCTCCGCGATCCGCTCCGCGACGCTGCGAGCGGCGAGCCGCCGGGGCTGAGTGTGCCCGATCATGCCGCGGACACCACGGCCGAGTTCGAGGCAGATCTTCGGCAGCTGAGTCGTCTTCCCGGATCCGGTCTCGCCGGCGAGGATGATCACCTGGTTCTCGGAGATGGCTGCGGCGATCTCCTCGCGTCGGGCACTGACCGGTAGTTCCTGCGGGTAGACGATGGCCGGGACCGCGTCGCGGCGTTCGCTGAACCGCTCGCGGGCCTTGTCCACCTCGCGCGCGAGCCTGGGCAGGTCGGCGGCCTTCGCGCGTTTGAGCCGGCCTCGCAACCTGGTCTCGTCGCGCAGCGAGACCGTCGGCTCGGACTCGGTGCCGAGCGCTGCGTACAGGTCGCGCTTCGACGGTGCCGTGGCGGCCCCGTCGGCCTCCACGCGGACGGCGGCCGTCTCCTGCTTCGTCATTTGCTCTATTTTATGCCTATGAGCGCACAGCACCCCACCACCTCATCGGCACTCTGGCACGGCTTCGCGGACATGGGCGCGGTGGAGCGCGACGGCGCTTTCGTCTTCGCCCGCGGCGAGGGCGCTTACGTCTTCGACGTCGACGGCAATCGCTATCTCGACGCGACTGCCGGGCTGTGGTTCGCCAACGTCGGTCACGGGCGTGTCGAGGTCGCCGATGCGGTCCGCGAACAGCTGCTCAAGGTTGCGCACGTGACCGGTTTCGGCGACGCGGCCACCGACACCACGGTGGCGCTGGCGGAGCGGCTGCAGACGATCGCACCCGTGCCCGGGAGCAAGATCTTCTTCACCTCCGGCGGGTCGGACTCGGTCGACTCGGCGATCAAGCTGGCCCGTCGCTATTGGCAGGAGAAGGGCCGCCCGGACAAGAAGCTCATCGTCGGCCGCTCGAACGCCTACCACGGGATGCACGTGGGCGGAACCAGCCTCGGTGGGATCCCGGTGAACGCGGAGGGGTACGGCGGCGTCCTGTTCGACGACACCGCCACGGTCGCCTGGGACGACGCGAAGGAACTGCTCGGCCTGATCGAACGGGTCGGCGCCGACAGCATCGCAGCCTTCGTCGCCGAGCCCGTGATCGGTGCAGGCGGTCTGCTGCCCGCGCCCGACGGATACCTGCGTGAGGTGCGGGAGATCTGCCGGGAGCACGACGTGCTGTTCATCGCCGACGAGGTGATCACCGGTTTCGGCCGGATCGGCGGGGCCTGGTTCGCCTCCAGCCGGTTCGATCTCCAACCCGATCTGATGACCACCGCGAAGGGACTGACCAGCGGCTACGTTCCGATGGGTGCGCTGTTCGTGGCACCGCACGTGGCCGAACCCTTCTTCTCCGGTGGGGTGTGGTGGCGGCACGGTTACACCTACGGCGGTCACGCCGCCGCGGCGGCGGCGTCGATGGCGGTGCTCGACATCATGGAGCGGGAGAACCTCGTCGCCGAGGCGCTGCGCCTGCAGGACACTCTGCTGCGTGAGCTGTCGCCGCTGGCCGAGCACCCGAAGGTCAAGGACGTCCGCGGCGGCGTCGGCGCGGTCGCCGGCGTCCAGCTGCACGAGCCGGCCGAGGCGATGGCGATGGTGCGCAAGCTGCGGGCCCAGGGCGTCTCGGGCCGCGCCGCGGGGCTGGGAACGCTGCAGTACTCACCGTCGTTCGTGACCACCGACGATCAGGTCGCCGAGATCGCGGCAGCGACCCGCCGAGCGCTCGACGCCTGACCCGCGCTCGCATTCGGTGAATCGCAGCTAATCGAACCCGCGGGGGTGTGGTGCGTGCCACACTTCTGGTTGTGAACGAGGACGATACGGCGGCGGTCTATCAGCGCGCCTACGACAGCAAGGAATTCCACGACCTGCGTCGCAGGCTCGCAGGCTTCGTGATCCCGATCTCGGTGGCCTTCCTGCTCTGGTACGGGCTGTACGTGGTCCTGGCCACCTACGCCCATGACTTCATGAGCCAGAAGGTGTTCGGCAACATCAACGTCGCCCTGCTGATGGGACTCGGTCAGTTCGTGACCACCTTCGCGATCACCTGGGCGTACGTGCATTTCGCGGACCGCACCGTCGACCCGATGGCCACGGATCTGCGCGAGCGGATCGAGGACGAACTCAAGCCGGGGGAGGCGAAGTGACCGCACTGCTCGCATTCGAACCGGGCCGGATCGAGGTCGGCCAGCAGGTCGGCTCGACGGCGCTGAACATCCTGATCTTCCTGCTGTTCATCGGAGTCACGATGGGCCTGGTGATCAAGGCCAGCCGGACCACCAAGAAGGCCACCGATTTCTACACCGGCGGTGCCACCTTCACCGGCCCGCAGAACGGTTTCGCCATCGCCGGTGACTACCTCTCGGCGGCAAGCTTCCTGGGCATCTGCGGCGCGATCGCGATCCAGGGCTACGACGGCTTCCTGTACTCGATCGGCTTCCTGGTCGCGTGGCTGGTGGCGCTTCTGCTGGTCGCCGAGCGGCTGCGCAACGTCGGCAAGTTCACCATGGCCGATGTGCTCAGTTTCCGGCTCAAGCAGCGCCCGGTCCGGATGGCCGCGGCGCTGGCCACCTTGACGGTCTCGCTGTTCTACCTGATCGCACAGATGGCGGGCGCCGGCGGTCTGGTGTCGCTGCTGCTCAACATCAAGGGCACTACCGGGCAGGCCGTCGTGGTCTCCGTCGTCGGCGTGCTGATGATCGTGTACGTGCTGGTCGGCGGAATGAAGGGCACCACCTACGTACAGATGGTCAAGGCGGTGCTGCTGGTCGGCGGTGCACTGTTGATGACGCTGATGGTGCTCGCCGCGGTCAAGGGCAATTTCTCGGACCTGCTGCAGAAGGCGATCGACGGCAGCAAGTCGGGGGAGAAGGTGATCGAACCCGGTCTCAAATACGGCAAGACCGAGACCTCCAAGCTTGACTTCATCTCGCTGGCGCTGGCCCTGGTGCTGGGCACCGCCGGCCTGCCGCATGTGCTCATGCGCTTCTACACGGTGCCCACCGCCAAGGAGGCCCGCCGCTCGGTGACCTGGGCGATCGGCCTGATCGGTGCGTTCTACCTGTTCACGCTGGTGCTCGGCTTCGGGGCGGCGGCATACGTCGGGGCCGATGTGATCACCAAGGCGCCGGGCGGGGTGAACTCGGCCGCGCCGCTGCTCGCGTTCTCCCTCGGCGGAACGATTCTGATGGCGGTGATCTCCGCGGTCGCCTTCGCCACGATCCTGGCCGTGGTGGCGGGACTGGCGATCACCGCGTCGGCGAGTCTCGCGCACGACATCTACAACGGTGTAATCAAGCACGGGAAGGCGTCCGAGGAGTCCCAGGTGCGGGTTTCGCGGATCACCGTCGTGGTGATCGGCGTCGCGTCGATCGTCCTCGGCATCGGCGCGATGGGGCAGAACATCGCGTTCCTGGTGGCGCTCGCCTTCGCGGTCGCGGCGTCGGCGAACCTGCCGACGATCCTGTTCTCACTGTTCTGGCGCAAGTTCAACACCACCGGTGCCGTGGCTTCGATGTACGGCGGCCTGATCTCCGCGATCGTGTTGATCGTCTTCTCTCCGGCCGTATCGGGGAAGCCGACCTCGATGTTCAAATCGCTGGACTTCGCCTGGTTCCCGCTGGAGAACCCGGGACTGGTGTCCATCCCGATAGGTTTCGGCCTGGCGATCATCGGGACCCTGCTCGGTAAGCCGGATACCGATCTCGCGCCCAAGGCGGTGGAGATGGAGGTCCGCTCCCTCACCGGTGTCGGAGTCGAGAAGGCCATCGACCACTAGCGTGCCATCGAGCTCGCCCAGTAGTGGCGGGTCCGCGTCGTCCGGCATACGAGTCGGGGTGCGCAGACGACGGTGCCCGTCCCCGGGATCGGGGACGGGCACCGTCGTGGGTGAAGGTGAGGTACCGACTCAGCCGAGCGTCTCGGCCGCGAAGACGGCCTGCGCGACGCCCTGGACGGTGGCGGCGATCTTGACGGCCTCGAAGGCCTGCTCCTTGGTGAGGCCAGCCTTGCGAACCACGTCGTCGTGCGCGGCGACGCAGTGCTCGCAGCCGTTGATGGCCGAGACGGCCAGGCTCCACAGCTCGAAGTCGGTCTTGTCGACGCCGGGGTTGCCGATGATGTTCATCCGCAGGCCCATCCGCACCTGTGCGTAATCGTCGCCGAGGAAGCCCTTCGCCCGGTAGGCGACGTTGTTCATCCCCATGACGGCGGCTGCACCGAGGGCGGCGTTGTAGGCCTCCGCCGACAGCGTGTCGGCGGCCTCCTCGGAGATCTCACGCAGCACGGTCGCGTTCTTGGTGGCGGCGGCCGAGGCGAGGAAGGTGCCCCACAGCTGCTGCTCGTTGAGCTCGGTGGAGCGCGCGAGCGAGCTGAGGTTGAGCTTGAGGTCCTTGGCGTACTCCGGGACCGCGTTCTTCAGGTTCTCGATCGACATGGCTTAGACGCTCTCCTTGAGCAGCTCGCCGGCGTCGATGGTCGGATCGCCCTTCTTCCAGTTGCAGGCGCACAGCTCGTCCGACTGCAGCGCATCCAGAACGCGGAGCACCTCATCGACGTTGCGGCCCACGGAACCGGCGGTCACGGAGACGAACTGGATCTCGTTGTTCGGGTCCACGATGAAGGTGGCGCGGTCGGCGACACCGTCGGCATTGAGCACGCCGGTGGCCTCGGCCAGCTCACGCTTGAGGTCCGAGAGCATCGGGAACGGGAGGGTCTTGAGGTCCTCGTGCTGAGCGCGCCACTGGAAGTGCACGAACTCGTTGTCCACCGAGGCGCCGAGCACCTGGGCGTCGCGGTCGGCGAACTCCTCGTTGAGCTTGCCGAAGGTGGCGATCTCAGTGGGGCAGACGAAGGTGAAGTCCTTCGGCCAGAAGAAGACGATCTTCCACTTGCCGGCGAAGTCATCGCTGGAGACGGTGGTGAAGTAGTCATCGGGCTGCTGCGCGTCGACCTTCGAGAGGTCGCCGCCGATCACCGCGGTGAGATTGAATGCGGGGAACTGATCGCCGATAGTCAAGAGAGGCAAGGTGACTCCTTCATCCGTTTCGTCGCCCGAAGGGTGTGGGCACTGATTCGTTGCGCCTTAGATCATGGTCGGCGAGTCACGCGCTTGTAAAGCAAAGGTGATCAATGGCACTACACTGATAGGCATGTCCGATCAGCCTTATCAGCCGACCCTGGCTCAGCTGCGTGCTTTCGTCGCCGTGGCCCGCTCCCGACACTTCGGCACCGCCGCCACCTCGCTCGGGGTCAGCCAGCCCTCGCTCTCCCAGGCGCTCGCCTCACTGGAAGCCGGTCTCGGGGTGCAACTGGTCGAGCGCAGCACCCGCAAGGTGCTCATCACCGAGGCCGGAACGGCCTTGTTGGAGCAGGCATCCGGGATCGTGGCCTCGGCGGCCGAGCTGGTCAGTTCGGCGGCGGGACTCACCGGAGAACTGCGCGGCACCCTGCGCCTGGGCATGATCCCGACGGTGGCCCCGTACCGGCTACCGGCGCTCCTGCCCGCGTTGCGCGACGAGGTCGAAGACCTCACCGTCAACGTCGTGGAGGACCAGACCGCCCGACTGTTGGACGCACTGCGCTCCGGCCGGATCGACGTCGCCGTCCTGGCTCTACCCGTGATGAGCTCATCCATTGCCGAGATCCCGCTGTACGACGAGGAATTCGTTCTCGTGGTTCCGCCGGAGCACCTGCTGGCCGGGCGGGACGATCTCACCGCGGAAGACCTCGCGGGCCTGCCGCTGCTGCTCCTCGACGAAGGGCACTGCCTGCGTGATCAGGCGCTCGACCTGTGCCGGCAGGTCGAATCCGGCGTGGGCGTGATGGGTGATACCCGCGCCGCCTCATTGGCCACGATCGTGCAGTGCGTCTCCGGCGGGCTGGGTGTGACCCTGCTGCCCGAACCCGCGGTCGCCGTCGAACTGCGCGGTACCGACCTCGCGACCGCCCGGTTCGCCGAACCCGCCCCGGGCAGGAGAGTGGGACTGGCCTACCGGGCGTCGAGCGCGAAGACAGAGGGCTTCGCGCGGCTCGCCGAGATCGCCCGCGCCGCGGCGCAGTCGTCGCGGTGAGATCGCCGAACAGGACGACGGCGCGCTGTGGCCCGGGCCGGAGTATCAGTGGGCGAGCGGTGAAGGAGCGAGGGATGCGCGGCTCACCGGCGGCGTGGCCGCTTGGCTGCGCTCGCCCCGCGTTTCGGGGTCGCCTTCTTGCCCGCCGCCGCACGAGCCGCCTGCTTGGCCAGCGTCTTCTCCCGTGCGGTGCGTTTGGGGGCGGGCTCGGTCTGGCCGCGTGAGGAGCCGGCTCGCCGTCCGCGCACGATCCCGACGAACTCCTCCACCGGAGGCTGCGGCTGCCCTTCGGTGAAAGCCAGGGCCACGGTGGATTCCGGAGCGTCGGCGATCGGCCGGAAGGTCAGATCCCTGCGATGGTGCAACCGTGCCAGGGACTGCGGAACGATCAGTGCGCCCACACCGGCGGCCACCAATTCGATCGCGTCCGCGGTGGTCTCCGGACGGTGCTCGACCACCGTGCCGGGGGACTGGTCCCAGTGCAGGGCGTCATCGCCGGGCAGCAGGACCGGCTCACCGACGAGATCGGCGGCACAGAGCTCGTCGGCGGCGGTGACCACGTGGTCCTTCGGGACCACCGCCACCGTCGTCTCCTGGTACAACGGGATCACCGCCAGACCCGAGGTCTGCGCCGGAAGGCGTAGCAGCGCCATGTCGACGGAGCCCGACCGGACCGCCTCGGCGGCCCCGGCGGCGGACACCGGCACCAGCTCGAGACGGTGGTCGGGATGACGTTCGGACCAGATCCGCGCCCACTTGGCCGGCGTGGCACCGGGCACGTAGGCGAGCCGCAGAGGTGGAGTGGTCACCTGTTCAGGATAGGCTGGTACCCATGAGCAGGCAGAACGCGCAGTCCATGAAACCCGCGACCGCGGCGAAGAAGCTGGACGTGTACCTGCCGGCCACTCCGGCGCAGTTCCAGGAGACCTCCATCACCCGTGAGGAACTCGCCGCGCTGCAGGCGGATCCGCCGCAGTGGCTGCAGGACCTGCGCAAGAACGGCCCGCACCCGAAGAACCTGGTCGCGGCGAAGCTCGGCGTCTCCATCTCCGGTCTCGCGCGCGGCGGTGTCGAGGACGCGCTCACCACCGAGCAGATCGCCGCGATCATCGAGGAGAACCCGCCGTGGCTGGTCACGGAGCGCGAGAGTTATCAGGTGGTGCTGCGCGAGGAGCGGCGTGTGAAGTCGCTGCATGCCGAACGCGCCCGGGAGAAGTGATCGGCCCTAGCCGGAGACCACTTCGACGTCCACCAGCACCACGTCACCGCGCTCGTCCGAGCCGGGCAGATCGACCACGGCGGTGATCGCCCACCCGTGATCGCCGTCCGGATCGGCGATGGTCTGACGCACCCGCCAAGCCCGCGGCATCGAGGTGTCCAGTGAGAACAACTGCGGCCCACGGGCATCGGCACCGGTGGAGATGTCGTCGTACTCCTCGTAGTAGTCGTCGAAGGCCGCGTACCAGTCGACACCGGGGTCCATCTCGTCGAGCAGGTCGTACTCCTCCTGTGCGACCAGCTGCACCCGGCGGAACAGGGCATTGCGCACCATGACCGCGAACGCCCGCTCGTCCGAGGTGAGTGAGGCCGACCGCCCGATCTCCGGCGCGCTGGCGTGCGCCCGCACCGGATCCGGTGCGGTCATCTCCTCCCACTCGTCCACCAGGGAACTGTCCACGTACCGCACCAGAGCGCCCAGCCAGGCGATGTAATCGTCGAGCTCATCGGTGCGGGAGGCCTCCGGAACGGTGTGCCGCAGGGTCCGGAAGGCGTCCGAGAGGTATCGGAGCACCGCACCCTCGGACCTGCCCAGCTGATACTTCGACACCAGATCGTTGAAGGTCATCGCCCGCTCGATCATCTCGCGGACCACCGATTTGGGTGACAGTTCGAACTGCGTGACCCACGGGTGGCCCGCAGCGTACGTCGTGAACGCCGGGGCCAGCACGTCCTCCATCGGCTTCGGGTACGTGATGTCCTCGAGGAGCGTCATCCGCTCCTCGTAGTCGATTCCATCGGCCTTCATCTCGGCCACCGCAGCACCCCGGGCCGCGTTCTGCTGCGCGCGCAGCACCGGACGCGGATCGTCGAGCACCGACTCGATCACCGAGATCACATCGACGGCGTATTCGGGAGACTCGGGATCGAGTAGTTCCAGGGCGGCGAGCGCGAACGGCGCCAGGGGCTGGTTCAGTGCGAAGTCGGGCTGCAGGTCGACGGTGAGTCGTACGTGCCGGCCGAACCCGTCCGGCGCGTCCAGCCTCTCGACCACCCCACCGGACTCCAGACCGCGGAACAGGGTGATCGCGGTGCGAATGTGCCGGAGTTGCTGACGCCGGGACTCGTGGTTGTCCTCCAACAGATGCCGCATCGCATCGAAACAGTTCTGCGGGCGGGCGATCACGTTGAGCAGCATCGAGTTCGTCACCGCCATCCGCGATGCCAACGGCTCCGGATCGGCGCCCACCAGCTTCTCGAACGTGGCCCGGCCCCAGGAGACGAAACCCTCGGGCGGCTTCTTGCGCTGGATCCGTTTGAGCTTCTTCGGATCTCCCGCTGCCTTCGCCTCCAGCCGAGCATTCTCGATCTCGTGCTCCGGTGCGGCCACGACAACAGTGCCGATCGTGTCGAAACCGGCGCGACCCGCGCGACCGGCGATCTGGTGGAACTCCCGGGCCCGGAGATGGCGGGTGCGGTTACCGTCGAACTTGGTCAGCCCGGTCAGGTAGACGGTGCGGATGGGCACGTTGATGCCGACGCCGAGGGTGTCGGTACCGCAGATCACCTTCAGCAGGCCCTCCTGAGCCAGCTTCTCGACCAGGCGACGGTAGCGGGGGAGCATCCCGGCGTGGTGCACGCCGACGCCCGCACGGATCAGCCGCGACAGGGTCTTGCCGAAACCGGTGGTGAACTGGAAATCCCCGATCGCTGCGGCGATCGCCGCTTTGTCGTCCTTGCTGGTCAGAGGCAGTGACATCAGTGCCTGTGCGCGCTCGGCGGCGGACTGCTGGGTGAAGTGCACCACGTACACCGGCGCCTGGTGCGTGGTCACCAGCTCGGTGATCTGATCCTGGATCGGCATCGTCGAGTACGAGAACTGCAGGGGCACCGGACGTTCCGCACCGGCTACCAGTACTGTCTCCCGGCCGGTGCGGCGGCTCAGGTCCTTCTCGAAGAACGCGGTGTCGCCCAGAGTGGCGGACATCAGCACGAACTGCGCCTTCGGCAACTCGATCAACGGGACCTGCCAGGCCCACCCGCGGTCCGGTTCTGAGTAGTAGTGGAACTCGTCCATCACGACCTGCGCGATGTCGGAATCCGCGCCCTCCCGCAGCGCCAGGTTCGCCACGATCTCCGCGGTGGCGCAGACGATCGGGGCATCGGCATTGACCGCGGCGTCGCCGGTCACCATGCCCACGTTCTCCGTGCCGAAGACCTCGCACAGGGCGAAGAACTTCTCGCTGACCAGCGCCTTGATCGGTGCGGTGTAGTAGGTGCGCCGGTGCTGCGCCAGTGCACCGAACTGCGCACCCATCGCCACCAGGGACTTCCCTGAACCGGTGGGGGTCGCCACGATCACGTTCGCCCCGGAGCAGGCGGCGATCAGTGCCTTCTCCTGAGCCGGGTACAGCTCGATCCCGCGGTCGGTGGTCCACTCGGTGAACGCCTCGAAGACCGCGTCCGCCGTCGGGTTCTCGGGCAGCAGGTCGGTGAGATTCACCCGTGTGACTCTACGGGCCGGCTCAGCCCAGTTCTTGGACCGGCTCGGTGACGGTGACCCCGGCAGCGGCGCGCAGACCGTCCCGCAGGTGGGTACGCGCCAGTCGGGCCGGCTCGGTCCCGACGAGGAACTCGGTGAGCACTTCCAGGAACCGGTCCGGAATCTCGGTCATCGGGAAGTGCCCGACACCGTCGAAGACCTCCACCCGCGCCGTCGGCATCGCCTCGCGCAGGATCTCCGCGTGGGTCGCCGGAATGATCGAATCGTCGGCGCCCCAGGTCACCAAGGTGGGCAATTGGGAAGTCAGATAGCATCGATCACGCATGGTGACCACCTGCCCGCGCAGGTCCACCACCGACCGCAGCGTCCGGGTGAAGGCGTGCGGCGAGGCCGTGTTCGGCATCCGGTCCAGAGCGCGGCGAAGCTGCACCGCGTCCGCGCGTAACGGTCCCGGGAGCGCTGCCGCGACCATCAACGCGCCGGACAGCACGTGCTTCGCTCCGGGCAGGGCGGTCAGTGCCACGGCCTGCTCGGCGAAGGGGAGCGACAACAGCCGCAGCAACGGGGCCACGTGATGATCGACCCCGCCGGGCGCGACGAAGGCCACCCGCTCGACCATCTCGGGGAACTGGTACGCGAACTGGCCGGCGACACCGCCGCCCAGCGAATGCCCCACCACGGTGACCCGTTCGATGCCGAGGAAGCACAGTAGGTCACGCATCCCGTTGGCGAACGCCGCGACCGAGTAGTCGGCCCGCGGACGGTCCGAGAGGCCGTGACCGAGCAGGTCCGGGGCGATCACCGTGTAGCGGTCGGTCAGCCGCTCCATCACCGGCTCCCACACCAGGGAGTTGTCGCCGATGCCGTGCAGCAGGAGGATCGCGGGGCCGCTGCCTCCGGTCCGATAGGCCCGACGGTGCCCGTGGATCGTCGTGAAGCACAGTTCCGGCGCGTAGGGGCGCGCCCGGAAGGGCAGTACATCCGAACTCATCGCGGTACCTCCTCGCGCTGAAACCTCCGGTTCTCAGGAGTGTCCGCGCGCGGCGTTACCGGCGTTCGTGTACCGCGTTACGCCACGGTTTCGGCTGGTGCACCGATGCCCGTGGGATCGGCATCGAGGTGCAGATCACGGCGCAGTGCGTGCTGCAGATCGTCGCGGGTCAGCTGCGCGGCGTCGGTGGACTCGATGAACTCGGTGAGCACCGTCAGGAATCGCTGCGGATCGTTGCGGTAGGGGAAGTGCCCGGCACCGTCGAAGATCTCCAGGCGGGAAGCCGGTAGTTCCGCGTGCAGCAGGTGAGCGTGGTCGACCCCGATGATCGGGTCGTCCGAACCCCAGATCACGAGCGCGGGGATCTCAGCGCCGAGGTAGCTGCGGTCGAGCATGGTGATCACCTGGCCCATCGGGTCGACCACCGCGCGCAGGGTCCGTGCGAAAGCACTCGGGGTGCCCGAGCGGGGGAGTCCGGCCAGTATCCGCGCACATTCCGCGTTGTCGACGAACATCTTCATCGGCAGCCGCCCCAGCAGGTTCAGTGCGGTGGTGGCGGCCGGGAGAGCGCCGGGGACGCCGAGGGCCCGGAAGGCGAGTTCCGACAGCGGCAGGGAGGCCGCGCGCAGCACGGGCGAGACCGAACGGGTGACCCCGCCGCAGTCGACGAACACCAGACGCTCGACCATCTCGGGGTACTGGTAGGTGAGCTGACCGGCGATGCCGCCGCCGAGGGAGTGACCGACCACCGTCGCCCGCTCGATTCCCAGGTACAGCAGCAGGTCGCGCATCGCGTTGGCGAAAGCAGCGAGTGAGTAATCACCGCGCGGTCGGTCCGAGTCGCCGTGCCCGAGCAGGTCCGGGGCGATCACCGTGTACCTCTGCGCGAGCTCGTCGAGCACCGGCTCGAAGGTCGAGGAGTTGTCGGCCATACCGTGGATCAGCAGCAGGGCCGGGCCGTTGCCGCCGATCCGGTAGGCCCGGCGGTGACCGTGAATGGTCGCGAAACGCCGGCGTGTTCGACTCATGCGTCGGTACCTCCCCGCGAGGCCTCGCCCGCATCGTCGTCCCCGGCCTGTTCGGCCAGGAATGCCTCGAATTCGCTGGCCAGGTCGTCGCCGCTGGGGATCGCCTCGCCCTCGGCGATCAGCAGCTCACGCGGTTGCGGAGGCTGTGCGGCCTGGTCGTACTGCTGCTCCAGTGCTTCGACGACCTGCGCGATCTCCTGGTTAGCGGAGACCTGGGCGTCGATCTGCTCGCGCAGTTCGGCGGCCTCGGCGGGCAGGTCACCGTCGGGTAGGGACAGCCCCACCGTCGAGCGCAGGGCACCCATCATGCCCAGCACGGCCTCGGGGTAATCGTTCTGCGCCAGGTAGTGCGGCACCTGCACCGACAGGCCGAGGGTGTCGTAGCCCTTGTCGGCCATCCGCAGCTCCAGCAGGGCTGCGGCGCTACCCGGAATGCGCATGGTGCCGTCCCACGAGCGAAGGTCGCTGCGCAGCTCGGGCTTGTTGCCGTGGGCGGTCACCGGCACCGGGCGGGTGTGCGGCACCGCCATCGGGATCGCGTGCAGGCCGACGACGGTGCGCACGCCGAAACGCTCGGCGAGACCTGCGACGGCGCTGACGAAACCCTCCCACCGTAGGTCGGGTTCGGCGCCCGCGAGCAGCAGGAACGGCTTGCCGGTGGTGTCACGCACGGCGTAGAGGTTCAGTTCCGGGTCGTCGACGCCGGTGAAACCGTCCTCGAAGGTCATCGACGGTCGCCGGGAGCGGTAGTCGATCAGCTCGTCCACGTCGAACGAGGCCACCAATTCGGCGGAGAGGTTCGCCTTGAGGTGCTTGCGCAGCACCCGCAGTGCGTGTCCGGCGTCGGCGTAGCCGTCCAGCGCGTGCACCAGCACCGGTCCATCGCCGTCGGTGTCGGACACCGCGGGACCGGGGAACTCCAGCTCGTACATGTGGGACTGCTCGTCCATGCGTCAACCTCCAGACAACGCGCCTCCGTCAGGTGGAGGAACCACCACCCTTACACACCCGGGACAACTTCACGAAACTTGTCCCGATTCCCTGACGGGTCGTGTTTCCGCTCACGGCGTAACGACGGAGGCGATTCGGCCGGACGTCAGGAGACGTGCACGGTGGGCCGGCGCTTGGCGTCGTGCTCGGCCTGGCGCAGCACCTCGTGGCACACCGCGGCCACCTCACCGGTTCCCTCGACCAGGTACTTACCCATGTTGAGCACGGGGTTCATCTCCGACCACTGGAAGTACACCTCGGGTACCACTCCGGTCTCGTCGCGGATGTACAACAGCACCGCGGCGATAGTGTTCGCCACACTGCCGGACCGGACCTTCAGCAGCCGGTAGCCGAACTTCTCGATTCCCCGTACCTCCAGGTCCTCCTCGAAGTCCGAGGAGTCGCGCGGCCACACCTCCAGCAGGATCACCCGTGAGCGCCCCGGAATGTGGCCGAACTTGCGCTCGGCGCGCACCTTGTCGCGGTACTCCTTCTTGGTGTCCACGTCGGGCTCGTGGGCGACGATCCGGATCGCGTGCTGGGCTTTCGCATCGTCACGGATGAACTCCAGGGCCTTGTCGTCGAAGACCGTCGACGATGCTCGCAACTCGAAGGACCGCCGTACCCGCGAGCCGATGGAGACCAGCGCGATCGCGAGGATGAACAGCGCCGCGATCCGCACACCGTCGGGCCGCTCGATGATGTTGTCGATGGTGGTGTAGACGAACACCGCCGAGATCAGGCCGAAGGCCCAGGTGGCGCCGGTCTGACGCTTGCGCCGGGCGGAGATCGTCACAGCGATCGCCGCCGAGGTCATCAGCACCAGCACGCCGGTCGCGTAGGCGCCGCCCTGCGCGTTCACGTCGGCCTCGAAGATCAGCACGATCACCAGCGCGATCACGGTCAGCACCACCACCAGCGGTCGTACCGCGGAGGCCCACCGTGGTGCCATGCCGTAGCGCGGCAGGTACCGCGGCACCAGGTTGAGCATTCCCGCCATCGCGGATGCACCGGCGAACCAGAGGATCGCCACCGTCGACACGTCGTAGACGGTGCCGAAGGTGTTGCCCAGGTACTCGTGCGCCAGCCACGCCAGTGCGCGGCCGTTCGCCCCGCCCTCGGGCTCGAACTCCTTCGCCGGGATGAGCAGGGTGGTCGCGAAGCTCGACGTCGCGAGCAGGACGCTCATGATCACCGCGGCGGTGGTCAACAGCCGGCCGGTGTCCCGGATCCGCTTGGCCGGATACTCCGGCGGGTCGTTCGGGTCACCCTTGATCTGCGGCATCACCGCGACACCGGTCTCGAATCCGGACAGGCCCAGCGCCAGCTTCGGGAAGACCACCAGCGCCACCGCGGCCACCATCAGCGGATTCGAGTACTCCGTCCACAGCAGGTCCTGCCACTCGATGATCTTCTGCGGCCGCTCGGCGACGTGCCACAGCGAGACCGCGATGATCACCACGTTCAGCGACAGGTAGACCACCACCAGCACGACCGCGACCCCGATCGCCTCCCGGAAGCCCTTCAGGAAGACCAGTCCCAGGGCCAGTACCAGGCCGAGGGTGATCGGGATGTTCATGCCGTGCAGGTACGACGGGACCAGGGGGTTCTCGACGATGTGCTCGGCCGCGTCGGACGACGAGAGCGTGATGGTGATGATGAAGTCGGTGGCCGCGAAACCGAGTAGGCCGAGCACGAACAGCTTGCCGCCCCACCACGGGAGCAGCCGCTCGAACATGGCCAGCGATCCCGATCCGTTGAAGCTCTCCCGGGAGACCCGCTTGTACACCGGGAGCGCGCCGAACAGGGTCAGCGCGATCAGCACCAGGGTGGCGATCGGCGAGACCGCGCCGGCGGCGATGAACGCGATGGCCGGTTGGTAGCCGAGGGTGGAGAAGTAGTCCACACCGGTCAGGCACATGACCTTCCACCACGGCTGCGGATGCTCAACATCACTGGCGTGCGGCCCCACGTGGGTGCCCGCTCGCTCGGACATGCCGCTGAGGAACCAGTTGCGCGTGCGGTCGGAGAACCGCGGAAGGCCGATCACGGGCTTCACAGTAGCCCCCGGTGATCCCGAGCGCCGGACCCGCGCGGCCGATGTCCGGAACGTCGGGGATCGCTGTGGATACCGGGCCCGGCCGAAGAAGGTTTCATAACGAAAATGGGAATGACGGGGCGCCAGCGTCGGCTCGGCGTCGTAGTGGTCGGTGAGCATTCGCAGGTATGACCGCACACCACGCTCCAGCACTCGCATCCGTCGGCTCCGTGGCCGACCTGCTCGCCTCGATCCCGGCCCTCATCGGCTTCTATCCCAGTCGATCGGTGATACTGCTCGCCTACGACGACATCACCAGGACCGTCGGCGCCACCGCTCGCACCGACCTCGAACTCACCCGCACCGGCACTCTGCGCAGGACCAGCCGCGATTACATCGTCGAGGCGATGCGCATGATCCGTACGCAGGGCGCCGACCGCGTGCTGTGTGTGGTCGTCGACGACCGGATCTCCGCTTCCGTCACCGGCGCAGTGCTCCGGGCACTGCAGAACTGCGCCCGGTCACGGTCGGTCGCCGAGCCCGATATCGAGATCGCCGACCTGTTTCTGGTCCCGCGACTGGCCGCCGGGCAGCGGTGGGTCTGCCGGCACGCCGAGAGCGGTGAGATGAGTGACCCCGCCGAGTCGGTGGCGATGCTCACCGCCGTGGTCGAGGGCCGCACCATCCACGCCTCTCGGGACGCACTGACCGGGCAACTGATGCCGGAGGGGCCCGGAGTACCCGCGGCGCAGTGCCGCCGAGCGGCGTCCACCGAGGCCGGAGGAGATCCGGGCGAGCTGCTCACGGCGCTACTCGGTGCGATCACCGGGCCGGGAACCGACCCGCTCAGTGACGCCGATGTGGCGCTACTCGGCGGCGCGATACTCGATCTCATGGTCCGCGATGCGGCGATGGCACTGGCGCTGACGGTGGTCGCCGACGAGGCCCGCACCCTGTTCGCCGAATTGGCGCGACGCTTACGCGGTACCCCGCGCGCAGCGGCGGCGACGCTGGTGGCGGCCTCAGCCTATCTGCACGGCGAGGGACCGATCACCGGGATCGCGCTCGACGCCGCTCTGCTGGCGGACTCCCGGTACCGCGCGGCGCACCTGCTGGCGCGGGCGCTCACCGCGGGGCTGCCGCCGAGCGACATGACCGCGGTGGCAGAGACCGGCTTCGCGGTGGCGAGCCGGCTCGGGGTGCGGCTACCGCCGCGGACGGGGGAGGTGGAGCTGGCCGGATGAGACCGGGGATACTCCGGTGCTGTCAGTTCGAACGCGCTGCGTGCGCCCGATCACCGAGCGCACGGGTGAACTCCCAGGCATCGGCGACGATGCCCCGCAGATCGGTGTGCTGCGGTCGCCAGCCCAGCTCGTCGACCGCGCGCTGCGAGGACGCCACCAGGACGGCGGGATCGCCCGCACGCCGGTCCGCCGCGACCTCGGGGATCTCGCACCCGGTGACCTCGCGGCAGGTGTCGATCACCTGGCGCACCGAGAATCCCGCGCCGGAGCCGAGGTTGAACACCTCGTGCGTTCCGGGCTTCGCGTGATCGAGCGCCAGGAGATGGGCATCGGCCAGGTCTTTGACGTGCACGTAGTCACGCACCGCGGTGCCATCGGGAGTGGGGTAGTCGGAGCCGAAGACGGAGATCTCCCCACGCTGCCCCAGGGCGGTCTGCAGTACCAGTGGGATGAGGTGGGTCTCCACCTCACGGTTCTCGCCGAATCCCCGGTACCCGCCGGCCACGTTGAAGTACCGCAGGGAGACCGCGGCCAGTCCGTACGCGGTGGCGTAGGAGGTGATCGCGGCGTCGATCGCGAGCTTGGTGGCGCCGTAGGTGTTCGTCGGTTCCGTTCGGGCCCCCTCGGTGATCGGCACCGTATCGGGCTCGCCGTACGTGGCGGCCGTCGACGAGAACACCAGGCGCTCCACCCCGGCCGCCAGCATCGCGTCCAGCAGCGCGAGCGTGGAGACCACGTTGCCCTGCCAGTACTTGTGCGGATGATTCACCGACTCGCCGACCAGGGACTTCGCCGCGAAGTGGAGAACGCCGTCGAACTCGCCGTCGCTGAGCAGCGGCCGGGCGGCGGTGGCCACGTCCCCTTCGACGAAACGCGCGCCGCTGGGAACCGCGTCCCGGTTGCCGGTGCTCAGGTCGTCGAGCACGGTCACCTGATGGCCGCGTTCGAGCAGGACCTGCGTGCACACGCTGCCCACGTAGCCGGCACCGCCGGTCACCAAGAGCTGCACCGCTACACCGCCTCGACGAAGACCGCGTGCGCCATCTCGTCGGGGAGCTCGAAGTCCTCGTGGCCTGCGACGGAGATGACCACTGCGCCGCGCTGGACGGTGACGCTCACGCGGGCGTCCGGGACGACGCCCGCAGCGCGGAACCGGCTGATCAGGTCGGTGTCGGCCTGCACGTGCTCGGCCAAGCGCTTGATCACCACGGCGGTCGGTCCGCCCTGGGCGAGATCGGTGAGACGAGCCGGCCGGGGCTGCTCACCGCCGACCACCACACCCAACTCGGCGAGGCCGGGGATCGGGTTGCCGTACGGCGAGGTAGTGGGGTTGCCCAGGACGTCGAGCAGACGCCGCTCGACGTCCTCGCTCATCACGTGCTCCCAGCGGCAGGCCTCGGCGTGCACGTTCTCCCACTGCAGGCCGATCACATCCACCAGCAGTCGCTCCGCGAGACGGTGCTTGCGCATGACGGCGATCGCCAACTGACGGCCCTTGTCGCTGAGCTCCAGATGACGGTCACCGGCCACCCGGACGAGGCCGTCGCGCTCCATCCGCTGCACGGTCTGCGACACCGTGGGGCCACTCTGCTCGAGCCGTTCGGCGATCCGCGCCCGTAAGGGGACGACGCCCTCTTCCTCGAGCTCGTAGATCGTGCGCAGGTACATCTCGGTGGTGTCCACCAGATCGTTCACGTATCCAGCTCCTTATCGTCGCCGTCAGCTTAACCGAGACAACCGTCCCCATTCCGTAGTAAAGATTACCTAACTTCGGCGCGTCGCAGGATGGCAACCGATAGTGTCCCGGTGCATGGCCCGGTTCCCCGACTCCCAGGTGGTCTGGGATCCCTCGGTACTCGAATACCGATTCTCCCACTCCCACCCCATGGACCCGGTGCGATTGCATCTGACCCTGGAACTGTCGCGGATGCTCGGAGTGCTCGACGGTGTCGAACTGACCGCGCCGCGCAGATTCGACGAGAACCACCTGCGCCGCGCGCACACCGATGACTACCAGGCCGCGGTGCGGGTCGCCGGCTCCGGCCGCTCCAGCATCGACCTCACCGGCTACGGGCTCGGCAACGACGACAACCCCACCTTCCTCAACATGCACGAGGCCGCCGCCGGCATCGTCGGCTCCACCCTCACCGGAGCCCAGGCGATCGCCGAGGGCGCGGCCACTCGCGCGGTCAACATCGCCGGTGGCATGCACCACGCCATGCGCACCCACGCCTCCGGCTTCTGCGTCTACAACGACGTCGGCATCGCGATCTCCTGGCTGCTCGACAACGGCTACGACCGGGTCGCCTACATCGACATCGACGCCCATCACGGTGACGGTGTCCAGGCTCAGTTCTGGAACGACCCGCGGGTGCTCACCGTCTCCCTGCACGAGGACCCGCGACACCTCTGGCCGCACACCGGGTACCCCAGCGAACTCGGTGGGCCCGAGGCCCGCGGCACCGCGATCAACGTCCCGGTTCCGGCGTTCTGCTCCGATGCGCTGTGGCTGCGCGCCTTCCACGCGGTGGTCCCGTCGATCGTCCGGGAGTTCCGCCCGCAGATCATCATCAGCCAGTGCGGCTGCGACTCGCACGCCGCCGATCCGCTGACCGACCTGTCGCTGACCGTGGACGGGCAACGCGCCGCGATTCTGGCCATGCGCGGGCTCGCCGACGAACTCTGCGACGGGCGGTGGCTCGCCGTCGGAGGAGGCGGCTACCAGTTGATCAGCGTGGTGCCCCGAGCCTGGACCCACCTGATCGGAGCGGTCGTGGGAGTCGATGTGGATCCGGCGACCCCGATCCCCGACGTGTGGAAGGACCTGGTCGGCGAACTGCACCCGAAGGTGCTTGCGGGTACGAGCGCGATCCCGGAGGCTATGGGGGAAGGCGGCGACACCGACTTCACGCCCTGGGAACCCTCGTCCTTCGACCATGCGGGCGAACCGTCCGCAGAAGCGGCCGTCGACAGGTTCATCACCCGGGCGCGCACCGCGGTGTTCCCTCTGCACGGACTCGACCCGGAGGACCCTCGTGACTGACGAGCCACCGCTGCACCCCTCCGGACCCGCCACGGACCCGTTCCCCGCCCCCAAGGTCGGCGGCCCCGCGCCCGGACCCTACGAGTTCCCCTCGCACTGGGTGGCCGACGTGCTCGCCTCCGACGGAGGCGTGGTGCACCTGCGGCCGGTGGTGCCCGACGACGCCGACGCCATGGTCGAGTTCCACGGCGGCCTGTCCGAGCGGACCCGCTACCTGCGCTACTTCGGCCCGTACCCGGTGATGCCGCCACGGGACGTGGCCCGGATGACCACCGTCGACCACGACCAGAGGGTGTGCTTCCTGGCCGTGCTCGGCGGGCGGATCATCGCGGTCGGGTTGTACGAGGGGCTCGCCGAATCGGGGAAACCGTCCTCCGCGGAGGTCGCCTTCGTGGTCGCTGACGAGCACCAGGGCCGCGGACTCGGACCGATCCTGCTCGAACACCTGGCCGGCGCTGCGGCCGAGAACGGCTTCCACCGGTTCGAGGCCGAGGTACTCGCCGAGAACCGGTACATGGTCAACGTGTTCAAGGCCGCCGGGTACGAGCTGCGTCGCAGCTTCGACGGCAGCGTCGTGCACGTGGAGTTCGGAATCGACCCGACCGACGCCCTGGTGGCCGTCCGGAACGCCCGCGAACTGGCATCGGAGGCGCGCAGCGTCAGCAACGCCCTGCGGCCCACGTCGGTCGCGGTGATCGGGGCGTCGACCACTGCGGGCAAGGTCGGGCACGCGGTGCTGCGCAACCTGATCGCCGGGGACTTCACCGGACCGGTGTACCCGGTGCACCCGGACCGGCGGTCGGTCGTCGGGATCCGGGCCTACGAGTCCGTCCGCGACATCCCGGACCAGGTCGACCTGGCCGTGGTGGCGGTGCCGGCCGACAACATGCGCCAGGTGCTCGACGACTGCCTCGCCAAGGACGTGCGGACCCTGCTGGTGGTCTCGTCCGGCTTCTCCGACGCCGGTGGCCGCGGTACCGAATCCGAACAGCGGCTGGTCGCCGCGGTCCGTTCACACGGGATGCGGCTGATCGGCCCCAACGCCCTCGGGGTGATCAACAACGATCCGCAGGTGCGGCTCAACGCGACCCTCGCCCCGGTGGTGCCGGGACGGGGCAACGTCGGGTTCTTCTGCCAGTCCGGCGCGCTGGGCATCGCGATCCTCGACACCGCGGCCTCGCGCGGGGTGGGCCTGTCGACGTTCGTCTCCGCCGGGAACCGTGCCGACGTCTCCGGCAACGACGTGCTGCAGTACTGGGACACAGATCCGGCCACCGAAGTGGTACTGCTGTACCTGGAGAGTTTCGGCAACCCGCGCAAGTTCGGTCGCATCGCTCGCCGGCTGGCGCGGCAGAAGCCCATCGTGGCAGTACACCGCGGTGGTGTCGACGTCGATCGGCGGCAACGCGCCAACGAGGCGCTGTTCGAGAACTCCGGTGTGGTGCAAGTCGATTCGATACCCGAGCTGTTCGACTGCGCCACGTTCTTCAGCTACCAGCCGCTCCCCAAGGGCCGCCGGGTCGCGGTGATCGGCAATTCCACCGCGCTCGGAGTGCTGGCCACCCACACCGGTATCCGGGAAGGGCTCGACGTCGCCCAACCGGTGGATCTCGGTGCAGCGGCGTCCCCGGAGGAGTTCCGTGCCGCCATCGACGCGGCACTCGCGGACGATCGCGTGGACGCGATCATCGCCGTCTTCGTACCGCCGGTGGAGGCACCGCCGGAGGCTCATGCCGCCGTGCTGCTGGAGGCGTCCCGGAAGCTGATCAAGCCGATCGTCTCCACCTTCCTCGCTTTCGAGGGAGTCACCGAACTGCTCGCCGTCACCGACGACGACGGTGTCCGGCTCCGCGGCTCGGTCCCGTCGTACCCCGAACCCGAGCGGGCGGCCCACGTCCTCGCGCAGGGCTGGCGGTACGCGCAGTGGCGCGCCCGGCCGATCTCCGACACCGCCCGCCCGGACCGTACCCACGCCGAGGAGGCCCGCACGTCGGTGCGGGAGTGGCTGCCGCCCGCCGATTCCGACGGTGGTGCGATCACCCTGACGTTCGAGCAGAGCGCGCGACTGCTGGGCCTGTACGGAGTCGATGTGGTCCCGTTCGAAGTGGCCGCGGACCCGGCCGGAGCGGTCGCCGCCGCGGATCGACTGGGTTACCCGGTGGCGATCAAGGCCATGGGGGAGCGTTGGCGACTACGCGCCGACCTCGCCGCAGTGCGGCTGGACCTCACCGGTCCGCAGGCCGTCGCGGACGCCTTCGCGGAACTCTCCGGTGCCACCGGTGAGCGGACTCTGCACGTGCAGAAGATGGCGGACAAGGGCGTCGGCTGCGCGGTGGGCTACGAGAACGATCCGAAGATCGGGCCGCTGCTCTCGTTCGGGCTCAGCGGCGCGGTGCCCGAACTGCTCGGCGACCGCGCCTACCGGTTGCTCCCGTTGACCGAGGCCTCCGCGCAGGACCTGGTGACCGCGACCAGGTCGGCGCCGTTGCTCGCCGGCTTCGCCGGGGAAGCCGGCGTCGATCGTGCCGCGCTGATCGACGTGGTGGTACGCGTGGCGGCACTGGCGTACGAGGTACCCGAGATCCGCACGATCGACTGCCAGCCGATCCTGGCCACCACCGACGGCGCCTCGGTGCTGTCCTCGGTGGTCACCATCGGCCACGCCAACGATCTGCTCACCCAACAAGCGGAACCGCGCCGGCTCTGAGCGCCGGCGCGGTTCCTTCGGGAGTGACTGTCAGCTCGCGTACGCGCGCAGGCGATCGGCGCGATCACCGTTGCGCAGCTTGCTCATGACCTCGCGCTCGATCTGCCGGACGCGTTCGCGGGAGAGCCCGAACAGCTTGCCGATCTGGTCGAGGGTGCGCGGCTGGCCGTCTTCGAGGCCGTACCGCAGGCGGATCACCTGCTGCTCGCGCTCATCCAGGGTGCCGAGCACTGAGCGGACGTCCCTGTGCATCAGGCTGGAGATCACCGCGGACTCCGCCGAAGCCGCCTCGGCGTCCTCGATGAAGTCGCCGAGCGGTGCCTCCTCGTCGGAGCCGACCGGCATGTCCAGGCTCACCGGGTCCCGCGAGTGGTCCATGAGGTCCGCGATCTTCTCCGCCGGGATGCCCGACTCGGCGGCGAGCTCGGCGTCGGTGGCCTCCCGGCCGAGCTGCTGGTGCAGTTCACGGCGGATCCGCGCCAGCTTGTTCACCTGCTCCACCAGGTGGACCGGCAGCCGGATCGTGCGGGACTGATCAGCCATGCCGCGCGTGATCGCCTGGCGGATCCACCAGGTGGCGTAGGTCGAGAACTTGAAGCCCTTGGCGTAGTCGAACTTCTCCATCGCGCGGATCAGTCCGAGGTTGCCCTCCTGGATCAGGTCCAGCAGCGGCATCCCGCGCCCGGTGTACCGCTTGGCCAGGGAGACGACCAGTCGCAGGTTGGCCTCCAGCAGGTGCTGCCGGGCGGCCTGACCGTCGCGGACGATGAACGCCAGGTCACGCTTCTTCGACGCCGCCATCCGCTTCTTGGTGGCCAGCAGGTGCTGGGCGTAGAGCCCGGCCTCGATCCGCTTCGCCAGCTCGACCTCGTCCTCAGCGGTGAGCAGGGCCGTGCGGCCGATTCCGTTGAGGTACACGCGCACCAGATCAGCGGCGGGACTCTGTGCATCGAGATCCGCCTCGGTCAGCGGGGGCCGCACCCGATCAGCGGGGCGGGCTGCGGTGCTAGCGGTGTTGACGCGGTGTGCCATGTGGCTGCCTCCTGTTCGCCGGTACATCAGTTCAACGGACGACGCTCGGGCTGAGTTCCCGAGGTTCAACCGCTTGACCAGCGCAAACAGGAAGCCGTACTGAGAAGTTGCTTAAAGAAGGGTGATGAACCCGTGGCGGTAGAGGTCGGCGAGCAGGCGGTGGGCCGGCTGTGTCAGGTCCGGTTGCCCGGTCGCGACCTCCAGGAGCGCCACCAGATCCTCGACGGTGAGCGAACCGCTCGCGCCGGCGAGCAGGCGGGCACCGTCGTCATCGATCTCGTGAGTCCACCTCGGTCCGGACATCCGGGTCACCCGCACCGCCACCTCGTCCCAGCCCTCGTCTCCGGCGACGCTGACCCGCTCCAACGCGACGTCATCGCCGAGCACCGGTCGCGCAGCATCGAGATCGATGTCCCGCAGCACCTGCATCCGGCTGAAGTGCTGGGGAGCCTCGGAGCCGAGCGGATCCTCGAAGGGGTGCGCAAGCTCCTCGCACACCACCTCCGACGGGCCCTCGGCCGCGCGGAGGAAGACGAATCCGAAACCGATCCCGGTCACCCCGGCCCGGGCCAAGTGGGCCAGCCAGCGGTCCGACTTGATCCTGCCCTCGCCGGTGCGCGGGTCCAGGCCCTCATCCCGTAGCCAGGTCCCGACGTAGAGCGCCGGATCGGCGACGTCGCGCTGCAGTACCCATGCCGCGACCCCGTCGGCAGGCAACCAGGACGCGACCCGCGTCTGCCAGGGTTGCTCCTCGCGGTGCACCCACGAGGCCAGCAGTACCGCGGTGCCGCCGGGGGACAGGTGCTCCGGTGCGCCTCGCACCACCAGTTCGGAGGCCCCGTCGAGGTCGAGACCGGAATCGCGGTAGGTGTGTTCGACCCGGCCCTCGCCCACCACGAACGGCGGGTTCGCCAGGAGCAGATCGAACCGCCGCCCGGCCACCGGCTCGAACCAGTCGCCGGTCAGTACCTCGATGTCGACACCGTTGAGCGCGGCCGAGGCCGCGGCGAAACCGGCGGCGCGCTCGCTGACATCGGTGGCGGTCACCGCGTTCGCGAACCGGGTGGCCGAGCAGGCGTGCACTCCGCACCCGGTGCCCAGATCGAGGACGGTGCCCGCGTGATCGCGCGGCGTGGCGCGGAGTAGCGACTGCGAGGCGTGTCCGACGCCCAGTACGTGCTCCCGGTGCTGCGGATGCGGACGCATCAGTCCGTCGAGATCCGAGACGAACCACTGCGGACCGTCGGGCAGATCCAGCGGCCGCAGGCTCAGCGCGGCCCGTACCCGCGTCGGATCATCCGGATCGCGCTCGAGTAGACCCGCCCCGACGGCCTCATCGGCGGTGACCGGGCCCAGGGCGCTGTCGACCAGCGCGGCCGGGACCGGGGCTGCGGCCAGGAAGAGGCGGATCAGCACGTCCAGCGGATCGTCACCGCAGGCCGCGGCCTCGACCGGGCCCGGTTCACCGCGCGAGAGACACCCGTACTGGTCGCCCAGGCGCTCGGCGACGGCGGCCTCGGAGAGACCGGCGGCACGCAGGACCGGACCCAGGCGACGGCACAGCGGGGTCAGGCCGGGATCGAGCTCCACTAGTCGCCGTGCTCGGAGACGGTCTTGATCTGGTGTCCCTGCAGGGCCAGCCGGTCGAGCTTGCGGGCGGTGAACCGGTCGGGTTCACCACGGCGCTTCTTGGGGCGGTCGTTGGCGCGGATCACCGCGATCCACGGGATCGGGATCGAGCCGGCGAGAACCGCCAGGGCGATCACCCAGTTCCCCGTCGCCGAGTAGATCCACACCGAGATGACGAGGGCGGGAATGCGGATCGCCATGATCATGAGGTACCGGCGGACTCGCCGCCGGTACTGCTCCTCGTACGACTCCTCCGCGTTGGTGATGACGTACGGGGCGTCCCGATTGTTTCCCACGCCTACGATCGTCCCACTGCACCTGGCAGAATGAAAGTCATGAGCACGAAGACTCTTGAGAAGCCGGACGTCGACGTCGATGCCGACTCCGGCAACGACGACGACACTCCCAAGTTCTTCCACTACGTGCGCAAGAACAAGATCGCCGAGTCCGCGGTGATGGGCAACTACGTGGTCGCGCTGTGCGGGGAGACCTTCCCGGTCACCAAGTCGGCCAAGCCCGGCTCGCCGGTCTGCCCGGACTGCAAGAAGATCTACGACCGCCTCAAGAAGTAGGCGTCAGCGCGAGCGGCCGGACCCCTGCGGAGCGGGGTCGCCCGGCGGCGACGGTGCGGCCTGAGCGGTGGCGGCCTCGGCCGGTGGCCGGCCCCGTCGCCGGATCGGGTCGGTCGCGCGTCGTAGACCCTGCGCGGCCACCCGGCCGGGATTGTCGATCCCGGCCTCCTTCATCTGCTCGACGACCCAGCCGCGGAGCTGATCGGTGCGGATCTCGCGGGCCGGCCACCGGTCCTGCAGGGCGGCGTTGAACTCCGCGCCGACCATCACCGCGAAGCCGAGGAAGAACGTGAACAGCAGGAACGCGATCGGCGTGGCCAGCGCGCCGTAGGAGTAGCCGCGCCCGACCGAGATCCACGACAGGTACACCCGCAGCCCGGTCGAGGTCACCAGGAAGATCAGCGCCGCGAGCGCGGCGCCGGGCACGTGCCGGTACCACGGCAGTGGTCGTGGCAGCGCCTGCCGGTAGAGCAGTGCGAGCCCGCCCACCAGCATGAGCACCACGAACGGCAGGTAACCGAGGTCGATCAGGCGTGCGACCGCCGGGTGCCACGAAGCGGGAATGTACTTGATGATCAACGTAGGACCGAGCGCCACCAGCGGCAGGGTGAACACCGCCAGGATCAGGAACTCGATGTACAGCAGCAGGGCGAACAGCCGCTGGTGCACCGGATTGCGGACGGTGTGCTGATCGTGCGCCATCGAGATCGAGTCCACGAACGACGACAACGCCGAGGAACCGGCCCACAGTGCGATGATGAAGCCGACCGAGACCACGTCGCCGCGGCCCTGCTGCAGCACGCCCTCGACAGTGGGTTTGATGATCTCCTCGACCACGTTCGGAGTGAACGCCGAAGCACTTCCGGCGATGATCTTGTCGTGGATCACGTTGATCGTGTCCGGCCCGAACCAACCGGCCACGTAACCGGTGAGGCCGAGCAGACCCAGTAGTAGTGGAGGCAGCGAGAGCGTCTGCCAGAACGCGGCCTGTGCACTGTGACCGACGATGGAATCGTCCCAGGACTTCACCACGGTGCGCCACAGCACGTGCGGCAGACCGCGGACCGCGGCCCAGGTCCGCAGGTGCAGCGGTGCGCGCCGGCGGCGGTCCAGGTCGCGGGTGCGCGGGCCGTCCGAATCCGGCCCGGGGCCCGACGAGGGACCGGGCTGCCGGTCGTTCGGCGCGCGGTGTGCGTGTTCCATCACCCTCCAGTCTTCCGCACCGGGGTCGATCACGTCGGCACCGGTGCGGCCGCGTGTTGCGGCTAGACTGCTTGAGAGTTCGACAACGGCCCGCTCGTCCTGGCAAACCACTCGCGGCGGGCCCTTTCATGCGGTTTAGGGGTGCTTTTTCTCGATGGCGGCTTCACTTCGTGTCTGGCAGCGACGCGCACTCACGAAGTACCTGGCAGCGAAGCCGCGGGACTTCCTCGCGGTCGCGACGCCGGGGGCCGGTAAGACCACCTTCGCGCTGCGCGTGGCCGCTGAACTGCTGGCCGATCGCACCGTCGAGCGGATCACTGTGGTCGCACCCACCGAGCATCTGAAGTACCAGTGGGCTCAGGCCGCGGCGCGGAACGGGATCAACCTGGACCCGAACTTCAGCAATTCCTCCGGCGCCACCTCGTCGGACTTCGACGGTGTGGTGATCACCTACGCGCAGGTGGGCATGCACCCGTACAAGCATCACGCGCGCACCGCCGCCTACAAGACCCTGGTGATCCTCGACGAGATCCACCACGCCGGCGACGCCAGGAGCTGGGGTGAGGGTGTGCGGGAGGCCTTCGCCGACGCCACCCGCCGACTGGCGCTGACCGGTACCCCGTTCCGCAGTGACGACAATCCGATCCCGTTCGTGACCTACGAACCCGAGTTCGGCGGTGGACAGCGGTCGAAGGCCGACCACGTCTACGGCTATTCCGATGCGCTGGCCGACGGCGTGGTGCGGCCGGTCGTCTTCCTCGCCTATTCGGGGCAGGCGAGCTGGCGGACCAGTGCGGGGGAGGAGTTCACCGCACGTCTGGGTGAACCGCTGAGCAAGGAGCAGACCGCCCGGGCCTGGCGCACCGCGCTGGACCCCCACGGCGACTGGATCCCGGCGGTGTTGCACGCGGCGAACACCCGGCTCGACCAACTGCGCCGTGCCATCCCCGACGCCGGTGGCCTGGTGATCGCCACCGACCAGACCACAGCGCGGGACTACGCGGAACTGCTGACTGAGATCAGTGGCGAGAAGGTCACCGTGGTCCTGTCCGACGATCCGACCGCCTCGAAGCGGATCAGTGAGTTCTCCGACAGCACCGACAAGTGGATGGTGGCGGTGCGCATGGTGTCCGAGGGCGTGGACGTTCCGCGCCTGGCGGTGGGCGTGTACGCCACCAGCGCCTCGACGCCGTTGTTCTTCGCGCAGGCCATCGGCCGGTTCGTGCGCCTGCGGGTGCCGGGGGAGACGGCCAGCGTCTTCCTGCCGTCGGTGCCGGTCCTGCTGGACCTGGCCGCGAAGCTCGAGGAGCAGCGCGATCACGTCCTGGGCAAGCCGCACCGCGAGTCCGACGGACTCGAGGACGCGCTGCTGGCCGACGCGAACAAGCAGAAGGACGAGCCGGGTGAGGAGGAGAAGGCCTTCGTCTCGCTGCACGCCGACGCCGAACTCGACCAACTCATCTACGACGGCTCCTCGTACGGCACCGCCACCTTCTCCGGCAGCGAGGACGAGGCCGACTACCTGGGCCTACCCGGACTACTGGACGCGGAACAGATGCGGGCACTGCTGCAGCAGCGCCAGAAGGAGCAGGTCGCCACGCCCGCGGCGGTGGAGCGGCCGGCACCGGCGCAGGTGACCGAACGCGCCACCGCGGGCGCGCAACTCGCCGCGCTGCGCCGCGAACTCAACTCGCTGGTGGCGATGCACCACCATCGCACCGGGAAGCCGCACGGCGTGGTGCACAACGAGCTGCGGAGCAAGCTCGGCGGACCGGTGACCGCGATGGCCACGGCGGATCAGTTGCGCGAGCGGATCAGCGCGCTGCGCACCTGGAAGTGACTCGTCAGACGGCGACCGGAGCCTGGACGATCGTCGCGCCCTGCGTCTGCAACTCGGAGCCGTACTCGCCGAAGTGGTGGCTGCAGAACAGCAGCTCGAATCCGGACGGGAGGACGGCGCGCACCTGCGCGGCCGCCGAGCAGCGGTCGCACCGATCGGATGCGGTCAGCGGAGCGAAGGTCTCGCCTGCCGGACCCTGCGAAGTGACTGTGTTGGTCATGACTCCTCCGTTCCTCGTGTAACCGCTCGGGTATCTGTTTATACGTCCGAGCCTACCGATTTGTTCCAGCGGAATCTCCGAACCCGGAGGCCGTTTCGCTCCCGGTGAAATCCGGACCGGGATCGGCGGGAAGTCGGTGGCCCCCGTCGCACCGGTTCATCTACCGTCGAGCGGTGGCCGGTCTGTTGATACCTGCGATGTTCGTGATCGGCGCCATCAGTCAGTACGTGGGCGCCTCCCTGGGGGTGGGCCTGTTCGCGGAACTCTCTCCGATGGCGGTCGCGTGGCTACGCGGCGCCGGGGCGGGGCTGATCCTGGTGGTCGTGCTGCGGCCGCGCCGAAGCGCGTGGTCGGTGTCCCGGTTGCGGGTCGCGGCCCTGTTCGGAGCCGTGACGCTCCTGATGAACATGGCCTTCTACGAGTCCATCGCACGCATCGACCTCGGTACCGCGGTGGCGATCGAGTTCCTCGGGCCGATCGCCGTGGCCGTGGCCGGGTCGCGGCGCCCGATCCACCTGCTGGCCGCTGCGGCCGCTCTGGTCGGGGTGGTGTGCGTCGCCGGGGTCAACGTCGGAGGTGTCTCCGGGGCGGACGGTGCGATCGGTGTGGCCTGCGCACTCCTCGCCGCGGCGCTGTGGGCGGGATACGTGATCCTCGGCAAGCGGGTCGCCGACGCGGGCGGGGGGATCGAGGGCCTCGGCGTGGGGATGGCGGCAGGAGCGCTGCTCCTGGCCGCTCCGGGCCTCGGATCCGATCTGCTGACCCGTCCGGAGGTTTTCCTCGGCTGGCGGGTGTGGGTGCTCGGCCTGGGTCTCGGCCTGCTCAGCTCGGTGATCCCGTACGTCCTCGACCAGGTGGTGCTGCGCCGGGTGGGACGTGCCCGGTTCGCCCTCCTGCTGGCCCTGCTCCCGGTGACGGCGACAGCCGTCGGCGCGGTGATGCTCGGTCAGCGACCGGGACCGGTCGAGGCGGTCGGCATCGCGCTGGTGGTCTTCGCGATCGCGGTCACCTCGCGGCGCGACGCGGCCGGGTGTGAATCCGAGCGGGACGGACCGTCGCCCCGGGAGCGATCGGGTTAGATTCACCCATGGACTCTCGATCCGAGCAATCCTCCGTCCACCCGCCGCGCTTCGATCGCGATCCCTTCGGCAACGTGACCGGTGGCGTCGATCGTCGCCGGTTCCTCGCCGGATTCGGTCTGTTGGCCGGGACCGGGGTGCTCGCGGCGTGCGGCGTGCCGGCGCCCGGCGGAGGACCGTCCACCTCGTCCGCGCCGCCACGGGCGCTCACCGGCCCGGACCTGTCCGGTGCGGCGACCGGTGTCCGGGTGCGCGACGATCTGTTCCGGCACGTCAACGGCGGGTGGTACGACGGTTTCGAGATCCCCGCGGACAAGGCCTCCTATACGACGTTCGCCGACCTGTCCGATCGTGCGCTCGGACAGCTCAGGGCGATCATCGAGTCGATCCGGGACCCTCGGGCGCGGAGCGACGAGGCGAGGATCCGCGACGTCTACGACGCTTTCATGGATACCGAACGGATCGACGCCGACGGTGCGGACCCGATCCGCCCCGAGCTCAGTGCGATCGACGCCGCGGCCGACAAAGCGGGTCTGCTCAAGGTGATCGGTGCGCACCAACGACGCGGCATCTCCGGGCTGGTGGGTTACCAGGTCGACACCGACCCGAAGAACTCCTCTCGGTACGCGCTCAACCTGTTGCAGTCAGGTATCGGGCTTCCCGATGAGGCGTACTACAGCGACCCCAAGTACGCCGCTGCGCGCGACGGCTACCGCGGCTACCTGGAGAAGGTGGCCGCGCTGGCCGGGCTGCCCGATCCCGCCGGACTGGCTTCGCGGGTACTCGGCTTCGAAACCGCTGTGGCGAAGGGGCACTGGAACCGGGTCCGCTCGCGGGACGCCTCCGCCACCTACAATCCGTACCCGTTCTCCGAGTTGTCCACGCTCGCCCCCGGCTACGACTGGCACGCCTGGGCCGCGGCAGCCGGTGTCAAGGCGGAGGACGCGAAATCGGTGGTGGTCGCTCAGCCGAGTTTCCTGACCGCGATGGCGAAGCTGTGGGCGGAGACCGATCTGGCCGTCCTGAAGGAGCACGCTCGGATCCAGGTGCTGCGGGCCTACGCCGCCTACCTGGCCGAGCCCTTCGCCACCGCGAACTTCGACTTCTACTCGAAGACGCTGCGCGGCACGGAGAAACAGCCCGACCGGTGGAAGCGTGCCGTCGCCGTGGTGGAAGCGGTGATCGGCGAGGGGCTGGGCCGGCTGTACGTCGAGAAGCACTTCCCGGCGCAGGCGAAGGAGCAGGCCGAGCGTCTCGTCGACAACCTTCGCAGCGCGTACCGGGCGTCCTTCGCGGACCTCGCGTGGATGACCCCGGCCACGCGCCGCGCGGCCACCGCCAAGTTGGAGAAGATCCGCACCAAGATCGGTTACCCGGAGAGCTGGCGGGACTACTCGGGCCTGAAGACCGATCGGAAGTCGATCGTGGCCACCGTCCGTGCCTCCGCCGAGTTCGACAACGAATTCCAGTTGGCCAAACTCGGTGAGCCGGTGGACAAGAGCGAATGGCTGATGCCCCCGCAGACGGTGAACGCCTACTACAACCCCGGTATGAACGAGATCGTCTTCCCGGCCGCGATCCTGCAGGCGCCGTTCTTCTCGCCGGACGCCCGGGCCGCGGTGAACTACGGCGGCATCGGCGCGGTGATCGGGCATGAGATCGGTCACGCCTTCGACGACCAGGGTGCCAAGTACGACGGCGACGGCAACCTCGCCGACTGGTGGGCGCCGGCCGACCGCGCTGAGTTCGACAAGCGGACCAAGGCCCTGATCGCCCAGTACGACCGTTTGGTCCCGGCCGGGCTCGCGCCGGAGAACACGGTCAACGGTGGCCTGACGGTGGGGGAGAACCTCGCCGATCTGGGCGGCTTGTCGATCGCGATCGCCGCCTACCGGATCGCTGTGGCCAACCGGGATGCCGGAACCGAGGGGGCGGGTGACGATCTGGCCCCGCTGTTCCTGAGTTGGGGCCGGATCTGGCGCAACAAGGCGCGCCGGGCTGCCGCGATCCAGGCCCTGGCGACCGATCCGCACGCGCCGAACGAGTTCCGGGCCAATCAGGTGGTCAAGAACATCGGGGCCTTCGCCGACACCTTCGGCGTGCGCCCCGGTGACGGGTTGTGGCTCGATCCGCGCGATCGGGTCACCGTTTGGTGAGTCTCGCGCCGACGGTGCGCAGCGCCAGGTCCGCGTAGAAGTCCCCGATCCGTTCCGGTGTGATCTCGCCGCCGTCGTGGTACCACCGCCCGATGTCGATGCCGCTGGAGAGCACGGCGATCGTGGCCATCCGCGGATCGGGGGTGTCGAAGGAGCCGTCGGCGACGCCGGCGTCGACGATCGAGCGCATCCGCCGTGTGATCTCACGGCGCAGCGTTCGGATCTCGGCGCGGTGTTCCTCGGTGAGCGCGTCGAGTTCGTAGTTCACCACCCGGACGCTGGTGTGCGAGGTCGCGTGGTGACCGGCGAAGGCGCGGACCGCTCTTGCCAGCCGGTCGGCGGGGCTGAGCGCGGGATCGTCGACCGCATCGACGGCTTCGATGATCCGGCGATGACCGACTCGTGTGAGCTGGTGTAGCAGTTGCTCTTTCGACTTGTAGTGCACGTACACCGCGGCCGGGCTCATGCCGGCGGCGGCGGCGATATCCCGGGTGGTGGTGCCGTGGAAGCCGCGTTCGGCGAAGGCCTCCGCGGCGGCGGTCAGCAGCCTCGCCCGGGTGGCCTCGGACCGGGTCGGGTTGTCGGGTCCGGTCACCGTCGTCCCTTCCGGATGCGCCGTGCTGATCGACGTCTGCTTATTGTGAACGGGGCCACAACGGCGGGTCGGATGACGATCGCGTCGCAGTCGGCCTGAATGGTACCGCACTAAGCAAGCGCTTAGTTCACAAGTTCGACTCGGAGGTCAATTCCATGCCCGAAGCCGTCATTGTCGCCACCGCCCGCTCGCCGATCGGGCGCGCCGCGAAGGGTTCACTCAAGGACGTCCGCCCGGACGACCTGTCGGTTCAGATGGTGCGCGCGGCACTGGCGAAGGTTCCCGAGCTGGATCCGCGTGAGATCGACGACCTCATGTTCGGCTGCGGCCAGCCCGCCGGTGAATCGGGCTTCAACATCGCCCGTGCGATCGCCGTCGAGGCCGGTTTCGATCACCTGCCGGGGGTTACCGTCAACCGGTACTGCAGTTCCAGCCTGCAGACCTCCCGGATGGCGCTGCACGCGATCAAGGCGGGCGAGGGGGACGTGTTCATCTCCGGTGGAGTGGAGACCGTCAGCCGCTACATCAAGGGCAACGCGGACGGCCTGCCCGATACCAAGAACCCGCTGTTCGGGGCCGCGGAGGAGCGGACCGCGAGCTTCGCGGCGGGCGGACGCACCTGGGCCGATCCGCGCGACGACGGGGAGCTGCCCGACGTCTACATCGCGATGGGGCAGACCGCGGAGAACGTCGCGCAGTTCAAGAACGTCTCCCGGCGCGATCAGGACGAGTGGGGCGTACGGAGTCAGAACCGCGCCGAGGCGGCGATCGCCTCCGGCTTCTGGGAGAAGGACATCACTCCGGTCACGCTCGCCGACGGCACCGTCGTCGCCAAGGACGACGGTCCGCGCGCCGGTGTGACCTACGAGGCGATCAGTGGCCTGAAGCCCGTCTTCCGCCCGGACGGCACCGTCACCGCGGGCAACTGCTGTCCGCTCAACGACGGCGCCGCCGCCGTGGTGATCATGTCGGACACGAAGGCCGCGCAGCTCGGGCTGACCCCGCTGGCGCGGATCGTCTCGACCGGGGTCTCCGGTCTGTCTCCGGAGATCATGGGCCTGGGCCCGGTGGAGGCCTCGAAGCAGGCGCTCGAACGTGCCGGCCTGTCGATCGCGGACGTCGACCTCATGGAGGTCAACGAGGCCTTCGCGGCGCAGGTCGTTCCGTCGATCCGAGATCTGGGTATCGACGCCGACAAGGTGAACGTCAACGGCGGAGCGATCGCGATCGGCCATCCCTTCGGTATGACCGGGGCGCGGATCACGAGCACCCTGATCAACTCGTTGCAGTGGCACGACAAGCAGTTCGGCCTCGAGACCATGTGTGTCGGCGGGGGGCAGGGGATGGCGATGGTGATCGAGCGGCTGAGCTGACTGCAGGAGATCGAGGGTGCTTCGAGGGCGGCTCGTGCGATCTGCGGGAGCCGCCCTCGTCATGTCCTAGGACGCTGGTCGTTCGGCCGGGTCCGATCCAGGCCTGCTGGTGTGCTCGCCCAGTGGTCCGTAGGGTGTGATGAGGGTCACGCCCGAGATGACGGGAACGCGTTCGGTCATACGGATTGTGCTCTACGCTACAGAATAAGCGAGCGCTTAGTCAGGTGTCGGAACCGAGGAAGGGTACTGCGAATGACTCGATTCGCCGGGAGGACCGCGATCGTCACCGGAGCCAGTCGGGGGATCGGGCTTGCCATCGCCCGTCGTCTGGTGGCGGACGGCGCGAAAGTGGTGATCACCGCCCGCAAGCAGGAAGCCCTCGACGCCGCCGTCGCCGAGCTCGGTGGCGCGCAGGTCGCCGTCGCGGTGGCCGGTACCGGGGACGATCAGGCCCACCAGGACCAGGTGATCGCAACCGCCCTCGAGACCTTCGGCAGCATCGACTACTTCGTCAACAACACCGGTATCAACCCGGTCTACGGACCGCTGATGGAGCTCGACCTCACCGCCGCACGCAAGATCGTCGAGGTCAACGTACTCTCCACGCTGTCCTGGGTGCAGAAGGTCAACGCCGCGTGGCAGCGCGAGCACGGCGGCGCGATCGTCAACGTCGCCTCCGTCGCGGGCCTGCGTCCGGCCCCCGGCATCGCCTTCTACGGCGTCACCAAAGCCGCGGTGGTGCACCTCACCGAGGAACTCGCCGTCGAACTCGGACCCGGAACCCGGGTCAACGCGGTCGCCCCCGCCGTGGTCAAGACCCGGTTCGCCAGCGCCCTCTACGAGGGCAAGGAGGAGCAGGTCGCGGCGAACTATCCGCTCAAGCGGCTCGGAATCCCCGACGACATCGGCTCGGTGGTCGCCTTCCTACTCTCCGACGACGCCTCCTGGATGACCGGACAGACGATCACCGTCGACGGTGGTGTGCTGCTGACCGGTGGGGTCTGAGGGCGTGTCCCGGTTCGAGCCGCGCGGTAGTGGCATCGTCGTCACCGGCGCCGGCAACGGAATCGGCGCCGCGCTGGCCCGTGAACTCGCCGCCCGGGGAGCCCGTGTCGTGGTCTCCGACATCGACGCCGAGGGAGCCCGGGACGTGGCCGCGGAGATCGCCGCCGCGGGTGGCTGTGCGGTCGCGGTGGCCGGCGACGCCGCCTCCGAGGACGGGGTCACCGCGGTCGTCGACGCCGCCCGCACCGAACTCGGATCGATCGACGCCTGGTATGCCAACGCCGGCGTCGATCGAGGCCGCGGGCTGCCGACGACCGAGGCCGATTGGGAGACTTCCCTGCAGGTCAACCTGCTGGCGCAGGTGCGCGCCGCACGCCTGCTCGTACCACTGTGGACCGATCGGGGAACCGGTCGGTTCGTGGTCACGGCCTCGGCCGCGGGCCTGCTCACGATGCTTGACGCCCCGGCGTACTCGGTCAGCAAACACGCCGCCGTCGCCTTCGCCGAATGGCTCTCGATCACCTACCGACACCGCGGCGTCGTCGTCCAGGCGATCTGCCCGCAGGGCGTGCGCACCCGCATGTTCGACGAGGCCGGCCCCCTGCAGGACCTCCTCGGACGCGACAGTGTGATCACCGCCGAGCAGGTCGCGCGGGCCGCCGCCGATGCCCTCGCCGGAGACGATTTCCTGATCCTGCCGCACCCGCAGGTCCGCGACTACTACCGGACCCGTGCCGCGGCGACCGACGACTGGCTGCGCGGGATGAACAGACTGCAGCAGCGTCTCGAGGAGCAGGAGGGCGTCCGATGAGAGCCTGGCAGGTACATCGGCTGGGGGAGCCGGGTGAGGTCCTTCGGGCGGCCGATACGCCGATCCCGGTGCCCGGACCCGGCCAGATCGTGGTGCGAACCCTCGCGGCCGCGGCGAACTTCCCCGACGTGCTGATGTGCCGTGGCCGGTACCAGGTCAAACCGGATCTGCCGTTCACCCCCGGCGTGGAACTGTGCGGAGAGGTCGTCACCGTCGGCGAGGGCGCCGACCACGCCCGCGGCGAGCGGATCCTCGGCGGCGCGGCGCTTCCCTTCGGCGGCTTCGCCGAGTACGCAGTGCTCAACGCCACCGAGGCCTTTGCCGCGCCACCGGCGCTCGACGACGCGCAGGCCGCCGCCCTGTTCATCGGCTACCAGACCGGGTGGTTCGGACTGCATCGTCGCGCCCGCCTGCGCTCGGGGGAGACACTGCTGGTGCACGCTGCGGCAGGCGGGGTGGGCAGTGCCGCGATCCAGCTCGGTAAAGCCGCCGGTGCCCGCGTGATCGGCGTCGTGGGCGGACCGGCGAAGGCCGAGGTCGCCCGGGCGCTCGGGGCGGACATCGTGATCGACCGGCACACAGAGGATTTCGTGGAGGTGGTCACGGCGGAGACCGGTGGACGCGGCGCCGACGTGATCTACGACCCGGTGGGTGGTGAGACCTATCGGCGATCGACCAAGTGCATCGCCTTCGAGGGACGCATCCTGGTCGTCGGCTTCGCCGGCGGCGCGATCCAGGAGGTCGCCCTCAACCACGCGTTGATCAAGAACTACTCGATCACCGGTCTGCACTGGGGGCTCTACAACCGCTACGACCCGGCCGCGGTCCGAGGCTGCCACCAGGAACTGACGGGCCTCGCAGAGCAGGGGCTGATCGATCCGTTGGTCAGTGAACGCCTGCCCTTCGAGCAGGTTCCCGACGGCCTGCAACGCCTCGCCGATGGAGCCACCGTCGGCCGCCTAGTGTACCAGGCCGGCGCTACCACTACCACTACCTGAGCTGAGCCCCACTGCCACAACGCCGTTCGATCCCGCATCCACGCAAGGAGAACCCGATGACCCAGCGCACCGCCATCGTGACCGGAGCCGCTCGCGGTATCGGCGCCGCCGTCGCCGCCCGCCTCGCAGCCGACGGCGCCGCCGTGGCCGTGCTCGACCTCGACGAAGCGGCCTGCCGCGCGGTCGCCGACCGGATCACCGCCGATGGGGGCACGGCGATCGGCGTCGGCGCCGACGTCACCGACGAGCAGCAGGTGACCGACGCCGTCGCACGGGTGGCCGCAGAACTCGCACCGCCCACCGTTCTGGTGAACAACGCAGGCATCATCCGCGACGACCTGCTGTTCAAGATGACCGCGGGCGACTGGGACGCGGTGATGAACGTGCACCTGCGCGGCGCCTTCCTCATGTCCCGCGCGGTGCAGGCTCACCAGACGAAGGCCGGCTGGGGCCGCATCATCAACCTGTCCTCGACATCGGCGCTCGGTAACCGCGGCCAGGCCAACTACTCCGCCGCGAAGGCCGGAATGCAGGGCCTGACCAAGACTCTCG
The DNA here is from genome assembly GCF_054780975.1 of Tsukamurella serpentis. Classification (NCBI taxonomy): domain Bacteria; kingdom Bacillati; phylum Actinomycetota; class Actinomycetes; order Mycobacteriales; family Tsukamurellaceae; genus Tsukamurella; species Tsukamurella serpentis. The sequence continues at coordinate 221,181 of NZ_BAAGVH010000001.1, forward strand.
CCTTGGAGCTGGGCAGGTTCGGGGTCACCGCGAACGCCGTCGCCCCGGGTTTCATCGCCACCGACATGACCCGCGCCACCGCCGAACGGATGGGCGTGAGCTTCGAGGAATTCACCGCGGCAGTGGCCGAGGAGACCCCGGTGGGCCGGGTCGGCCGGCCCGCCGACATCGCGAACGCGGTGAGCTTCTTCGCCGGAGAGGCAGCGGGTTTCGTCTCCGGGCAGGTGCTCTACGTGGCCGGCGGACCGAGGGCCTGAAACGATGCGGGTACTGAGCGGACCGGACGAATTGCAGGCCGCCGTCGGCCAGCACCTGGGCTACAGCGATTGGCTGCGGATCGATCAGCGCCGCATCGACCTGTTCGCCGAAGCCACCGGCGATCATCAGTGGATCCACACCGATCCCGAACGCGCGGCGGACGGCCCCTTCGGAGCGACCATCGCGCACGGTTACCTCACCCTGTCGCTGATCCCGCTGCTGGCCGGGCAGATCTACCGCGTCGACGGGGTGACGATGGGCATCAACTACGGCACCGACAAGGTGCGGTTCCCGTCGCCGGTACCCGTCGGATCGCGTATCCGGGCCGGTGCCGAACTGATCTCCGTCACTCCGAGAAGCGGTGGGCAGCAGGTGATCGCCCGGGTCACCGTCGAATGCGAGGGGGCCGACCGACCGGCCTGCGTCGCCGAGACGGTCTCGGTGGTGTTCCGATGACCGGGCACTACCCCGGACTCGACCTCAGTGCCCTCGGACAGTGGCTTCCGCAGCACGTCGAGGGAGCCGGCACCCAGCTCGAGGCGTCGCTGATCGCGGGCGGGAAGTCCAACCTCACCTATCGGATCTCCGACGGTGACTCCACCTGGATACTGCGCCGCCCACCCGTGGGGGAGCTCCTGGCGACCGCCCACGACATGGGGCGGGAGTACCGGATGATGTCTGCGCTGCGCGGAACCGCCGTGCCCGTGCCGCAGGTGTACACCTTCTGTGAGGATCCGGGTGTTCTGGGGGCACCCTTCTACATCATGAGCGAGGTCGACGGGGTGCCCTACCGCCGAGCCACGGAGCTCGCCGCGCTCGGGGCCGAGCGGACCCGAACGATCTCCGAACGACTCATCGACACCCTGGTGGAGCTGCACCGGGTCGATCCCGCAGACGTCGGACTGGCCGACTACGGCCGGCCGGAGGGCTTCCTCGGCCGGCAGGTGCAGCGCTGGCGCAAGCAGTTCGCCGCCGCGCACACCCGCGACCTACCGTCGGTCGATCGGCTGTACACCGCACTGCAACAGCGGGTTCCCGCAGACCGCGTTCCGGGGATCGTGCACGGCGACTACCGCCTCGACAACGTCCTGATCACACCGCAGGACCAGCCGGGTGCGGTGCTGGACTGGGAGCTGGCCACCATCGGCGACTCACTCACCGACCTGGCGTTGATGCTGGTGTACGGGCGTCTGGCGGAACTGTCACCGGCCACCGTCAGTGACGTGACGACGGCACCCGGATTCCTCACCGAGCAGCAGATCATCGACCGCTACGCCTGCGGATCGGCCCTGGACCTCAGAGACTTCGGCTTCTACATCGCGCTCGCCTCGTTCAAGCTGGCCGGCATCGTCGAGGGAATCCACTACCGCTCCATCGGGGGCCAGACCGTGGGAGTGGGCTTCGCCGAAGCCGGCGCCGCCGTCGAACCCCTCCTGGAGACCGGCCTGCAGGCACTCAAGGAGGACTGACATGGACTTCGCGTACGACGACCGCACCCGCGAACTGATCGCGGAGGTCAGCGCCTTCATGGACAGCTACGTCCACCCGGCGGAGGAGACCTTCCACCGGCAGCTGGACCAGTTGGAGAACCGATGGCAGTGGGACAGCGTCCCCGTGCTGGCGCAGCTGCGCGCGCAGGCCCGCAGCCGCGGCCTCTGGAACCTCTTCCTCCCCGATGAGCGAGGCGCAGGACTGACCAACCTGCAGTACGCGCCGCTCGCCGAGCTCTCCGGCCGCAGCCTGCACCTGGCGCCCGCCGTGTTCAACTGCGCCGCCCCGGACACCGGGAACATGGAGGTGCTCAACCAGTTCGGGACCGACGAGCAGAAGCAGCAGTGGCTTCAGCCGCTCCTCGACGGCAGCATTCGCTCAGCCTTCGCGATGACCGAGCCGGACGTCGCGAGCTCCGACGCCACGAACATCTCGCTGTCGATCGTCCGCGACGGTGACGACTACGTGATCAACGGTCGCAAGTGGTGGATCACCGGCGCGATGAACCCGAACTGCGCGATCTTCATCGTCATGGGGAAGACCGCGCCGGACGCCGAGCGGCACCGTCAGCAGTCGCAGATCCTGGTTCCGCGCGACACCCCCGGCCTCGAAGTGCTGCGCGGTATGCGGGTCTTCGGCTACGAGGACAACAATCACGGAGGCCATGCGGAACTGCGGTTCACGGACGTGCGGGTACCGGCGTCGAACCTGATCGCCGGCGAGGGCGACGGTTTCGCCATCGCCCAGGCCCGCCTCGGACCGGGCAGGATCCACCACTGCATGCGCTCGATCGGAGTCGCGGAGCGCGCGGTGGAGATGATGTGCGACCGGGTCTCCGGGCGCAGTGCGTTCGGCAAACCACTCTCGGACCAGGGCGTGATCCGCGATTGGATCGCCGAATCTCGGGTACGGATCGAACAACTGCGGCTGCTGGTGCTCAAGACCGCATGGCTGATGGACACCGTCGGGAACCGGGGCGCCCATACCGAGATCCAGGCGATCAAGATCGCCACTCCGCAGACCGTGCAGTGGATCCTGGACAAGGCGATCCAGGCCCATGGTGCGGGAGGGCTGTCCCAGGACTTCTCCCTCGCCGAGGCCTACGCTGGAATCCGCACGCTGCGCTTCGCCGACGGCCCCGACGAGGTGCACAAGAACTCCCTCGCCCGCGCCGAACTCAAGAAGCGAGCCGCCACATGACAACCGGCATCGTCCCGACCGTTCCGACCGCGACCGGGCCCGTGGACCCGGACGAGCTCGGCGCGACCCTCATGCACGAGCACCTCTTCGTCCTCACCCCGGACGTCCAGCAGAACTACCCCGGCGAGTTCGGTGACGAGGACGCCCGGATCGCCGACGCCGTCGAGAAGCTGCAGATCGCCTACGACGCCGGGGTGCGGACCATCGTCGACCCCACGGTGGTCGGCCTGGGCCGGTACGTTCCGCGGATCCGCCGGCTCGCCGAGCAGACACCGGTGCGGATCGTCGTCGCCACCGGCATCTACACCCACCGGGACGCCCCGCGGTACTTCACCTATCGCGGGCCGGCGCTCACCGCCGTGACCGGCATCGACTTCCCCGACCCGATGGTGGACATGTTCGTCGGCGATATCGTCGACGGAATCGCCGGTACCGGAGTCAAAGCGGGAATGCTCAAGTGCGCGATCGACCACCACGGACTCACCGAAGGGGTGGAACGGGTGATGCGCGCGGTCGCCCAGGCGCACCGCATGACCGGGGTGCCGATCACCGTGCACACCCACCCCGGCTCGCAGAGCGGTCTCCTGGTCAAGCGAGTGATGTGCGATGAGGAGGGCGTCGATCCCAGCCGGATCGTGCTGGGGCACAGTGGGGATTCCAGCGATGTGGAGCACCTGTGCACCCTCGCCGAAGCCGGCTTCATCCTCGGGTTCGACAGGTTCGGGATCAACCTGGACACCACCTTCGAGGCCCGCAACGACACGCTGATCGAGATGCTCCGGCGCGGTCACGCCGATCGGATCGTGCTCTCGCAGGACGCCGCCTGCTACATCGACTGGGTCGATCCGCAGGTCAAGGCCGGGATGGTGCAGTGGCACTACACGCACATCTTCGACGACGTCTTCCCGTACCTGTTCGATCGCGGGGTCACGCAGGACCAGATCGACACCATGCTGATCGACGTACCCCGGCGGGTGCTGACCGAGCGGTAGCACCGTCGGCGCTCACCCGAGACCGGCCTGGACCGCGATCACCGCGGCCTGCACCCTGGACTGCACCCCCAGTTTCATCAGAACGCGGGAGATGTGTGTCTTCACCGTGGCCTCGCCGATGTGCAGATGCCGTGCGATCTGATGGTTGGACAGTCCCGAGCCCAACCCGGCGAGCACCTCGAGCTCGCGCTCGGTGAGGGAGGACAGGTCGGCCGGAGGCGGTTCGGCGGTGGCGTGGGGGAGCGCGGCGATCACCGCCCGGGTGACCTTCGGATCGAGCACGGCATCACCGTCGGCGACCGCCCGCACCGCTCGGATCAGTTCGTCACCCCCGGCCGATTTGAGGAGGAAACCGCTGGCCCCGGCGCTCAGGGCACCGAGCACGTACTCGTCGAGGTCGAAGGTGGTCAGCACCAGGACCGCGCTGTCGGTCTCGGCGACCACCGAGGCGGTCGCGGCCAGCCCGTCCACGCGTGGCATCCGCACGTCCATCACCACCACATCGGGCCGGAGCGCGCGTGCCTGCCGCAGCGCGGCGGCACCGTCACCCGCCTCACCCACCACCTGGACCTCACCGGTGGACTCGAGCAGCAGGCGCAGTCCGGCCCGGATCGCGGCGTGGTCATCCGCCAGGACGACGGTGACCGTCACCGTGCCACCTCCAGCGGCACGGTCGCTCGGACCACCCAGGTCCGGCCGCGAACGCCGGCGGTGGCGGCACCGCCTATCGACTGGGCGCGGAAAGCGATGTTGTGCAGACCGTTCCCCGAACCTTCGGTCCAATCCGGCCCCGGCAGATCGTTGACGGCGGTCACCGTGACCTCCTTCGCGTCGACGTCCGTGCGCACCTGCAGAACGGTACCCGGGGCGTGCTTGGTGGCGTTGGTGATCACCTCACCCAGGATGCGGGTCAGCGACGCCTCGACCGCAGTGGGCAGGGGATCTGCGGGCAACTGCATCCGGACGTCGACCCCGGCGGCACCCGCGGTCTCGATCAGCGCGTCCAGGGAGGCGAACGTGGTCCGTACTGCGGCGTCGTCGGGGGAGGTGAGCAGATTGATGGTGGCCCGCATCTCCTCGAGCGCGGCCAGGCTTCCCGAGCGGATGGACTGCAGTACCGCGGGATCCTGCGGCCCGCGCCGGGCGGCGTCCGCGAGGATCGCCACCGCCGACAGGTGCCCGGCGACGGTGTCGTGCAGTTCCCGCGCCAGTCGCCGGCGTTCCTCCGCGAGCGCCGCCGCCCGCCGGGCCCCGGCCTCGTCGCGTTCGAGCTCGGCCAGGCGCCGATAGGCGCGCACCGCCCGGGCGTATCCGATGGGTGACCATACGATCGCGACCAGCACCAGGACGGTGTAGATCCCGCCCTTGACCCCGGCGATCACCGCGCCGGTGGTCCCGAGGATCACCGTCAGTGCGAGCACCGTCCACGAGACGGCGTCGCGCAGCCGGTCGCTGCCGGTGGCCACGGAGAGGTAGATGACGTCGGAGAGGGCGATCCACAGCACCACCGACGGCCCGAACGGAAGGTCCCATGCGACCAGGGCCAGCACCAGCACGAAGGCGATCGCGGGGCGGCGCCGCGCCAGCAGTTGCAGCGTCAGAGCTCCGCACAGGAGACCGAACTTGACCTGCCACGGGTAGAAGTCCTCGGCGCTGCTGCGTGCGCTCCACCCGTCCGCCGCCCAGAGCAACAGTCCCACCAGAGTGGTTCCGATCGCGGGGACCGCGGCGTACTCCGAGGTCCACGACCGGTTGGGTGGCTTCATGCGCCCATTGCAGCACATCGGAGGTGGTGTGGGGTCCGCCGAAGGGATTACCGGGAGCGAGTCGGGAGAGGGACGACGCGCGGCCCGATTCGCGGAAGCGTGGTGAGCATGGCAGAGCTGAACAACCCCGTGTTGTGGACGATCGTCGCCTGCGAGATCGGCTTCTGGGTACTGGTACTGGGGGGACTGACCCTGCGCTACCCGTTGCGGCAACGGCGGGCGGGAATGGTGACGTTGGCCCTGGTGCCGGTCCTGGACGTGGTGTTGATCGTCGCTGTCGCGATCGACCTCCATCGCGGCGGGGAAGTGGGCTTCGCGCACCGTCTGGCCGGGATCTATCTGGGCTGCACCGTGATGTTCGGTCACCGGCTGATCGCCTGGGCGGACGAGCGCTTCGCCCACCGGTTCGCCGGCGGTCCGGCGCCGCGGAAGATCCCCAGGACCGGTCCGGAACGCAGCCGCAAGGAATGGGCCGACTTCCTGCGGTGGCTCGGCGCCGTGGTGATCGCCTCGGTGGTCTCGCTCGGGCTCGGTTACACAGTGGCCGATGAGGTTCAGCGGGAGGCGCTGATGGGCGTGTTCGGCACGCTCGGTGTGATCACAGTGCTGTGGTTGGTCACCGGTCCGCTGTGGGTGTCGGGCCGCTCCGAGTCCGCTCGCCGCTGAGCGCCGCCGTGTGGCCCCCAGGGGAGGGGCGTTCGTCCCGTATCGATCCCGAACCCGGCAATTCGTCGTCGCCGACGGGTGAATCGGGGGCCAGCGTGGTTCACTGATCCCGAATCGCTTGTGCCGCAAGTTGTTTGCCGTACAAACAATCTCGAGTCTCAGCCCAGAAAGGTCATGATGTCTAGCTTCAAGCGTGCCTGGATCGCTGCAGCGGCGATCGGTGGTCTGGTTCTACTCGGCACCGCCCCGGCGTTCGCCGACGACGGAGCCGGCGCAGCAGCGTCGATCGATTCCGGTAGTTCACCCCGTGACGTGGGCGCCAAGGTCGAATCCGGTGGTTCCCCGATCTCGGGTGCCGCCAAGATCGATTCCGGTAGCGGCCCGCGGGCCGTCGGAGACACGATCAGCACCGGCAGCGGCCCGCGCAAGACCGTCAAGAAGTAACCGGACCGGTGTCCGTCGGCCCGGACGCCGTCCGACACCGAGAACGACGAACGCCGCACCGGCTCAGCCGGTGCGGCGTTCGTCGTCTGACCTGCGGCTAATCCAGGTAGTCGCGCAGGACCTGAGAGCGCGACGGATGCCGCAGCTTGCTCATCGTCTTCGACTCGATCTGGCGGATCCGCTCACGCGTGACGCCGTAGACCTGACCGATCTCGTCTAAAGTCCGCGGCTGACCGTCGGTGAGGCCGAACCGCAACCGGACCACGCCCGCCTCACGCTCGGAGAGGGTGTCCAGGACGGACTGCAGCTGATCCTGGAGGAGGGTGAACGACACGGCGTCCACCGCCACCACGGCCTCGGAGTCCTCGATGAAGTCGCCGAGCTGGCTGTCGCCCTCGTCGCCGATGGTCTGATCCAGGGAGATCGGCTCACGCGCGTACTGCTGGATCTCCAGTACCTTCTCCGGCGTGATGTCCATCTCCTTGGCGAGCTCCTCCGGAGTCGGCTCGCGGCCGAGGTCCTGGAGCAACTCACGCTGAATACGGCCGAGCTTGTTGATGACCTCGACCATGTGCACCGGGATGCGGATGGTGCGGGCCTGGTCGGCCATGGCGCGGGTGATCGCCTGACGGATCCACCAGGTGGCGTACGTGGAGAACTTGTAGCCCTTGGTGTAGTCGAACTTCTCGACCGCGCGGATGAGACCCAGGTTGCCCTCCTGGATCAGGTCAAGGAAGGCCATACCGCGACCGGTGTAGCGCTTGGCCAGCGAGACCACCAGTCGGAGGTTGGCCTCGAGCAGGTGGTTCTTGGCCCGGTTGCCGTCACGGGCGATCCAGTTCATGTCGCGCCGGATGCCGATCGCCGGCTTCTCGCCGCGCTCGAGCCAGCGGTTGATCATCTGCTCGGCGAACAGGCCGGCCTCGATCCGCTTGGCGAGTTCGACCTCCTCCTCGGCGTTGAGCAGCGCCACCTTGCCGATCTGCTTGAGGTAGGCGCGCACCGAGTCCGCGGAGGCGGTGAGCTCGGCGTCCTTACGTGCCTGCCGCAGCGCCTCGGACTCCTCCTCGTCCCAGACGAAGTCACCGGAGGCCTTATCGGCCTCGGAGGGCTCGTCGTCCTCGGCGTCGGCCGGCGCCGGCTTGGTGACCGCGCTCTTGCCCTGCGGGGTGTCCGGGGAATCATCCGCGTCGTCGGTGTCGAGGGTGATGTCCTCGTCGGCGAGCTCGTCGGGATTGGGGTCGCCGTCGAGTTCGACCTCGGCGTCCTCATCGACTGCCGCGTCCTCGGTGCCTGCGGCCGAAGCGTCCTTCTTGCCCGCGGCCTTCTTCGCCGTGCGCTTCGCGGGCGCCTTCTTGGCCGGAGCCTTCTTGGCGGCTGCCTTCGCGGGCGCCTTCTTGGCGGCTGCCTTCTTGGCGGGCGCCTTCTTGGCCGGAGCCTTCTTGGCGGCTGCCTTCTTGGCGGTGGTCTTCTTGGCGGGGGTCTCCGCCGAGGTGGCCGAACCGTCCACGCCGTCTGCCGACGGTGCGCTGGAGCTGGTCTTCGTCGCTGCCACGTACGCCCTTTCCTACTGTGCTTGCGTGCACCGGGATCGCTGCTCGGGCGCGACAACATCGACCGTCCCGAGGGGGTGGCTGTTGAGGCGTCCGGTGGCGAAGTGGTCCGGCGTCCGGTCCGGCGTGTCGACGCCGGACCCCCATTGTAACGATCCGGTCGCCCCGCCTGTACTCACCTGCGGTCAAACCGGTCGAAGTCGCCGTGATCAGCGAGAGCGCGCGGCCTGCGCCGCTCCCACGATCCCCGCCGTGTTCAGCAGCTTCGCTGCGATCACCTGGGTGCGCACGTCCAACAGGGGGACCCACTTGTCGGCCTTACGGCTGATGCCGCCGCCGACGATGATCAGGTCCGGCCAGATCAGCCGCTCGTACTCCCGGATCACCCGGCTGACCTGTCCGGCCCACTTCTCATAGCTCCAGCCGCGACGCTCCTTGACCGAACTGGCGGCACGATGCTCGGCCTCTTTGCCGTCCACCTCGATGTGTCCGAACTCGGTGTTGGGCACCAGGGTGCCGCGATAGATCAGCGCCGAACCGATGCCGGTGCCCAGTGTCAGGAGCAGGATGACCCCGTCGAAATCGCGTCCCGCGCCGTACCGGTCCTCGGCGAGCCCGGCCGCGTCGGCGTCGTTGAGGACCGTCACCGGCCGGTCCAGGGTGGAGCCGAACAGTGCGTTCGCATCCGTACCGATCCACTCCGGGGCGATGTTGGCGGCACTGCGGACGATGCCGTTGGTGACCACTGCGGGCACCGTGATCCCGACCGGGCCCTCCCAGGAGAAGTGGTCGATGACCTCCCGTGCCACCTGCGCGCAGGCCTGGGGCGTCGACGGCTGCGGGGTGTCCACCTTGAACCGCTCACCGACCAGTTCGCCGGTCTCCAGGTCGACGACGCCGCCCTTGATCCCGCTGCCGCCGATGTCGACACCGAAGCCGAGTTTCTCCGTCATGTACCGCTCCGCATCCCTTCTCCGTGCGTGTTCCTCGAAGTGCCGGACCGACTGATCGGCCGTCCGGAGCCCCGGGCATCGGTCACCGATGCCGCTCGTGGTGTCAAACTACCGCGAATTGTGGTTCTGTGGAGATCGTGCACCAGGACCGGTGGGAGTTGTCCGAGATCGCCGTGACCATCGCTCGGGAGGCGGCGCAACACGTCGCCACACGCCGGGCGGAGGTATTCGGCGACAACGCATTCGACGAACGCGGCGATGACTCGCCGGAGGCGGTGAGTACCAAGTCGACACCGACGGACCCGGTGACGGTGGTCGACACCGAGACCGAACGGTTCGTCCGGGACCGGCTCGCCCGGTTACGCCCCGGCGACACCGTGCTCGGTGAGGAGTACGGCGGCGGCGCCGGCGCACCCGGCGCGGTCCGATGGGTGGTCGACCCCATCGACGGCACCGTCAACTTCCTCTACGGGGTCCCCGCCTACGCGGTCTCGATCGGCGCCCAGGTGGACGGGGTCTCGGTGGCGGGAGCCGTCGCCGACGTCGTGGGCGGCACCGTCTACGCCGCGTCGCTGGGCGGCGGAGCGCGGGCGATCAGCGCCGACGGCACGGTGCGCCGACTCCGGGCGAACCCGATCACCGATCCCGCGCTCGCGCTGGTCGCGACCGGTTTCGGCTATTCCCGGCAGCGACGCGAACGCCAGGGTGCGGTGCTCGCACAGGTGCTGCCTCAGGTGCGGGACGTCCGGCGGATCGGCTCGGCCGCACTGGACCTGTGCATGGTCGCGTCCGGTCGCGCGGATGCGCATTTCGAGCACGGCCTGAGTCCGTGGGACTGGGCCGCCGGTGCACTGATCGCACAGGAGGCCGGGGCGACTGTGATCGTGCCCGGACCCGATTCGAACAGCGACGACGGTGCCCTCACCCTGGCGGTCGCCCCCGCCATCGCGGACCGGTTCATCGAGATCCTGCGCGGAGCAGGGGGCCTGGAGAATCTGTAACGGTCAGCTACAGGGTTGATCGTGCACGGCGGCGACCAGGGCCGGGTTCGCGCCACCGTCGGACGCCCCGGCGGGAGCCGCACGCAGGATGCGCAGAATCTCCTGGGCGTCGGTGGACGGCTCCAGATCGGTGAAGAACGTGCCCAGGGCCAGGTCGACGCTGGCGTCGCGCCGGCCGTCGTTGATCAACTCGGCGCACGGCGCGATGATCCACGCGGCGGCGGCCGCCGCCTTTCCGGCGTCACCGAAACGGAGTTGGGACTGACACTCCATCCGGGTGTACTGCGAGTCGTTGCCGTAACCGCCGGTCTGCGGGGCGACGAAACCGTAATCGGCCAGCTTGTTCAACGTGGTCTCCGCACGGCCGGCGTGGCCGGACGCGTTGAGCACCCGGACCGTCGTAGCGGCCAGCGGCGCCGGTCGCACCGAGACCAGGTCACTCGGTGCCACCACCTCGAACTTGGCGGGGGCGGCGGCCGGGCCCGGCTTGGCCCCGGAGGCGGGTGCCGCGGACGCGCTCGGCGGCGACGGAGCCGGGCAGGAGACCGGTGCCGCAACCTCCTCCTGTGACGAGAGGGCCTTCGCCCAGGTGGCGATGGCCACGACGGCCAGTACCGCGATCACGATGAGTACCGGCAACACGTTGCGGCGCCGGAACGGCTGTCCGTTCCGGTCGAATCGGCGGCCAGCGCCGGTGAGCTGGGAAACCACGGCCCCGACCTTACGGGAGCGCCGCCGTCGATATCGGTAGGCGGAGCCGGGACGCCCGGGGAATCGCCTCGGGAATCATTGCGGGGGGTTGTGCGTTAGAGGGGCTACACGCGGCGGAATCCGGTCGCTCGGCGATTACCGTGACATCGGTACTCATGTGAGCTACACTCTGGGCCGCTCGCGCCGGAAAGTGCGCCCGGCGATCTCGGAAACCCCGAGATCAGGGGCCGAGCAAAGGATGGGGATTACACGGTATGGCAACTGATTACGACGCGCCTCGGCGCTCCGAGGCGGACGAGATCTCGGAGGACTCGCTCGAGGAGCTCAAGGCCCGCCGCAACGAGGGCCAGTCCGGCACGGTGGACGTCGACGAGGGCGAGACCGCCGAGTCGTTTGAACTCCCCGGTGCCGATCTGTCCGGCGAGGAACTCAGCGTCCGCGTGGTCCCCAAGCAGGCCGACGAGTTCACCTGTACGAGTTGCTTCCTCGTCTACCACCGCAGCCGACTCGCCGACCCCAACGGTAGCGAACTGATCTGCATCGACTGCGCCTGAGCACGCGGAACCCGGCCGGCGGCCCGCTCTAATCGAGCGTGGTCGCGGCGGGGATGAGAGCGAGGATCCGCTCCGGATGACGGGTGGACACCATCCAGTACGGAGTCGGATCCTCCGGATCGTCGAGGACCACCACGATCATGGTCCGGATCCACCCCTTGTGATACAGGAACGCAGCCGGGTCGAGTTGGCGCCCCAGCGCGGCGCTCTTCGCCTCCCCGGGAACCGCCGCCGCCCGCGAGACCAGTTCCAACGGCAGATGCGCATTGCCGGCCCACAGCTCACCGTCGCGCACCGCGACCGAGCCGCGCCCCATCGACCACAGCAGTACCGCTATCACCGCGATCACCAGCACGAAGGCGCCGATCATCCAATCACCCCACCGCGCGGCGAGAGTGATCTCGAAGCAGATCAATCCGGCGACGAGGGCGCCCGCGAGCCACCAGTACCAGGGCACCGTCAGGCGCTCGAAGTACCGGGCGTCCAGCTGCGGGGTGTTCACTGCTCGATCCTGGGCCACCCCACCAGCGTAGTCTGCAACGCATGGTCAGCCAGATACCCCTCCTGCGCCTCGACGAGGGCCTGCCCCTTCCCAAGCGCGCACACCCCGGCGACGCCGGAGTGGACCTGTACTCGACGATCGCCGTGCGACTCGAACCCGGTGCCCGCACCCTGATTCCCACCGGCGTGGCCATCGCACTACCGCACGGCACCGTCGGCCTGGTGCACCCCCGGTCCGGCCTGGCCGCGAAGCACGGCCTCACCGTGGTGAACACCCCCGGAACCATCGACGCCGGATACCGCGGCGAGATCAAGGTGTGCCTACTCAACACCGACCGTGACAAGGCCGTCGAGATCGAACGCGGCGACCGGATCGCGCAGCTGCTGGTACAGCGGGTGGAGCTGCCCGAGTTCATCGAGGTCTCCTTCCTGGACGAGACCGTGCGAGGCTCCGGCGGCTACGGCTCGTCCGGCGGTCACGCCAGTCTCGAGACCACCCAGTAATCCACCACCTTCCGATTCAAGGAGAAACGTCCCATGGCCCTCGGCCGCCGCAAGTCCGGCAAGCAGCGCAGCAGTTCCAGCGTCGATCCGTACGCCTCGATCGGTCAGCCCGAGCACCAGTCGGTGCCGGTGCCCCCGGAGGACGACGAGGCCGATCAGCAGCTCGGCTCCGGCTCCGGCCCCTACGACCTGTCGTCCCTGGCCGATGCCACCGGCCTCGACGACGGTCGTCTGGACCTCGGATCGATCATCCTGGCGATGCCTCCTGAGGCGCAGCTGCAGGTGGAGATGAGCCCCGAGGGCGCGCCTGTGGGCGTGCACCTGGACACCCCGATGGGGCGGGTCACTCCCGGTGTCTTCGCCGCACCGAAGTCCGGTGGACAGTGGCGTGAAGTGGTCACCGAGCTCGCCGACTCGCTGCGTGAGAACGGCGCCCGGGTGAGCATCGAGGACGGCCACTGGGGCCGCGAGGTGGTCGGAGTGCAGCCCGACGGGGTGCTCCGGTTCATCGGCGTCGACGGCCCACGGTGGATGGTCCGGTTCGTGGTGGCCTCACCGGCCGAGACCGCCGAGCAGGCCGCGCAGCTGGCCCGGGCGATGCTCGCCGAGACCGTGGTGCGCCGTGGCACCGATCCGCGTCCGGCCCGTGACCACCTGGAGATCGAGCTCCCGGCGGAGCTGGTGCAGCAGCTGCAGCAGGCGATGGCCGCCCAGCAGGCCCAGCAGCAGGAGGCCGCCGCCTCGATCGCCGCGCAGGTCGCGCAGCGCGCCGCGGCGGACGGCCCGCAGACCCTGCGGCAGAGCAATCAGGACCGGCTCACGCAGGGATCGGCGCTGTCGAGGCTCAACAACCCGCAGCAGTGAACCCGGCGAGCGCGGCCCGGCCCAACACCGCCGGGTCCGGGCCGAGCTCCGCCAACTGCACCACCTGAAGCGGCGCCTGAGGGATCGCCTCGCTCCACGCCCGGGCCACCGCGAGCGGGTGGATCGGATCGTCGAGTGCGCCGATCACCACGACGGGTGCCCGCAGGCGCGTCAGTTCCGCCTCGGTGGGCGCGACGAACGACGCCGCCTCCCGCATCGCCGGGGCGAGGAAATCACCGTGCGCGGCCCAGGAGCGGGTCAGCTCACGCGCCAGCCACGGCGGTGACCCCTCCTGCATCCGGGTGATCGCCGCGGCCGGTCCCAGCCGGTCGACCGTCTGTGCGGTGAACCGCGCCGAGACCGCCGCCGCAGCATCGGGACCGGCCGGCCCCGACCACGCCGGCAGCGCCAGGACCAGCCGGATCTCTGCGTCCGGATGATCGAGTGCCCACCGTGCAGCCACCGCCGAGCCCAGTGAGAAACCACACGCCAGCACCGGGCCGTCGGCCCCGGCGGCGGTCAGCGCGGAGCGGTATCCGTCCACCACGGAGGGCGCCGCGGGGTCGAGCGCGACCACCCGGCGGCAGTGCTGCGCGATCGGAGCGAAGGCACGACCGACGAAGTCGGCGTCCGAGCCGGATCCGGGGAGTAGGACCGCGGTGGTGCGCTCGAGGAAGTCCATGCCCCGAGCATGCCAGTAGGGTGTTCACGTGACGGATGGTGCGCAGAAGGAGCCGGCGACGGCTCAGGGCGATGCCGAGCCCTCGATCAAGGATCAGGTGCTCGAGCAGATCGGCGGCTGGCAGGGAATGGTCTACTCCGCCCTGCCCGTGGCGGCGTTCGTGCCCGCGAACTCCCTATGGGGGCTTCGGGGCGGAGCGATCGCGGCGCTCGCCGTGGCCGCCCTGGTCGCGGTGATCCGCGTGGCCACCCGCAGTTCCCTGCAGCCGGCCATCTCCGGGTTCTTCGGAGTGGCAGTGTGCGTGGCGATCGCCATGTTCGTCGGCGGCAACGGCAAGGGCTACTTCCTCTACGGCATCGTGATGCAGGCGGTGTTCGCGGTGGTCTTCGCGGCCTCACTGCTGATCCGCATGCCCTTGGTGGGTGTGCTCTGGCACCTGTTCGCGGACCGCGGAGCACCCGCTCCCGCCTCGTCCGAACCCCCCGGTGACGCCGCGCAGGCCACCTCGAAACAGGGGACTGCGGCGCCGGACTGGCGTGCGGACCGCCGGCAGTTCCGGGTCTTCGCATGGTTGACGGTGCTGTGGATCGTCATGTTCTCGATCCGCTTCGCCGTGCAGTTCGCGCTGTACGTCGGCGACGATGTCGGCGGTCTCGGGATCGCCCGGATCCTCATGGGCTGGCCGATGTTCGCCGCCGGTCTGCTCGTCACCTTCTTCGTCGCGCGCAGGTACACCGATGACCGCGCCGCCTGAAGAACTGACGCTCACCTGCGGCGCGCCCGGACACGGTGGATTCGTGATCGCCCGGCACGAGGGCCGTGCGGTCTTCGTGCGCGGCGCTCTCCCCGCAGAGACGGTGCGCGCCCGGGTCACCGAGGTCAAGAAGTCGTACCTGC
The DNA here is from genome assembly GCF_054780975.1 of Tsukamurella serpentis. NCBI lineage: Bacteria > Bacillati > Actinomycetota > Actinomycetes > Mycobacteriales > Tsukamurellaceae > Tsukamurella > Tsukamurella serpentis. The sequence continues at coordinate 236,218 of NZ_BAAGVH010000001.1, forward strand.
GGGCGAGCACCGTCGAAGTGATGGAGGCCTCGCCGCACCGGGTTCCGGACACCTGTCCCGCCGCGACGGCCGGTGCCGGCTGCTGCGACCTCACCTTCGCCGACGCCGCATATCAGCGCGAACTCAAGGCCGCCGTGCTCGGCGAGCAACTCCAGCGGATCGGCGGATTCGCGCCCGAGACGATCGAGGCGATCTGGGACGGCACCGTCGCACCGCTGCAGGAGGGTGGTCGGGACGCGGGCCCGGATGCAACCCCCTCCGGATGGCGGCACCGCGCCCGACTGGTCGCCGCGGCGGACGGCCGCCTCGGGCAGCACGCCCACCGCAGCGATGCCGTGATCGTCGCCCCCTGCGCGCAACTGCCCACCGCCCTGACCGGCCTCGCCGACCGACTGCGGGCCGAGCCCGGAACCGACGTGGCACTGGTGCTCGACGACGCCGGCGCGACACACGCCGCCGTACCCGCCCGGCGGGGCCGCCCCGCGCAGTCCCTGGCCGGCGAGGCGCTCGCCGAGTACCGGGTGGGGGAGCGCTCCTGGCGGATCCCTGTCGGCGGGTTCTGGCAGGCGCACCGGGACGCCGCCGCCGGCTACGCCCGCCGGATAGCCGCGTACGCCGCACAGTACGGGCCCTCCGCTGGTCACGCCTGGGACCTGTACGGCGGCGTCGGCGTGTTCGCCGCGGCCCTGGCTGACCAGGGGCGCAGCGTCGACGTGGTGGAGACCTCCGGTGGGGCGATCGCGGCCGGTAAGCAGACCCTCGCGCAGGACCCCGTCGCCTTCCACCGCGGCGACGTCGCCGCGCGGCTCAAGGGCCTGCGCGCACCGGACGTGGTGGTGCTCGATCCGCCGCGCACCGGCGCGGGAACCCCGGTGATGACCGCGATCACCGCGGCCCGGCCACCGGTGATCGTGCACGTCGGGTGCGATCCGGCGTCCTTCGCCCGCGACCTCGCAGCCGCCCGGGACAACGGCTACCGCGTCGCTGAGCTGGCCGCTTGCGACGCCTTTCCCGGAACGCACCACCTGGAGGCCTTCGCCGTCCTGGTGCCGGGCACCGATACCGGCCGAGATCGGTAAAGTGAGTCGAAGAACGAATTCGGAAGGAGCGGCACGGCGGTATGAATCTGCTCAGCAGCATCGAATCCCCGCGGGACCTGCGCCGGCTGGACCAGGCGCAGCTCACCGAGCTCGCCGCGCAGATCCGTGACTTCCTGGTGGAGAAGGTCTCGGCCACCGGCGGGCACCTCGGCCCGAACCTCGGCGTGGTCGAACTGACCATGGCGATCCACCGCGTCTTCGACTCCCCGGTCGACCCGATCCTGTTCGACACCGGGCATCAGGCCTACGTGCACAAGATCCTCACCGGCCGCCGCGACGGCTTCGACACGTTGCGCCAGGCCGGCGGCCTGTCCGGGTACCCCTGCCGGGCTGAATCCTCGCACGACTGGGTCGAGTCGTCGCACGCCTCGGCGGCACTGAGTTACGCCGACGGCCTGGCGAAGGCCTTCGCGCTCAACGGCGAGCATCGCACCGTGGTGGCCGTCGTCGGTGACGGTGCGCTCACCGGCGGAATGTGCTGGGAGGCACTGAACAACATCGCCGCCTCCGACCGCCCCGTCGTGGTGGTGGTCAACGACAACGGTCGCTCCTACGCGCCCACCATCGGCGGCCTGGCCACCCACCTGTCCGGCCTGCGCACCCAGCCCGAGTACGAGTGGTTGCTCGGCGAGGCCCGGGCCCGGCTGCGCCGGGTGCCGGTGTTCGGTGAACCCGCCTACTCGGTGCTGCACGGTATGAAGGCCGGCATCAAGGACATGGTCAGTCCCCAGGCACTGTTCGCCGACCTGGGGCTGAAGTACGTCGGCCCGATCGACGGTCACGACGAAGCGGCCCTGGAAGCGGCACTGTGCCGGGCCAAGGACTTCGGCGGTCCGGTGGTGGTGCACGCCATCACCCGTAAGGGCAACGGCTACCAGCACGCGGAGAACCACGAGGCCGACCAGATGCACGGTATCGGCGTGATCGACCCGGCCACCGGCGTCCCCGTCGGCGGTGGCGGCGTCGCCGACTGGACCTCGGTCTTCTCCGAGGAGCTGATCGCGCACGGTGAGCAGCGTCCCGACGTGGTGGCGATCACCGGCGCGATGGCCGAGCCCACCGGAGTGGCGGAGTTCGGCCGGAAGTTCCCCGACCGGATCTTCGACGTGGGCATCGCCGAGCAGCACGCGCTCACCTCCGCGGCGGGCCTGGCACTGGGCGGTATGCACCCGGTGGTCGCGCTGTACTCGACCTTCCTCAACCGCGCCTTCGACCAGCTGCTGATGGACGTGGCGCTGCTCCGGCAGGGCGTCACCGTGGTCCTGGACCGTTCCGGTGTCACCGGTCCGGACGGTGCCAGCCATCACGGTATGTGGGACCTCTCGCTGGCCGCGATCGTTCCCGGCCTGCGGGCCGCGGTGCCGCGTGACGCCTCCCGGTTGCGGGAGGAGTTCGCCGAGGCCCTGGCCGTCGACGACGCTCCGACCCTGGTCCGGTATCCCAAGGGGGCGGTCCCGGCGGATCTGGACGCCGTGCGCCGTCTCCCCGACGGTGTCGATGTGCTGGTCGAGAACGCCGGCCCCGATGCCGGTGCGGACGTGCTGCTGGTGGCGGTCGGCCCGTTCGCGCACACCGCCGTCGACGTGGCCGCGCGGCTGCGGGACCAGGGGATCACCGCCACCGTCGTCGATCCGCGGTGGGTGCTCCCGGTGCCCGGGTCCGTGGTCGAACTCGCCCGCACCCACCACCTCGTCGTCACCGTCGAGGACTGCGGGGTCGCCGGCGGTATCGGCGCTGCGGTCACCGCGGAACTGCAGCGCGCCGACGTGGATGTCCCCACCCGGGTGCTCGGAATCGAACAGCGATTCCTCGACCACGCCTCGCGTGGACAGATCCTCACCGAACTGGGCCTCACCCCGTCGGAGATCGCCTTCCGGATCACCGGATGGATCACCGCCTGCGCACCGGCGGCGGTCACCAACGGCGCGGTCAACGGGCCGAAGCAGCCGCAGCAGATCGTCAGCCGCGCACCGAGCCGCTGAGCCGGGCGCCGCTATCGCGCGATCGCGTCGGCGACGGCCGGTACCGTCAGCCGGCGCTGCCAGGCACGGGCACCCGACCCGGCCAGTGCATCGTCGACCTGCCCGGTGCCGCGTGCCGTGCCGTCCCAGCACAGCTGCCGGACCGCGTCGGGTGGCAGTAGGTTCTCCACCGGGACCGAGACTTCCTCGGAGATCACGGCGAGGGCGCCGCGCACCGCGGCCAAGCGCTCGGCGGCTTCCGGATTCGACCGGGCCCACCGGTTTCCCGCGGGCACCCCGTTGCGGGGGCCGTGCAGCGGAGGCAGTTCGGCATCCGGTAGTTCGTTGGCGCGACGGATCGCCGCCATCCACTTCTTCGCCGAGTGCCGCATCCGCGGCCCGCCGAAGACCGGTAGTGCGATCAGCTCTGCCTCCGACGACGGGTTCTTCGCCGCCGCGTTGACGATGGCCGCATCCGGAAGGGTTCGGCCGGGCGCCACGTTGCGCCGTTCGGCCATCTCGTCGCGCGCGTGCCACAGTTCCCGCGCGCACGCGAGCTGCCGGCGGGTGCGCAGGGTGCTGATCCCGGACAGCCGGCGCCAGGGGTCGGACCGGGGCGCCGGATCAGGACGTGTGCGGGCGTACTCGAACTCCTCGACGGCCCAGTCGAGCTTGCCCGCTTCGTCGAGCCGCTGACGGGCCTCGTCCCGCAGGTCCACCAGCACCTCGACATCGAGTGCCGCGTAATTCAGCCAGTCGTGCGGGAGCGGGCGGGTGCTCCAGTCCGCGGCGCCGTGCCCCTTCGCCAACGAGTAGCCGGTGAACTCCGAGGTCATCGCGGCCAGATTCACCCGCGGCTCTCCGAGGAGGCGTCCCGCGAGTTCGGTGTCGAACAGCTCGTCGCAGACGAAACCGTCGTCACGCAGGCAGGGCAGGTCCTGATCGGCGGCGTGCAGCACCCATTCGGTGCCGCGCAGCGCCTCGATCACCGGAGCCAGGCCCTCCGGTTCGTGGATCGGGTCCAGCAGGAACAGGCCCGAACCGGTGCGTTTGATCTGGATCAGGTACGCCCGCGACGAGTACGTGAAGCCGGAGGCTCGCTCGGTGTCGAGTGCCACCGGGCCCCGGCCGCGGCGGAGGCTCTCGGCGCACGCGGCGAACTCGGCGACAGTGGTCAGCGGCTCGGGGACCCCGTCATAGGGCTCGGTGAGGGGGATTCCGGGCACCGGCTCCGGTGCGGCTTTGGACACGCCGACGGGCCTAGTCCGAGCCGAGGCGGGTGACACCGGCCGGAGGCAGTCCGGCAGCGGTCTCCAGTACCGAGCAGAAGGCCTCGACGTGCCCTCCGAGATCCTCACCCAGCGGGGTCCACGAGGCACGCAGTTCGAGCTGGTGCGCTCGCGGCGGGCCGGCGATGTCGCCGTACCGGACCGAGGCGGTGGCGGTGACCGTGCCGCCGAGGGCCGTCACGTCCTGGCCGCGGTCGGCGAGCGAATCGGTCAACCAGCTCCACGCCACCTCGGGCAGCAGCGGATCCGATGCCAGCGACTCGTCCACCTCGGACTGGACGTACGCCACCAGGCGCATCATGCCGTTCCACGCCTCGTGACCGTGCGGATCGTAGAGCAGGATCAGCCGGCCGAAGGTCTCACCGTCGGAGTACTCGGGGACCACATCGGTCTCGGGGGCGCGCACCTCGGCGCCCAGGGCGTAGCTGTAGGGCGCCAGACGCTGCGGCGGACGGATCGAACCGATCTCGATCTCGGGTCGCACCGACGCCGTGTGCAGGGACTCGACGGCGACACGGAACGGCTCCGGGTCGGCGCCGCGCTGTCGCGCACCGCGGCCCGCCTCGTCGTCACTCGTTCCAGGTTGACTCACAAATCGTGACCGTAGCCGCTTCGGGAGCGAGTACGGGGGAGGCGCGCCGCAGGCAGCGGCCGCGGTCCCGGACGGCCATGACATGATCGTGAGCGATGATTGAGAAGTTCGAGCCGTCCAGTGATGACGCCACCGCGTATCCGCTGCTCGACGCCGCGAACGGGCGGACCCCGTCCCGGCGCCCGGTGTGGTTCATGCGACAGGCGGGGCGATCGCTGCCCGAGTACCGCAAGGTGCGCGAGGGCATCGGCATGCTGCAGTCCTGCTTCCGCCCCGATCTGGTGTGTGAGATCACCCTGCAGCCGGTGCGGCGGCACGACACGGACGCGGCGATCCTGTTCTCCGACATCGTGGTGCCGCTCAAGGCCGCGGGGATCGACCTGGACATCGTCAGCGGCATCGGCCCGGTGATCGAACACCCGGTCCGGGACGCGGCCGCGGTCGACGCGATGCCCGTCCTCGACCCCGAGCAGGTCGAGCCGGTGGCCGAGGCGGTGCGCCTGCTGCGCGGTGAACTCCCCGCGGGTGTGGCACTCATCGGATTCGCAGGTGCTCCCTTCACCCTGGCGTCGTACCTGGTGGAAGGTGGACCGAGTCGCAACCACGAGCGCACCAAGGCGCTGATGTACTCCGACCCCGCGACCTGGCACGCGCTGCTGGGCAAGCTGGCCGATCTGGCGATCACCTTCCTCACGGTCCAGGCCCGGGCGGGCGCTCAGGCCTTCCAACTGTTCGATTCGTGGGCCGGAGCCCTCTCCCTGGCCGACTACCAGGAGTACGTGGCGCCCCACTCGCAGCGGGTCTTCGACGCGCTGCGCGAGAGCGCGCCGACACTGCCGAGCTTCCATTTCGGGGTCGGAACCGGGGAACTGCTCGGTGCGATGGGCCGGGTCGGCGCCGACGTGGTGGGTGTCGACTGGCGAGTGCCGCTCGACGAGGCCGCACGTCGCGTCGGCCCCGGCAAGGCGCTCCAGGGCAACCTGGACCCGGCCACCCTGATGGCCGATCGGGGCACCGTCGAAACGCAGGTCAAGCGGGTCGTCGCGGAGGCCGACGCGGCGCGCGCCGCCGGAGCGACCGGGCATGTCTTCAACCTCGGGCACGGGGTCCTTCCCAACACCGACCCGGACGTGCTCACCAGGGTCGTCGGATTGGTGCATTCGCTATGAGCAACGTGGCCGTCGTCGGGGCGGGAATCTCGGGACTGATCGCCGCGCTGCGCCTGCAGCAGGCCGGCGCCCGGGTGACGGTGTTCGAATCCGGGAGCCGAGTGGGCGGCAAACTCCGCTCGGAGATGATCGGTGGCGAACGGGTCGACGTCGGTGCGGAGGCCTTCGTGCGCCGCCGGCCCGAAGTGCTCGATCTCGCCGCCGAGCTGGGGCTCGCCGATTCGCTGGTGGTTCCGGCCGGACGCCGCCCGGCGCTGTTCGCCGACGGTGCGGTGCGCTCGACCTTCGGCCGGACCCTGCTCGGCATCCCCGTCGACGCGGAGGAGGTGCAGATCCCACTGCGCTGGGCCGCCGGTTCGGACGCCTCGCTCGGCGCCCTGGTGCGCTCGCGATTCGGCGACGAGGTGGTCGAGCGCAGCGTCGATCCGATGGTCTCCGGGGTGTACGCCGCCCACGCCGACGACGTCTCGGTCCGTGCCGCACTGCCCGCGCTGGCCGAGCGGCTGGACGCCGGAGCGGTGTCGCTGAGCGAGGCGGTCGTCGAGACCCTGGGCGAGCCGGACGACACCCCGGTGTTCGGCACCTTCCGCGGTGGCTACCAGCAGCTTCTCGACGCCCTGGTGGAGCGCCTCGGTGACCGGATCCAGCTCGGCGCTCCGGTGCCGGAGGTCCGGCCCGGGTGGAACGTGCGCGGGTCCGGCTTCGACGCCGTGGTACTGGCGGTACCCGCGCCGCAGGTCGCCCGCCTCGTCGGACAGCACCTGCCCGACCTGGGGGCGGCGGTGTCGAAGATCCCGGCGGCGAGCTCCGCGCTGGTGACCTTCCGGCTGCCCGAGAACGTGGAACTACCTGACCTGTCCGGGATCCTGGTGGCCAGTCGGGAGCAGGTCAGCGCGAAGGCCCTCACCCTCTCCGGACGCAAGTGGGACCACCTGCCGGACGGCACCGTGCGACTGTCCTTCGGGCGGCTCGGCGTCAGCCGCATCGTCGACGATCTGGACGCCGGGTTGATCGCCGCGGCCCGGGAAGACCTCGCGTTCATGCTCGGCATCGACGCCGAGCCCGTGGCGAGCCATGTGCAGCGCTGGTACGAGGGCATTCCGGTGTACCTGCCCGGGCATCGGGACACTCTCACCGCGATCGAACAGGCCACCCCGCGCGGTCTCGCGCTGGCCGGCGCCTACTTCGACGGTGTCGGTGTTCCGGCGTGCATCGCTCGCGCCGAATCGGCGGTGGCGCAGGTGCTGGCGGACCTGTCCGGCTAGCCGAGCCGCCCGATTCGGCGGACCGGCCGCCTGGCAGGATGGAACCATGGCCAGACTCGATTACGCAGAGCTCAACTCCACCGTTCGCTACGTCATGTTCTCGGTGTTCGCGATCTCGCCGGGTGAGCTCGGCGACGAGGAGCAGCGGGCCGCCGCCGCGCAGCAGGCCGAGGACTTCTTCGCCCGGATCCAAGAGGGGGATCTGGTGGTCCGCGGCGTGTACAACGTGGCCGGGATGCGCGCCGATGCCGACTTCATGATCTGGTGGCACGCCGAGCGGCTGGAGGACCTGCAGGCGGCGTACAACGAGTTCCGGCGCAGCACCGATCTGGGCCGCGCAGCCGATCCGGTGTGGTCGAACGCGGCGCTGCACCGTCCGGCCGAGTTCAACAAGAGCCACATCCCGGCCTTCCTCGCGGGGGAGGAGCCGGGCGCGTACATCTGCGTCTACCCGTTCGTGCGCAGCCTCCAGTGGTACCTGCTTCCCGACGACGAGCGGCGTCAGATGCTCGCCGACCACGGCCGCAAGGCCCGCGGATTCCCGGATGTCCGCGCGAACACCGTGCCGGCGTTTGCGCTCGGCGATTACGAGTGGCTGCTGGCCTTCGAGGCGCCCGAGATGCACCGCATCGTCGACCTGATGCGGGAACTGCGCGCCACCGAGGCCCGGATGCACACCCGGGAGGAGACGCCGTTCTTCTCCGGACCGCGGATGCCGGTGCGTGAACTGATCACCGCGCTACCGTGATCGCCGGTGGCGTGCGCCGCTAGCGCCCGGCGTCCTGGTCGGGTTCGAGCCGCATACTGATCGAGTTGATGCAGTACCGAAGGTCGGTGGGGGTGTCGTAGCCCTCGCCCTCGAAGACGTGTCCGAGGTGGCTGCCGCACGTCGCGCACAGCACCTCGACCCGCTTCATGCCGAGTGAGGTATCGACCCGCTCGATCACCTTCTCGCCGGCGAGCGGGGAGAAGAACGACGGCCAGCCGCAGTGTGATTCGAACTTCGCGTCGGAGCGGAACAACTCCTCGCCGCAGGCGCGGCACCGGTAGACGCCGGCCGTGGTGGTGTCGGTGTACTCACCGGTGTACGGCGCCTCGGTACCGGCCTGCCGCAGCACGCGGTACTCGGCGTCGGTGAGCCGCCGGCGCCACTCGGATTCGGTCAGTCGCAGTGTGGGCCGGGCATCACTCATGCCCTCCACGCTAACCGCGGGTGTCCGAGGGTGCCAGGTCCTTCCCGCGGGGTTCCCGGCCGGGGCCGGAGCCGGCGTCCTGCTCCGGCGGCAGCGGCCGGTCGATGCCCTGATCCAGGCGGTTCTCGGCGCGGGCGTCGAGGTAGCGGAACAGCAGCACGCAGAACGGAACGATGATCAGCAGCGACCAGCCGAGTGTGCTCTTGAGGTAGGCCATCGCGCGGCCGAGGGCCGGCCATTTCCCGGAGAGCCAGAAGTCGTAACTGAGGAAGCCGTAGACGGCCACCCAGGAGACCCAGTTGCCCATCACCGAACTGCGGTAGACGACCGTCATCAGCATCGGGAACAGCAGCATCGAGTAGTAGCCCTGGCCCAGCGAGCCCACCAGCCAGGACATGGTCAGCAGCACACCGGTCGAGGTGGTCAGCCACAGCAGTTCGTTGCTGGTGCGGTAGTAGCGCCACAGCAGCCACAGGGTGACCGCGCTCATCACCACGATCGCCGCCCGCAGCGCCAGCTCCAGCCAGTCGGGCAGACCGAAGTAGGTGGCATTGCCCTTGATCGAGCTGTTGTAGTAGTCACGAGCGGCACCCAGGTACGGATAGGTGCGGTCGATGAAGTTCCGCGGATCGGCCGAGAGCGCGGTACCGGCGATCATCAGCAGCAGCGGCACTCCGAGCGCCGTGATCAGCGCCTTCCACTGCCGGTTCACCACGATCAGCACCAGCATCACCGCGAGCAGGGGTTTCACCGCGAACGACAGTCCCAGCGGGATGCCCGCCCACAGGTCCTTGCGCTTGAGCAGCAGGGCCATTCCGACCACCTCGGCGAGCAGCACGAAGCAGTTGAAGTTCGTGTACACCAGGGTGCTGGTGACCGCCTCGGTGGTGACCGCGAAGAACAGCACCGCCGGCGCCACCACGGAGTTCAGGCCGTAGCCGAACATCCGGATCAGCACGTACAGCGCCACCAGCAGGGCGATCGTGCTCAGCGCCACGAAGATGTACCGGGAGGTCTCCGGATCGAAGTACCCGAACGGCGCCATCAGCAGCGTTCCCGACGGCGGGTACAGGTAGTGCGGGTCGACGGTGTCGTAGTTCTCCACGTACACCGGCTCGTTGCGCAGGAACCGCACGGCCGCCGTGTACACGGTGGTGAAGTCGTCGGTCTTCGCCCGGTTCGGCACCAGCACGATCAAGCGCTGCAGCAGGGTGAGTATGGCGAGCGGCCAGAGGATGGCCTTCACCACGAGAACCGGGTCGGATTTCATCCGAGCAAGTGCGACTGACACGGATAGACCGTACCCAACGCCGGCGCTCAGGCCGGGCAGGCCCGGCTGGACGGCGGCCGCAGATCACCGAGATGGCCGATCAGGGCCTTCTGGACACACGACGAGCGGACCACGGCACCGTCGCCCATGCCCGCCCAGGTGATGTTCGAAGGCCGGGCACCGGCGACGGTCAGCTGCCCGGCGAGTGTTTCGAGGGCGTCCCGGGAGGTCAGTGGATCGGCGGCGGAGGTGGCGATCACCGCAGGAACCTCCAGCGGGGTCAGCGCCGGAGGTGCGGTGACGGCCGGGAACGAGCCGCACGCGGCCGGTACCAGGGCACTCGCGGCGCCGAGGCGGTACTGCTGACCCCACTTCTGCGCGGAGCTCTTGATCTGGTCGCCCGCTGCCCGGGTCACCGAGTCCGAGCATCGTCCGATGTACTGGCCGTCGCTGCTCAGGGCGTCGTCCGCGGACCGCAGCAACGCGCGCAGCGGCTCGGGGTCGGAGCTGCGCGCCGCCTGCAGAGCCGTGGCCAGCCGGGTGATCCGTGCTTCCCGGTCGCCGGGACCGATCCCGAGGGTCAGCACCACCGCCCGGCGCAGGTCGGTATCGGTGAACGGTGACAGCCGGCCGCTCGCAGCACGGTCGATCAGATCGCGGACGGCGCCGGCCGGGTCGGCGCCGAGGGCGCAACCGGGGCCGCACTGCGTGGTGAACGCGTCGACCGTCGCCGAGGTGCCCTTCGCGGCGTCCTCGGTGCGCTGCACCTCGGTGGCGTTGTAGCGCACGGGGGAGTCCAGGATCAGCCGCGCCACCTGCTGCGGATGCGCAGCGGCATAGGCGAGCGCGGTGATCGAGCCGTCACCGACGGCGAGCAGTCCCAGCGCCGGTACGTCCCACGCGGTCCGCAGGACCTCCAGATCGGCAGCTGCTGCTGCGGCGGTGTAGTCCGAGGCGAGGGTGGGGTAGGTGTCACCGCACTGCTGCGCGGCCTGCAACGCCGCCTCATCGATCCTGGTGAGCCGGGCTGCGAGATCGGCGTTCGCCGGTCCGCCGCTGCGCAGAACCGCACGCTGGGCGTCGGTGCGGCAGCTCAACGGCGCCGAAGCGCCGATACCGCGGCGGTCCACGGCCACGACCGGGCGACCGGCGAGCAGCGGGGAGTCACCGGAAGCGAGGGTGGCGAGTGCGCGCTGCCCGGTGAACTCGGTGCCGCCCACCAGGATCAGGGGTGCGGCGTCGTCCGGGGTACCGGGCACCCGGGCGCGGGTGACCGAGATCTGGATGGGGGAGTCGGAGGAACCGACCCGCACGGGCAGGGAGGCGCACTGCAGCGTCGCATTGGCCGCCGGGGCGGCACCGTACCGAGCGGTGACCCGGTCGGTGCAGTCCTGCCAGGACAGCGGATCCTTCGCGGCCGCCCTCCACTGCGGGCCGGTGGCCTCCGGCGCGGCCGACGACCGTGCGGCCCCACCGCCCTTCCCGAAGTCCGTCACGTAATCGGGAGTGGGGGCGGGCGCCGGGACGCAGGCGGACACGGCCAGACCGAGGGCGACGGTGACGACGCCCGCGGTGAACAGTCGGGTGCGCGGCATGGTGTTCACAGTAACGATCGGGACCGGCGTGGCCGGTCAGCGCCGCCACCGCGTGTAGAGGTAGCCGTCCTCGTCGCCCAGCACCGGACCACGGGTACAGTGCCGCCCGGACAGGTCGGTGCCGGTGACGATGCGCCGGCCGGTGCCGCCGACGATCATCGGTGCAATGGTGAGGCACAGCTCGTCGACCAGGTCGGCCGCGAGGAGGGCCCCGAGCAGACCGGGGCCGCCCTCGGTGAGGATGCGGCGCAGTCCGCGGCGCTGCAGGTCGGCGACCACCTCGCACAGATCCACCGATTGACCGCCGCCGGAGTACACGATCGGCGCGGGGCCACCGTCGGGGTACAGGCGGCCGGTTCGTTCGATCCGTCCGCGGGTGACGATCGCCAGTGCCGGGTGGTCAGGAGTGCAGTAGTCCTCCTCGCGCACCGTCTGCGCTCCGACCAGGACCACGTCGGCGTCCGCGCGCAGGGCGCGGAACAGGCGCCGGTCACCGTCGCCGCCGAGACCGCCCGATCGCCCCGCGGAGGTGGCACTGCCGTCGAGCGAGGAGATCATGTTGGCCCGCACGTATCCGCCGCGGTCCGGAACCGGGTGCCGGTACAGGCGCGCCAGGTCGGCATCGTCGGGCGGCAGGGGTTCGATCACGTCACGACGGTAGCGCGTCATTCGGAACATCATGGACCAGCGGATACGATCACTACTCATGACCTTGCATCTCGTGGATCGCAATCCGACGGTGACGCCGGAGCAGATGGTGGAGCAGCTCGTTCCGCCGGAGATGTTCAGCGAGGTGAGCTTCGAGTCGTACATCCCGGACCCGAACGAGCCCAGCCAGGCCGCGGCGGTCGGTGCGGGCCGGCAGTTCGTGGCGGATGTGAACAAGCTGTCCAAACAGCGGAACAAGAAGGGCCTGTTCGGGCGCAAGAACACGCCGCCGCACGGCGTGGGCCTGTACCTCGACGGCGGTTTCGGTGTGGGTAAGACCCACCTCCTGGCATCGATCTTCCACAGCGTGCCGGCGCCCAAGTCGTTCGGAACGTTCGTCGAGTACACGCACCTGGTGGGCGCCCTGGGCTTCAACCGGTGCATCGAGTACCTCGCCGACCACTCGGTGCTGTGCATCGACGAGTTCGAGCTCGACGATCCCGGCGACACGATGGTGATGTCGCGGTTGCTGACGGAGCTGTCGGCGCGGGGTGTGTCGATCGTGGCGACTTCGAACACTCTGCCCGGGCAGCTGGGGGAGGGCCGGTTCGCGGCACAGGACTTCCTGCGCGAGATCAACAAGCTCAGCTCGGTGTTCCAGACGATCCGGGTCGACGGTCCGGACTACCGGCACCGGGATCTGCCGCCGGCACCGGACCCGCTCACCGACGCGGAGTTGACGGCGATCGCCGAGGCCGATCCGGCGGCGACTCTCGACACCTTCGATGCACTGTCCGAGCACCTGTCGAAGCTGCACCCGTCGCGGTACAAGCAACTGGTGGACGGGATCTCCAAGGTGTGCATCAGTGGTGTTCACCCGGCCGACAACCAGACGGTGGCGCTGCGCATCGTGGTGCTCGCCGACCGGCTGTACGACGCCGGTATCCCGGTGCTGGTGTCCGGGGCGAAGCTGGATGAGATCTTCACCCCGGAGATGGTGGCGGGTGGGTACCGCAAGAAGTACCTGCGGGCCACGTCTCGGCTGTTGGCGCTCTCGCGCTTCGCGTCCGCCGAGGTCGACTAGTCCGTCAGTGAGTCCCTAGACACCGACACCCGCCCGGTGGCGTGTGGGCCGGGCGGGTGTGCAGGGTGAGGGTACCGGCGTGTGAGACAGGTCTCACGCCACTGGCAAGTATCAGTGTACTCCGGTGCATGGAGATCGATGTAGCGTTTTCAACTATTACGGTCTCCGGGAATTCGGTGGGTACTGCGGCGGTACTGCGGAGGGTGTCGCCGTCGCGAGCTCAGCGGGTGAAGCGGGCGATCGCGTCGGAGGCTTCCTTGATCTTCGCGGTGGTGGCCTCGTCGTCACCGGAGCGCGCGGCGTCGACCACACAGTGTCCGAGGTGGTCCTCCAACAGGCCGAGGGCCACGGCCTGCAGGGCCTTGGTCATGGCTGAGACCTGGGTGAGGATGTCGATGCAGTACTTCTCCTCCTCGACCATCCGCTGGAGTCCGCGAGCCTGGCCCTCGATGCGCCGCAGCCGCTTGAGGTATTCATCCTTGTCGGACATGTACCCGTGATGGTGCTCGTGTCCGGTTCCGGTGGTCATGGGTCCAGTATCCCCTCTCGGTGCACGAACGCGCTGACGCGGGTCGATGCCGGCCCCGTCGGTACCGGTGGGTTCGGCCCGACCGGGCGGAACAGCTCTCGAAATGGCTGAAGCCCCGGCCGCGTTCGCGACCGGGGCTCCTGGAGCGGATGACGGGATTCGAACCCGCGACCCTCACCTTGGCAAGGTGATGCGCTACCAGCTGCGCTACATCCGCGTGCATCACGAGTCGGGCTCGCGATGCACGAAACCCCCTGCGGACAGGGGGTTTCATGGTGCGCGATACTGGGATTGAACCAGTGACCTCTTCCGTGTCAGGGAAGCGCTCTCCCACTGAGCTAATCGCGCTCACTTGTGAAGTGGATGCTCAGCCGCTCCGTTGCGGGAGTGGCTGAGCGTGTTGGAGGCGGCGACGGGAATCGAACCCGTGTGCACGGCTTTGCAGGCCGTTGCCTCACCACTCGGCCACACCGCCACGGTAAGTCCACTTCGAGCGGATGACGGGATTCGAACCCGCGACCCTCACCTTGGCAAGGTGATGCGCTACCAGCTGCGCTACATCCGCAATCACTCCGGACCGGCGCTGTGGGCGCCTTTCCGGTGCGAGAGAGAACACTACGTGAACACCGCGCGCTCTGCCAAATCGGCAGGTCACCCTGTGTTCGACGGGGCAGCGTCGATGCCTGTGGGGCGCTCCGCGTCTCGTTGACGAACCGGTATCCACCGTAGTCGCTGGTGGGGTACCCGATTACCCTTTCGCTCAGCGGTCGTGTTAGTGTTCTCTCTCGTTCGACCCGCTGGTAACAGGAGGTCGGGCGCGCGTTCGGTCCTATGGCTCAGTGGGAGAGCGTCCCCTTCACACGGGGAAGGTCGCTGGTTCGATCCCAGCTAGGACCACCGAGAAACCGCCTGGTGACAGGCGGTTTCCTTTCGTCTGCGGGTCGGTTCGAGGTGCCAACGAGGTGCGCCCCCCGTGTCCAACGCGAGTAGCGAGCCCGCAGGCCGACAAGTGTTGGCCGAGGCTAACGATGAAGCCTGGCCAGATTGGTCAGGGCTTGAGTCGCTGGTGGGGACCGTCTGTTCGACAGGGCCGTGTTCCTCAGCTGCGTGACAGGGCCAAGGACTATCCTGGAGGAACCAGGAGGTGACCCCGTCACGGAGTTGGAGAAGGCTCAGCGGCGGACCAGGAAGATCCGTTCGATCCGCTGCAACACCGCGCTGGAGGGCACGCAGAGCACGCCCGCGACCCGCAAGGATCAGCTCGATTACGTGCGCGGTGCGCTTCCCCTGGGAGACCGGCAACCACGACACTGATCGGCGGGGTGATCTCATACCCGGCCCGTCTTCTTCGTTCTTGAGGTGTGTCGGATCGCCGAGGCGATGATCGCGGAGCGGAACGACGGTCCGGAGGTCGGTACCCTGGAACCCATGTCCGACCAGCGCACCGACACCACCGAGCCCGAACGTCAGACGGGCCTGCGGGGGTGGCGCGAGAAGATCAAGTCCACCCGGCACGGCCACCTGGCCTGGCGGATCGCGGTCGGCGTGGTCGGCGGCCTCGTACTCATCGCCGGCATCATCGCCATTCCGTACCCCGGTCCGGGATGGTTGATCGTGTTCGCCGGCCTGGGCATCCTCGCCACCGAGTTCGAGTGGGCGCACCGTCTGCTGCGGTACGCGCGGGAGCGCTACGACCGGTTCGCGCAGTGGCTCGCGGGGCAGCACGTCGCGGTCAAGCTCGCCTTCGCCGCGGGAACCTGCGCGATCGTCCTGCTCACCGTCTGGTTGCTCGGGGCGGCGAAGATGTTCGGCGGCTGGGTGGGCATCCACTGGTCGTGGCTGGCGAGTCCACTGCTGGGTTGATGCGCGAGCAGATCGATGCGTTGCGCCGGGCGATGGCCGCACCGGACCGGCGTACCGCTGCGATCCTGTACTGGTATGCGCTCTCCGGAGGGCTCGCCCGGCTCGCCGTCAACGGCGGGGACGCCGCCGCAGTACCGATCCGTTCCGGGCCCGGCGGCTGGCCTCAGTTGGGGGAGAGCGGCCCGTCGAGCCGGCCCGAGCGAGCGCTGGCGAGCGCCTTCCACACCCTGATCCCCGCCGTCGCGCAGGCCGCGGACGCCTCGGAGCGGGCACTGTGGGCGATCGGCACCGACTCGATCGCCTCCGCCGCCTTGCTGCGTGATGATCCGCAGGACGCCGCGGACGAGCTCCTGCGAGCATGCGGTCCGGCGGCACCGTCGGCGCGGTTCGAGCAGGTTCCAGGGCGGGGCACCGTGGTTCGTCGGGGCTCGTGCTGCCTGCTCTACCTCTGTGCGGACTGCGAGAAGTGCCTGAGCTGTCCGAGGCAGACCCCGCAACGGCGGCTCGAGCGGCTCAGTTGAGATCGATTGTGCAGCAACAGGTACCTCAGTGAAAGACCGATGACGGCCAGGACCCGGTGGTCCTGGCCGCCATCGGCGGTTCTCGGATCGGAGTGTGTCGATCAGTGCACGTCGACCGACGGGGTATCGGTGACGGTCACACCGCCCGAGCCGGCGGTCGCCGAACCGGTGTCGGCCTCGACGCCGTGGCTGCCGGTGACCGGGGTGTTCACCTCGGCGCCCGCCGACGGGCCGGTCACCGAAGCCGTACCGGTGCTCGGGCTGACGGTCGCGCTGCCCGTCTCCGCATGGCCGCTTCCGCCGCCGACCGGAGTCGTGGCCTCAGCCTTGGCGCTCGGACCGGTCGCGGAGACGGTGCCGTTGGTTCCGACGCTCGCCTTCCCGCCGTCGACGTTCGCGCTGGCGCTGGCGACCGGGGTGACGGCCTTGACGTCGGCCGTCGGGCCGGTCGCCGAAACACCCGTCGCGGCGGCCTTACCGCTTCCGGTGGTGGCCGAGACCGAGGCGCTCGCAACCGGTGTGGTGACCTTGGTGTCCACCGTCGGGCCGGTGACCGAGACGCCTGCCGGGGTGACGCTGGCACCGCCACCGTCGACCTTGCCCCCGGCGGTCACGACGTTCGCGACGTTCACCGTGCCGACGACGTCCGGCGCGTCGACGGTGACCCCGCCGGTGCCGACCTTCACCGTGCCCGGCGTGACGCCGAGTGCACCGTTGACCAGCGGCGTGGTGAGCGTGCCGGTGAGGCTCGGCGTCACCACGACCAGCTGACCGTTCTGGAACCCGACCTGGCCGAGGTTCAGTGCCAGGTTCCCCCCGCCGAGCGGGCTCGCGATGCCGAGGTCGATCACCGGCAGGCCCACGATGAACGTGTTCGGGCCGTACTTCACACTGACCGGCACGATCTTCGTGGTGAGGCCGCCGAGGCCCAGCGGGGCGGTTCCGCCCAGACCGAGCGACGGTGTCCACGTGGTGTTTCCGTCGAGACCTGTGACCGCGCTCAGCGAGGTCTGCAGCCCGAGGGCCGTTCCGAGCGGGCCGCTCAGGGTGGTGTTATTGCCACCGATGCTCCCCACGCCGCCGGGGCCGGCGCCGATCAGACCGAAGGTGGTGTTGCTCAGGCCGCCGAGGCCGAGCGGAGCGCCCGCGGTGAACACGTTCTGGTATCCGGCTCCGGCCCAACCGGGGGCGGGTGCGTACGGGAACAGCGGCGGCAGTGCCACGACGGCGCCGGCGGTGTTGGACAACGGAATGAGGCCGCCGACGACGGGAATCCCGTTCCAGGCCGCGACACCCTTGTTGATCTGCGGTGCCGCCTGAGGGAGGACCGCGATCGGGACTCCGCCGGGGAGCAGCGGGGCGGCAGCGAGGACCGCGTCGATCTGCGGGTTGCCGGTCGGTGCGGCGTTCGCAGTGCCCGGCGCGGAGACCGTCAGCGCAGTGACTGCGGCGACTGCTGTAGCGGTGGCAGCGGTGCGGCGCAACGTCTTTCGGGCATGGCGGGACGAGATGGTGGACATGAATGACCTCCGATTCATGAAGGTACGGCGAGACTCACGCGAGTGCGCCGATTGGAAGGGGGTTCCCGGAGAAGCTGCGACTCCTCTGCTCTCTGTGAGGGTTCGTAGTGGCAGCTGTGCATCTCCTGGGTGTCCTAAAGTTAGCATGGCTGCCGATCTTTTCCGAGACCTTTTTCAAGAAATTTTTCGAACCCGCGAGAGTTACCCGGCGGTAGCGAAACAGTATGGGGCCGTGAGGGAATCGGCCAATCACTTTGCGATCGAGTACGGATGGACAACAGGTGTATTCATATCAACTTCTTGGCGCTGCAATAGCGATTGCAAGAATGGGATAAATGGTTCTGCTGCAATGGTGAAACGCGCTTCCGGCGGCCGGTGCAGCACAGCGAGGAGCGCACCGGCGCCTCCGCTCCGGTTCCGGTGCACCGACCGATAGGATCGGTATCACTGATAACCGCGTGCGGCCAGGTATGCCGCCCGCTACATGACTAGGAGCACTGTGAGCACCACCTTCGTCGTCCCGGCCGGAATCGCCGCCGGGGCAGCCATGCGCGAACTCGACCTTCCCAACAAGGGCCCGGAAGCCGTCGTCGTGGTGAAGACCGCCGACGGCACCCTGAAGGACCTCAGTTGGGCGCCCGAGACCGATACCGAGGTCGAGACCGTCGCCGCGAACACGGAGGACGGGCGCAGTGTGATCCGGCATTCGGCGGCGCACGTGCTCGCGCAGGCCGTGCAGGACGGGTTCCCCGGCACCAAGCTCGGTATCGGTCCGCCCATCAAGGACGGCTTCTACTACGACTTCGATGTGGCCGAACCCTTCACCCCCGAGGACCTCAAGGGCCTCGAGAAGAAGATGAAGCAGATCATCAAGGCGGGGCAGAGGTTCAGCCGCCGGGTCTACGGATCCAAGGACGAGGCCCGCGCGGAGCTGGCCGGTGAGCCCTACAAGCTCGAACTCATCGACGACAAGGGCTCCGCGGACGACAGCGAGATCATGGAGGTCGGCGGAGCCGAGCTGACCGCCTACGACAACCTCAATCCGCGCACCGGCGAACGGGTATGGGGCGATCTGTGCCGGGGGCCGCACGTTCCCACCACCAAGTACATCCCCGCGGTCAAGCTCACCCGCAGCTCCGCGGCCTACTGGCGCGGCGACCAGAACAACGCCGGGCTGCAGCGTGTCTACGGTACGGCGTGGGAATCGCCCGAGGCGATGGACGAATACCTGGAGCTCCTCGCCGAAGCCGAGAAACGCGACCACCGCAAGCTCGGTGCCGAACTGGACCTGTTCAGTTTCCCGGACGAACTCGGCTCGGGCCTGCCCGTCTTCCATCCCAAGGGCGGCATCATCAAGCGCGAGATGGAGGACTACGTCCGCGCGAAGCACATCGAGCACGGTTTCGAGTACGTCGGTACGCCGCACATCTCCAAGGAGAACCTCTTCCACCTGTCGGGGCACCTGCCGTACTACTCGGACACGATGTTCCCGCCACTGCACGTGGACGAGGAGCGCAACGCCGACGGCGAGATCACCAAGCAGGGCCAGGACTACTACCTCAAGGCCATGAACTGCCCCATGCACAACCTGATCTTCCGCTCACGCGGACGCTCGTACCGCGAGTTGCCGCTGCGACTGTTCGAGTTCGGGCACGTCTACCGTTACGAGAAGTCCGGCGTGATTCAGGGACTCACCCGGGTGCGGGGGTTCGCGCAGGACGATTCGCACAGCTACGTCACCCCCGAGCAGGCCAAGGACGAGATCAAGCACCTGCTCGACTTCATCCTGGGGCTGCTGCGTGATTTCGGGCTCAACGACTTCTACCTCGAGCTCTCCACTCGAGGCGACTCCGACAAGTTCATCGGCTCGGACGAGCAGTGGGCCGAGGCGACGCAGATCCTCGAAGAGGTGTGTGTGGACTCGGGGCTGCAATTGGTGCCCGATCCGGGCGGTGCCGCCTTCTACGGCCCGAAGGTGTCCGTCCAGGCCAAGGACGCGATCGGCCGTACCTGGCAGATGTCGACCATCCAGTACGACTTCAATCAGCCCGCCGGATTCGACCTCGAGTACACCGCGGCGGACGGCACCAAGAAGCAGCCGGTGATGATCCACTCGGCCAAGTTCGGCTCGATCGAGCGCTTCTTCGGCGTGCTGACCGAGCACTACGCGGGCGCCTTCCCGGCGTGGCTGGCCCCGCAGCAGGTCGTGGGGATCCCCGTCGCCGACCAGTTCGGCGACCACCTGGAGTCGGTGATCCGCGAGCTGCGCAAGCGCGGCATCCGCGCTGAGGTCGATCACAGCGACGACCGCATGCAGAAGAAGATCCGCAACCACACCACGCAGAAGGTCCCGTTCATGCTGCTCGCCGGTGAGCACGACCGCGACGCCGGTGCCGTCAGCTTCCGCTTCCGCGACGGAACCCAGGTCAATCAGGTACCCGTCGACGACGCGGTGCAGCGGATCGCCGAATGGGTCGACTCGCGCCGCAACGAGTCGCCGACCGCGGAGCTGCTGGCGCCGGCACAGGACACCGCCGCCACGTCCTGACCGGGCGAACGGACCGAACGCAGAGAGGGAATCGATGACCGACGCCACCGACGGCGGCGCCCACACCGACTTCGGTGTGGGTGACGGGGACGAGACCATCGAGCGGCTGTGGACGCCGTACCGCATGCGGTACCTCGTCGATTCACCACCCGTGCCCGAGGGGAGTACCGCCTTCCTGGAGATTCCCAAGCTGGCCGACGAGGACGGTCTGATCGTGGCCCGCGGCGAGTACTGCTACGTGGTGCTCAACCTGTTCCCCTACAACCCGGGACACTGCATGGTGGTGCCCTATCGGCAGGTGGCCGAACTGGAGGACCTCACCGACGACGAGGCCTTCGAACTGATCAAGCTCACCCAGAAGACGATCCGGGTGATCAAGCGGATCTCCCGGCCGGCGGCGTTCAACGTGGGATTCAACCTCGGCCGTTCCGGCGGCGGCTCGATCGCCGAGCACCTGCACCAGCACATCGTTCCCCGCTGGCCCGGCGACGCGAACTACATCACCGTGCTCTCGGGCACTAAGGTGATGCCGCAACTGCTGGGACAGACCCGGGCGTTGATGGCGAAGGCGTGGGAGGAGGATTAGGTGTCCGCGATCTTCAGTCGTGAGGCGGTCTCCAAGGTCACTCGTCCGATCGCGGAAGTCCTGCTCAAGGCCGGTCTCACGCCGGACGCGGTGACGATCTTCGGAACCGCCTGCTCGGTGGGTGCGGCGCTGTGGCTCTTCCCCACGGACCAGCTGTTCTGGGGCGCCATGGTGATCTGGTTCTTCGTCATGTTCGACATGCTCGACGGTGCCATGGCACGGGTTCGCGGCGGCGGCACCCGGTTCGGGGCCTGGCTCGACGCCACCTGCGACCGGGTCGCCGACGGTGCGATCTTCGCGGGGCTGGCCTGGTGGTCGGTGAGCACCGAGGGCAACCGGTACAACGTACTGGTCGCCGCCTTGATCTGCCTGGTCACCTCGCAGGTGATCAGCTACGCCAAGGCCCGCGCCGAGGCATCCGGACTCAGCGGCGACGGGGGCTGGATCGAACGCCCCGAGCGGCTGATCATCGTTCTCGTCGGCGCCGGATTCACCGGCCTCGGGCTGTGGTGGGCGGTGCACGTGGCGCTGTGGCTCCTGGCCGCGATGTCGATCGTCACCGTCGTCCAGCGCGCCCTCACCGTGCGGCGCTCGCCCGGCGCCACCGAACTGCTGCCGATGCCGCAGCGGACCGCGACGACCGAGGAGGACCGGTAGTGATCTCCCCGAAGGAGCAGGTCTCCGACCTCGCCTACCGGGCCGGCTGGGCGATGACCAAGCGCCTGCCCGAATCGGCGGCGAAGCTCCTCATCGACGATCTGGGTGGACGACTCGGTGCCCGCGGTGAGAACGTGCAATTGCGCAAGAACCTCGCCCGGGTGTTGGGCACCACCCCCGAGGCGGTTCCGCAGAGCCTGATCGAGCAGTCCGCGCGCTCCTACGCGCGGTACTGGCGCGAATCGTTCCGGCTGCCGTCGATGGACCATGCGCAACTCGGCGCCCAGCTCGATCAGTACGTGCAGGTCGACAGCCTCCACCGGGCCATGGCAGACGGCAAGGGAGCGGTCCTCGCCCTGCCGCACAGCGGCAACTGGGACATGGCCGGGGTGTGGCTGGTGCAGAAGTACGGCAGCTTCGCCACCGTCGCCGAGCGGCTCAAACCCGAGTCGCTGTTCCGGAGGTTCGTCGAGTACCGCGAGTCCCTGGGGTTCGAGATCTTCCCGCTCTCCGGCGGTGAGGAACCACCGATGCCGGCGCTCGCGCACCGTCTGCGCCAGGGCCGTCCGATCTGCCTGCTCGGGGAACGCGATCTCGCTCGGCACGGGGTACCGGTGACCTTCTTCGGCGAACGCACCAGGATGCCCGCCGGCCCCGCGAAGCTCGCCATCGACACCGGCGCACCGCTGCTGCCGGTGCACTGCTGGTTCGTCGGCGACGAGTGGGGCTTCAAGACCGAGGAACCGATCGACGTCTCCGGCGGCGTCGCCGACGCCACCCAGAAGCTGGCGCAGGCCTTCGAGCGGAACATCGCCGAGCACCCCGCGGACTGGCACATGCTGCAACCGCTGTGGGAGGCCGACTGGTCGAGCGCCCGCCGGGAACGGATCCTGGGAGACACCGCCTCCGCGAACGGCCCGGGCGCAGGGGTGGAGGGCACTTCGGGTGAGGACTCAGGGGTGCGCTGATGCGGATCGGAATGATCTGCCCGTACTCGTTCGACGTCGCGGGTGGCGTGCAGGCGCACGTGGTGGACCTCTCTCGGGTGCTGATCGGGAGGGGACACCAGGTATCGGTACTGACACCGTCGTCGAAGCAGACGGAGCTCCCCGATTTCGTCACCTCGTCCGGCCGGGCCGTCGCGATCCCGTACAACGGTTCGGTCTCGCGGCTGTCCTTCGGTCCGGTGGCCTTCGCCCGGCTCCGGCGGTGGATCCGCGAGGGTCAGTTCGACGTGCTGCACGTGCACGAACCGAACGCGCCGAGCCTGGGAATGCTGGCCCTGGCCATCGCCGACGGGCCGATCGTGGCCACCTTCCACACCTCCACCGAGCGCTCGCTGATGCTCTCGATGTTCCAGAGCGTGCTGCGCCCTTCCCACGAGAAGATCCGCGGCAAGATCGCCGTCTCCGAACTGGCCCGCCGCTGGCAGATGGAATCGCTCGGTTCCGATGCCATCGAGATCCCCAATGGGGTGGACGTCGCGCACTTCGCGGACGGCGATCCGCTCCCCGGGTATCCCCGCCCGGGCAAGACGGTGCTGTTCCTGGGCCGGTACGACGAGCCGCGCAAGGGGATGGCGGTGTTCCTGGAGGCGTTGCCGGCGATCGTCGCGGCACAGCCCGACGTCGAGGTGTTGGTGATCGGCCGCGGCGACGAGGAGAAGCTGCGCCGCGACGCCGGTCCGTACGCCCGGCACCTGAAACTGCTCGGTGCGGTCACCGATCAGGAGAAGGCGGCGGCGCTGCGCTCGGCCGACGTGTACGTGGCACCGAACCTCGGCGGCGAGAGCTTCGGGATCGTGCTGGTGGAGGCGATGGCCGCCGGAACAGCCGTGGTCGCGAGCAACCTCAACGCCTTCGAGCGGGTGTTGGACAGGGGAGAGGCGGGCAGGCTGTTCCCGGTGGGCGACGGTGCCGCGCTCGGTCACGCCGTGGCCGAGTTGCTCGCCGATGATCTGCGCCGCGCCGAACTGGTGTCCCGCGCCTCCGAGGTGGTGTGGCGATTCGACTGGTCGGTGGTGGCCGAGCAGGTGATCCGCGTGTACGAGACCGTCGCCGTTCCGGGCGTGGCCGTGAGCATCGACGACTGAAAGGACCGGGCGTGCTGAACCTGACCGCGACCACGGTGCTGGTCATCGGGCTGATCATGGCCGTGGTGCTGATCGCCGCCGCGATCGCGTACCAGACCGCGCATCGTCTGGATCGGCTGCACGTGCGGGTCGATCTGTCCGCGCAGGCCCTCGACGCCGCGCTGGAACGACGTGCGGCCGTGGCGCGCGCCGTCGCCGCGACCCTTCCCGCCGCGCAGGGAAAGAGCCTGCGCGCGGCTGCCGACCGTGCGGCGAACGCCGCCGCCACCGATCGCGAACCCCTGGAGAACCGGCTCTCGGCCGCGCTCGGCGCCCTCGACATCGAGACGCTGCCCCGGACGCTGGTCGCCGAGATCGCCGACGCCGATACCCGCGTCACGATGGCACGCCGCTTCCACAACGACGCCGTCCGGGACACCCGCGCGCTGCGCGGGCGCCGATTCGTCCGATGGCTGCACCTGGGCGGCACCGCCCCCATGCCGCGGTACGTCGACATCGTCGACCGCGGCGGGATCCTGCCCCCGGCGCTGCTGGCCCGCGGAGACGACCGGCGCATCTCGGCCCGGGTCATTGTGGTCGACTCCGACGGCGCTCTGCTGCTGGTCCACGGGCACCAACCGGACCGGCCCGAGGCCGGCTGGTGGTTCACCGTCGGCGGCGGGGTCGAACCCGGCGAGGACCTCGCCGCGGCCGCCGCCCGCGAACTGCACGAGGAGACCGGGCGCACGGTCGAACCGGGGGAGTTGCTCGGGCCGCTGTACCGGCGGGAGGCGGTGTACACCTTCGACGGCGTCGTCTTCGACTCCGTCGAGTACTTCTTCGCCGTGACCTGCGATAGGTTCGATCCGGCACCGTCGGGGTGGACCGAACTCGAGCGTCGCACCCTGGACGGGATGCGCTGGTGCACCGAGCAGCAGATCCGTGAATTCACGGACCCGGTGTACCCCGCGGCACTGGCCGATCTGGTGCCCGAGGTGCGGCGGGCACTGGCTGCGGGCACGGCGCCGGAGGAACCGACCTCCGTCGAATAGGGGCGAGTCGAGCAGGGGAGACGTGATGGAACCGTCGGAGATCTCCGGATACCGGGTGATTCGCCGCCTCGGCGCCGGCGGTATGGGCGAGGTGTTCCTGGTGGAGCACCCGCGGCTGCCGCGCCAGGACGCGGTCAAACTCCTCGGACCCCAGTTCGGAGGCGATCCGCAGTTCGTCGCCCGGTTCCGGCGCGAAGCGGACATCCTCGCCGGGCTGCGGCACCCGAACATCGTGACCCTCTACGACCGAGGCGAGTTCGACGGCCGGTTGTGGCTGGCGATGGAGTACGTGGCCGGTGAGGACGCCGCGCAGCACCTGCGGACACGCGGGCCGTTCGCGGCCGAGACGGTCGCGCAGGTGGTGGAGCAGGTGGGAAGTGCTCTGGACTGGGCGTGGACCGAACGGCGCTTGACCCACCGCGATGTCAAGCCGGGCAACATCCTGCTCGAACCGCCACGGTCGGGCCGCCCGCCGGTGGTGAAGCTGGTGGACTTCGGCATCGCCAAGGCCAGTGACGACGCCGGCTCGCTGACGGCGACCGGAGTCGCCGTGGGCACCATGGCGTACCTCGCGCCCGAGGTGATCGAGGGACAGTCGATCGACCACCGGGCGGATCAGTACTCATTGGCCTGCACCGCGTTCGAACTGCTCACCGGAACGCCGCCGTTCGGACCGGGCACACCCAGCTCGGTGATGATGGCGCACCTGGGGGCGCCGGTGCCCGATCCGGCCACCCGCCTCAGCGGCCTACCGATCGGGCTGGGCGCGGTCTTCGCGCGTGCGATGGCGAAGAAGCCGCAGCACCGGTTCGCCGATAACGCCGAATTCGCGCACGCCTTCCGTGCTGCGCTCGCGACGCCGGCATCGTCGGGCCCGGCGGACGCGACCGCGGTCCGGCGGACGCCCCCGCCCGGCACGATGCCCACGATGATCGCGGGGCCCGGATACGGCGATTCCGGGCCGGGGATGGCCAGTGCGCGCCCAGCGCACTCCGGACCGGTCGGTCCACCGCCGGGCAGCGGCCCTCGTGGCAGCGGGAAGGGCAACGGCCGGGTGATCGCACTGACGGCCCTGGTCGCTGTCCTGGCGGTGGCGCTCGCGGTGGTCGGCTACATCGTCTTCGCGCAGAGTCGTGGCACCACCGAGGCCGCGACGACGGCGACGGTGACCGCTACCGCCCAGGCCTCCCCGGCCTCTCCGGCGGACGGTCGGTCGACCACGGACCCGGCGACCACCTCGGCGGCCCCGACCACGACGACCAGCAGTCCGCCGGCACCGTCGGTGCCCGGCACGGACGGCTACGGATTCGTCGGGAGCCCGGCGCGCTGCGCCGGCGGTGAGACTCTTGAACTCGCGATACTCACCTCCGGAACGGGAGCCGGTTCCAAGGTGGTGATCTGCAGTTCCGGAGGCTCGTACACCTACCGGGGCGCGCGAGCCTCCAGGGACAACAGCGGATTGACGCTCCCGGCCACCAGGTCCGGCGCGGACACCTACCGCGCCGTGAACAGCAGGGACGGCGCTTCCACCGTGTACACCGTCAGCTCCGGCGGACTGGTGATCACCCGCGGCGACGGCAAGCCGGTCGCTTCGGAACCCGCCGAATCGCGCTGGGTCCGCTGATCGTCCGGCTCCGGACGCGACGACGCGGGGGCCGGGGACGGGCGCGGCTGTACCCACCCCAACGGCTCCGCAGCCGCATCGGGGATACTGGACGCCCAGCACGCCACGGCTACGAGGAGTTCCGTCAGTGTCCACTGATCCGCAGACCGCACCCGTCACCGGCACCGCCCGCGTCAAGCGCGGCATGGCCGAGATGTTGAAGGGCGGCGTGATCATGGACGTGGTCACCCCCGAGCAGGCCAAGATCGCCGAGGACGCCGGCGCCGTCGCCGTCATGGCGCTGGAGCGGGTACCCGCCGACATCCGTGCCCAGGGCGGTGTCAGCCGCATGTCCGATCCGGACATGATCGACGGCATCATCAACGCCGTCAGCATCCCGGTGATGGCCAAGGCCCGGATCGGTCACTTCGTGGAGGCGCAGATCCTGCAGGCCCTCGGTGTGGACTACATCGACGAGTCCGAGGTGCTCACCCCGGCCGACTACAGCAACCACATCGACAAGTTCGCCTTCACCGTGCCCTTCGTATGCGGCGCCACCAACCTCGGAGAGGCGCTGCGCCGGATCACCGAGGGCGCGGCGATGATCCGCAGCAAGGGTGAGGCCGGCACCGGTGACGTCTCCAACGCCACCACCCACATGCGCAAGATCCTGGGTGAGATCCGCCGCCTCACCTCACTGCCCGAGGACGAGCTGTACGTGGCTGCCAAGGAACTGCAGGCGCCGTACGACCTGGTCGTGGAGGTCGCCAAGGCGGGCAAGCTGCCTGTCACGCTGTTCACCGCGGGCGGTATCGCCACCCCCGCCGACGCGGCGATGATGATGCAGCTCGGTGCCGAGGGCGTGTTCGTCGGCTCCGGCATCTTCAAATCGGGCAACCCCGAGCAGCGCGCGAAGGCGATCGTGGCCGCGACCACCTTCTACGACGATCCGGGCAAGCTGGCCGAGGTCTCCAGGGGCCTCGGAGAGGCGATGGTGGGCATCAACGTCGACGACATCCCGCAGCCGCACCGCCTGGCAGAACGCGGCTGGTAACGGCATGTCGCCCTCCGGGGCCCGGCGAATCGCGCTAGCGTCGAGGCTGCGCATCCCGGGAAGCCCGGGAAGTTCCTGAAAGCAGTGAGGCGGAGGATGTCAGACCGAGCAATGGACGAGGCCACCGAGGAGGGCGAGGCGTACACGCCCACCGCCGCGACCCGGAGCGGAGCACAGGTGCCGGCCGCGCCGATCGCGTTGCGCGTGCTGGCGTACATCGCTGACCTGTGCGTCGCGGTGACCGCGATCGCCATCGCGTCGATCATCAACGTGACAGCCGGTCTGGACAAGGGCTGGATCCTGGTCGGCGCCGGAGCGGCCGTCGCGATCATCGCGTCGATCGTGCTGCACGGTGTCTTCGGTGCCAGCCCCGGCAAGATGCTGGCCGGTCTCAAGGTGGTCGACGCGCAGTCCGAGCGGCGCATCGGCTTCCCCGGCGCGGCGATCCGCTCCGTGGTCTTCAACCTGCTCGCACCACTGGTCTACCTGCCCGGATGGTCGATCCTGGCGGACCGGGACCGCCGTGGCATCCACGAGAAGGCCTCCCGTTCCACTGTGGTCGACGCCGATCTGGTCGCCTCCGACGCCGACGCTCACACCGATTCCGACGCCGCGGCCTTCGGCGGCTCGCAGGTCTCGGACCCGTTCGACGAGCAGACCGGCGAGCGTGAGCAGGGCCTGCAGCGCATCCCCACGCCGCTGCCCCCCGGCTTCGAGTCTCCGGCCGCGGCGGCTTCGCCGGCCGGCGGTCATGACGGTCGCGGCACCGACGTCGACGCCAAGACTTCAGGCGTACGCGAACGTCTGGCCCCGCCGGAGCTGCCGCCGCTACCCGACGACGTCCCCGGCCTGCGTCCGATCCCGCCCCGCTTCGGCCCGCCACCCACCGAGGGCGACGCGCCCGCTGCGCCGCTCCCGGCCCCCGGACAGGCGCCCCCGCCCGCAGGGCAGCCGCCCCGGCCGCCGCAGCCCGCGCCCGGCCCGCAGCACGGCGGCCCCCAGCAGTTCGTGCCACCGCGACCCTCCGGCCCGGTGCCCGGCGCAGGTGTGCCCGGACCGGGAGTCGGCGCACCGGTTCCCGGTGCGGTACCGGGGCCCGGCCCGCAGCCGCCCCGCGCCGGCGGTCAGCCGCCGCGTCCGGCCGCTCCGACCCCGCTGCAGTCCGGCGGCGCTCCCATCGTGCTCCGCTTCGACGACGGCCACTCGGTGGACGTGCGCGGCGACGGCATCATCGGCCGCGAACCGGTGATCCCGCAGGGCGGGGATTCGTCGAAGATCACCAAGCACGTGCTGGTCGACGACACCGCATCGGTGTCCAAGACGCACCTGCTGTTCGGCATCACCCGGGGTGAGCTGTGGGTGGAGGACGTGGGCTCGACCAACGGCTCCGCGATCGCCTTCGGGGACTCGTGGACCGAGCTCACCAAGGGGGTCAGGTACGCCGTGGAGAAGGGCAGCGTCGTGCACATGGGTCAGCGCAGTTTCCGGGTGTTCGGCGGATGACGACCGAAGCGGGCGAAGCACGCTCGGAGATCGTCTACGGCATCCAGGGCGGCGTGTCCATGAAGTGGGTGGCCATCAGCAACCCCGGCCGGGTGCGGATGACCAACGAGGACGGTGCCCTCACCGGCCCCGGCATGTTCCTGCTCGCCGACGGCATGGGCGGCCACGATGCCGGTGAGGTGGCGTCCGCCGCTGCCCTGGAAGCTCTCGCCGAGGTCTTCGGCCCCGAACCCGCCGAGGCCCAGGAGGTGATGGAGCAGGTGGTCGACCGGCTGCGCGATGCGCACGCCGCGATCGAGGCCATCGACTCCGAGACCGGCAAGCGGGCCGGCACCACGGTCACCGGGGTGCTGCTGACCACCTACGAGGGGGTGCCGCATTGGCTGGTGGTCAACATCGGCGATTCACGCACCTACCGGCTGGCCGAGGGGTACTTCGAGCAGCTCACGGTCGATCACTCGCAGGTCCAGGAACTGATCAACGGGGGCTTCCTGAGTCCCGAGCAGGCGCGGGTGGATCCCCGCCGGAACGTGATCACCCGGGCTCTGGGCGCCGGAATGGAACCGGACGCCGACTTCTGGATCGTTCCCGCCCAGCAGCGGGAGAAGCTGCTGGTGTGCTCGGACGGGCTCAACGGCGAGCTCACCGACGACGAGATCCGGCAGATCCTCGCCAGTGACGCCCCGATCGACGAATGCGCCGACCAGTTGGTGTCGGCGGCGCTCAACGCCGGTGGCCGTGACAACGTGACGGTGATCGTCGTGGACGCGACCACGGAGCCCGTCGGCGCCGACTGGTGAGCTGAGGAGGCCGATCGACGTGGCTGACATCGAAGCACTGCTCAGTCTGGAGCAGATCGACCGCGACATCTTCCGCGGCATCCACGCACCGTCGGTGCTGGCCCGCACCTTCGGGGGACAGGTGGCCGGGCAGGCACTGCGGTCCGCGGTCTCGACGGTGCCCGAGGGCATGCAGGTGCATTCGCTGCACGGCTACTTCCTGCGCCCGGGCAACCCCGACGCCGACACCGTGTACCTGGTCGACCGGATCCGCGACGGTCGATCGTTCTGCACCCGGCGGGTCAACGGGGTCCAGGACGGCCAGGCGATCTTCTCCATGTCGGCGTCGTTCCAAGCGATCGGCCAGCAGGGGATCGAGCACGCCGACGAGATGCCACCCGCCCCGGACCCGGAGACCGTGCCGAGTCCGAAGGAGGATCCGAACGCCACCGCCGAGTCGCGCGGACTGATCCAGGAGTGGAGCAACTGGGACATCCGGATCGTGCCGCAGGCCGATACCGAGCCGTACGTGCGCCGCGCCGTGCATCAGCAGGTGTGGTTCAAGCACATCGGCCGGCTCCCGGACGATCAGCACATCCACGTCAGCGCCCTGGCCTACATGTCCGACATGACGTTGCTGTCCTCGGCGCGGGTCAGGCACCCGGGCGTCGACACCCAGGTCGCCTCGCTCGATCACGCCATGTGGTTCCTGCGCCCGTTCCGCGCCGACGAGTGGCTGCTCTACGACCAGACCTCGCCGTCGGCGGGGGAGGGGCGCGCCCTGACCGCCGGCCGGATCTTCGCGCTCGACGGCTCGCTCGTGGCCGTCGTGATCCAGGAGGGCTTGCACCGCTTCCGCGCCTGACCGGGGCGGCACCTAAGCTGGCTGCTCGTGACGGCACGGATCGGGGTACTGGCTCTGCAGGGCGACGTGCGCGAGCACCGTCGGGCGCTCGAAGCGGTGGGAGCGACCACTGCGGCGGTGCGGACCGCTGCCGACCTCGCCGCCGTCGACGGCATCGTGCTTCCCGGTGGGGAGTCCACCACGATGAGCCGGCTACTGGGAGTCTTCGAGCTCCACCATCCGCTGCGCGCCGCCCTCGCCGCCGGCCTGCCCGCCTACGGTTCGTGCGCCGGGATGATCCTGCTGGCCTCCGAGGTACTCGACACCCGTCCCGATGCCCGCTGTCTCGGTGCCATCGACATGACCGTCCGGCGCAACGCCTTCGGCCGGCAGGTGGATTCGTTCGAGACCGACCTCGATGTCGCAGGTGTCGACGGCGGTCCGGTGCGGGCGGTGTTCATCCGGGCGCCGTGGGTCGAGCGGGTCGGTGACGGCGTCGACGTACTCGCCGCCGTCCCGGCCGATGCGGGCGGCGGTGCGGGGGCGGTGGTCGCCGTTCAGCAGGGCCGCGTGATCGCCACCTCCTTCCACCCGGAGGTCACCGGCGATCTGCGCATCCACCGCCGGTTCGTGGATCTGGTGCGGGCCCGGTAGTACCGGCGCCGGTGGATGCGTAGGGCACTACGCGTAAACTCAAGGGGTTGACGGCGTGACCACATCGACCCGGAGGTTCCTTTGAGCGGCCATTCCAAATGGGCTACCACCAAGCACAAGAAGGCGGCCATCGACGCCAAGCGCGGCAAGCTGTTCGCCAAGCTGATCAAGAACATCGAGGTCGCGGCGCGTACCGGCGGCGGCGATCCCGACGGTAACCCCACGCTCTACGACGCCATCCAGAAGGCGAAGAAGAACTCCGTCCCCAATGACAACATCGAGCGGGCACGCAAGCGCGGCGGTGGCGAGGAGGGCGGCGGCGCCGACTGGCAGACCATCATGTACGAGGGCTACGGCCCGAACGGCGTGGCGGTGCTGATCGAGTGCCTGACCGACAACCGCAACCGCGCCGCCGGCGAGGTCCGGGTCGCGATGACCCGCAACGGCGGCAACATGGCCGATCCGGGTTCGGTGTCGTACCTGTTCGCGCGCAAGGGCATCGTCACCCTGGACAAGAACGACCAGGCCGAGGACGACGTCCTGATGGCGGTCCTGGACGCCGGTGCCGAGGAGATCAGCGATCTCGGTGAGCAGTTCGAGATCGTCTCGGAGCCCACCGACCTGGTGGCCGTGCGTTCGGCGCTGCAGGAGGCCGGCATCGATTACGAGTCCGCCGAGTCCGGATTCCGCGCGTCGGTGGAGGTTCCGGTGGACGCCGACGGTGCCCGGAAGGTGTTCAAGCTCGTCGACGCGCTCGAGGACAGCGACGACGTGCAGAACGTCTACACCAACGTCGACATCTCCGATGAGGTTCTCGCCCAGCTCGACGAGGACTGACGTCGTAGAATTGGCGTATTGGATCGGGTCTACTGTTCGGTAATCGAGCGTCAGGATATTCTCAGGTTGTGACACGCACCCGAACGGCCCTGCGCCGTGCCCCGGCTCTCGCTCTGGTGGTCGCACTGCTGCTCGGTGCCGGCGGCGCCGCGGTGTGGGAGGCCGGACGCGCGGAGACCGTCCACGGCGCCAAGGCCCTGGGCGTCGAATTCGGCGCGCTCGGTGAGACCGACGCCGCACAGCGACTGCAGCCCGCGGCGCACCGCGTGCAGACCGAGCAGATCACCCTGCGCACCGCCAAGGGCACGGTTCGGATGACTCCGGCCGAGCTGGGCCTGAAGGTGGACGTGGCGGGCACCATCGATCGCGCGGTCGAACAGCGTTCGCCCTGGCGGGACCTGGTGGGCCTGTTCAAGGACCGGCACGTGCACCCGGCCTCCTCGGTGGATCGTCCCGTCTTCGACGCCGCGCTGGCGAAGACGGCGGCCGCGCTCACCTCCGCGGCGGGCGACGGCGCGGTCATCTACCGCGACGGCCACCCGGTGCCCGTCGACCCGAAGCCCGGTGACCGGATCGACCCGCAGAAGGCCGCCGCAGCGGTCCTCGCGGCCTGGCCGGACTCGACCGACATCACCCTCCCCACCGAGGCCGTCACCACCACCGTCACGCCGGAGAAGGTCCGCGAGGTGGCGGGCGGCGCCGCGGCGCAGGCCATCGCCTCCGATGTGGTGCTGCGCCGCGACGCCGTCGGCACCGCGGCAGCCGGAGTGGTCGGGCGGGTCTCCGGCAACGACATCGGCACGTTCCTCTCGTTCCGGCCCGACGGATCCGGTGAACTCACCCCGAGGATCGACCGGGAGGCGCTGAAGAAGGTGCTCGACACCCGGCTCGAGTCCGCGGTCGCCGAGCCCAAGGACGCCGGATTCACCCTGGCCGGTGGCGCGCCGAGCGTCACCGAAGCGGTGCCCGGCCGCGAAGTGGTCTGGGATCCGACACTGGACGCGGTGAGCAAGGCGGTCACCGAGCGCTCCACCCAGGGGCGTACCGCGACGGCACGGTTCAAGACCGTCGAGCCGAAGCTCACCACCGCACGCGCCAAGGAACTCGGGGTGCGCGAGGTGGTCAGCGAGTTCTCCACCGGTGGCTTCACCGACGCATCCGGCCAGAACATCCGGAGGGTGGCCCAGGTGGTCAACGGCGCCGTGGTGCTGCCCGGCGAGACCTTCTCGCTCAACGGCTACACCGGCTCTCGCGGCACGGCGCAGGGCTACGTGGAGTCCGGGATCATCAACAACGGCCGCCCGGACAAGGCTGTCGGCGGCGGCATCTCGCAGTTCGCCACCACTCTGTACAACGCGTCGTACTTCGCCGGCCTGGCGGACGCCGGTCACACCGAACACAGCTACTACATCTCCCGCTACCCCGAGGCGCGCGAGGCCACCGTCTTCGAGGGCGCGATCGATCTGAAGTTCACCAACGACACGCCCTACGGAATCGTCATCGAGTCCAGTGCCGGAGCATCGTCGGTGACCGTGCGCATGTGGAGCACCAAGAACCGGGATGTGCAGTCCAGCACCGGAGCACGCAGCCTGCCGACCTCACCGTCGACCATCCGCCTGCCGAAGGGGCCGCACTGCGTGGCCAGCACCGGCCAGCCCGGCTTCACCACCAGCAACACCCGGGTGGTGACCGATATCAAGAGCGGCGCGGTGGTCTCCCGCAACACCCGCACCGTCAAGTACGACCCGGTGCCCACCGTCATCTGCGAATGACGCCGGGCGGCGGACGAGCCGCGTGTTGGGCGGATGGATGCGTTCAGCACTCCGGTATGCTCTCGAACAAAGGTTTGACTGTTCGAGGTGCCGGGAGGTGGCGATGCGGGTGATGGGCGTGGACCCGGGCCTGACCCGGTGCGGCCTCTCCGTGGTCGAGACCGGTCAGGGCCGGAAGGTAACCGCTCTCGACGTCGATGTGGTGCGCACCCCCGCCGCGATGCCGCTCGCCGAACGCCTTCTCGCGGTGTGGACGGCCGCCGAGTTCTGGATGGACACCCACCGGCCGGACGTGATCGCCGTCGAGCGGGTCTTCGCCCAGCACAACGTCTCCACCGCGATGGGGACCGCCCAGGCCGGCGGTGTGGTGGCGCTGGCCGCGGCCCGCCGCGGGATCGACGTGCACTTCCACACCCCGTCGGAGGTGAAGGCCGCCGTGACCGGCAACGGCAACGCCGGTAAGGCGCAGGTGACGGCGATGATCACCCGGATCCTCGGGCTGCAGAAGGCTCCGGAACCCGCGGATGCCGCCGACGCCCTGGCGCTCGCGGTGTGCCACAGCTGGCGCGCTCCGATGATCGCGCGGATGGCGGAGGCCGAGCGCCGCGCCGCGGAACAGAAGAAGGTCTTCGAGCAGCGGCTCGCGGCCCAGCGCCGGGCCGGCCGGACCACCGATGCGGGCACCGTCCGCGCGACAGGAGGAGTGCGATGATCGCGTCGCTGCGCGGCGAGGTTCGGCACATCGGGCTCGACCACGTGGTGGTCGAATGCGCCGGGGTCGGTTACAAGGTGCTGGTGGCGCCCGCGACGGCCGGTTCCCTGACCCGCGGCGCCGAGGGGTACCTGCTCACCTCGATGGTGATCCGGGAGGATTCGCACACCCTCTACGGCTTCACCGACGCCCCGCAGCAGGAGTTGTTCCACCTGCTGCAGACCGTGCAGGGGGTGGGGCCACGGCTGGCGATGGCGGCGATCGCCGTCCTGGCGCCCGCGCAGATGCAGACCGCGATCGCCTCCGGCGACGTCAAGACGCTGTGCCTGATCCCTGGAATCGGCAAGCGGGTCGCCGAGCGGATCCACGTCGAGCTCAAGGACAAGGTCTCCGCCACCGCCTCCGACGGTGCTGCCGCTGCGGGCGGCGCGCTGCCCGCCGGTGGGGTGGCACAGCAACTGCTCGACGCCCTGGAGGGACTGGGTTTCACGCCCAAGCAGGCCGAGCCCGCGGTCACCGCCGCCATCGAGGCCGGGCCGGAGCGGTCCGTTTCGGAACTGCTGCGCGACGCCCTGAAATCGTTGGGGCGCGGCTAGATGCACGGCGACGAGGAACCGGGAGGCGAGTTCGGGCAGGACGTCTCCGGCATCATGGGGCCGTCGCCGCTCACCGGTGACGACACCGAATCGCTGCGGCCGACGTCGCTGGACGAGTTCATCGGCCAGCCGAAGGTCCGTGAGCAACTGCAACTGGTGTTGCGCGGAGCGCGGCAACGCGGCGGCACCCCCGATCACATCCTGCTCTCCGGTCCACCCGGACTCGGCAAGACCAGCCTGGCGATGATCATCGCCGCCGAACTCGGCACGGCCCTGCGGGTGACTTCGGGCCCCGCTCTCGAACGCGCCGGTGACCTCGTGGCGATGCTCTCGAACCTGGTCGAGGGCGACGTGCTGTTCATCGACGAGATCCACCGGATGGCGCGCCCCGCCGAGGAGATGCTCTACCTGGCCATGGAGGACTTCCGGGTGGACGTGGTGGTCGGCAAGGGACCCGGTGCGACCTCGATCCCGCTGGACGTGGCGCCGTTCACTCTGGTGGGCGCCACTACTCGCTCCGGTGCGCTCACCGGGCCGCTGCGGGACCGTTTCGGGTTCACCGCGCACATGGACTTCTACGAGACCGCCGATCTGGTGCGGGTGATCGAGCGCAGCGCGAGGATCCTCGGCATCACCATCGAACGGGAGGCCGCGGCCGAGATCGGCAGTCGTAGCCGCGGCACGCCACGGATCGCCAACCGCCTGTTGCGACGGGTCCGGGATTTCGCCGACGTCCGCGCCGACGGTCTGGTCACCGTGGAGGTGGCGCGCGGCGCGCTCAAGGTGTACGACGTCGACGAACTCGGTCTCGACCGGCTCGACCGCGCCGTTCTCGGTGCACTGATCCGCAGTTTCGGCGGGGGACCGGTGGGCGTGTCCACACTGGCCGTGGCGGTCGGTGAGGAACCGGGCACCGTCGAGGAGGTGTGCGAACCGTTCCTGGTGCGGGCCGGGATGCTGGCGCGGACCCCCCGCGGCCGGGTGGCGACCATGGCGGCCTGGCGCCACCTCGGGCTCGAGCCTCCCGCGGGTGCGCTCGCCTCCGGGATCGAGGTCCGCGGGGACTTCGACGCCGGCGACGAGCGGCTGTTCTGAAGCGATAGCGCCCCGGCGAGTGGGACCGAGTGCAACCGACCGGGTGCGTCGTCGGTCCCGACGGACGGGGATGGCGCTCAGGCGAGCGCGGCAGCGCCCAGTGCCACCAGCAGCCCGGCCTTGACCACCTCCAGGGCGATGTACCCGAAGTGGAGGCGACTGCGCGGCATCCGTTCGGACACCTGACCGGACGACACCCGCCGGTCCATCAGCCGGCGCAGCACCACGCAGGCGAGCAGGTCGGCGACTGCGAACCCGAACAGCGTCATGGTGAGCGGATTGCGCGGACCCACGACCAGCGCGATGGCGATGACCACCGCCAGCACCTCCTCGCACTCGTTGAGCGCGCGGAAGACCAGCCGCCCGATGCCGACACCCAATGGGACCGTGATGCCGGGCGCACGGAACTTCAGCGGCGCCTCCACGAAGGAGATGGCCAGGATCATTCCGAGCCAGACGAAGGCCACTGCGGAGACGACGGCGTTCACGCGTCGATCGTAGGAACGTGGAATCACACCACGATGACCAGGACGTTTCGCCGGGACATCTGTCCCGCCCGGATCGTCCGGACGAACCTGTCGGTGCCGGCGTCTACCCTCGTCGCAGGTACCGGACCAGAGGAAGTGCGATGACGGAGACGATGCTCACCGGGGCCCGCGC
This sequence comes from Tsukamurella serpentis, assembly GCF_054780975.1. Lineage (NCBI taxonomy): Bacteria > Bacillati > Actinomycetota > Actinomycetes > Mycobacteriales > Tsukamurellaceae > Tsukamurella > Tsukamurella serpentis. Next base: position 272,840 of record NZ_BAAGVH010000001.1, read on the forward strand.
GGTCCGCGCCCGCGAGGTGATCGAGGCTCTCGCCGGTCCCGGAGCGCAACTGCGACCGGATCAGGAACGGGCAGTGGCGGCGCTGCTGGAGCCGTCGGCGCGGGTGCTGGTGGTCCAAGCCACCGGCTGGGGCAAGTCCGCGGTCTACTGGGTCGCCACCGCACTGCGCCGGGCCGAGGGCGCGGGACCTGCGCTGATCGTCTCTCCGTTGCTGTCGCTGATGCGCGATCAGGTGGGTGCGGCCCAGCGCGCCGGACTGCGTGCGGCCACCTTGAACTCGTCGAACTTCGACGAGTGGAACACCATCGAGGGCGCGCTGGCGGCGGGCGAGGTCGATGTCCTGCTGGTCTCCCCGGAACGCCTGGCCAATCCGTCGTTCGGGCGCCGGGTGCTCTCCGCGATGGAGGGCTCCCTCGGGCTACTGGTGATCGACGAGGCGCATGCCGTCTCCGACTGGGGTCACGACTTCCGCCCGGACTACCGCCGGGTCTCCGACGTGCTCACCCGGATGCACCCGTCTGCCCCGGTGCTCGCCACCACCGCCACCGCGAACGCACGTGTCACCGAGGACGTCGCGGCTCAGCTCGGTAGTGCCACCCTGGTGCTCCGCGGGCCGCTCGCCCGCCGATCCCTGCAGCTGAACGTGCTGCCCCCGCTGGCTCCGATCACCCGGTACGCCTGGGTGGCGAAGAACCTGCCGGAGCTCCCCGGATCCGGCATCGTCTACGCGCTGACGGTGGCCGACGCCGAACGCCTGGTGGACGGGGTCCGCGCAGTGCACGGCTCCGACCACCCGGTGGCCGCCTACACCGGCAAACTCGACCCGGACACCCGCGCCCGGCTGGAGGACGACCTGCGCGCCAACCGGGTCAAGGCGCTCATCGCGACCTCGGCGCTGGGGATGGGATTCGACAAGCCCGATCTGGGATTCGTGGTGCACGTGGGTTCACCACCGTCTCCCGTCTCGTACTACCAGCAGGTCGGCCGTGCCGGCCGCGCCATCGACCACGCGGTGGTCGCACTGCTGCCGTCGGACTCCGATGCGGGAGTGTGGGACTACTTCGCCACCGCCACGATCCCGGACCCGCAGCAGATGGACCGGGTTCTCGGTGCCCTCGCCGACGCCGAATCGGGGGAGGGGATCTCGGCGATCGCGCTGGAGGCGAGCACCGGGATCCGCCGCACTCGAATCGATCTCATGCTCAAGCAACTCGCCGTCGACGGCGCGGTGGAGCGGGTCGACGGTGGCTACCGCGCCACCGGGACCGCATGGCACTTCGACGCCGCCCGCTACGAGGGGATCGTGGCCACCCGCCGCCGGGAGGCGGACATCATGCGCGCCTACACCCGCGGTGAACGCTGCCTGATGCAGTTGCTCACCGAATCGCTCGACGATCCCGAGGCCGCCCCGTGCGGGCGCTGTTCGGTATGCCTCGGTCACGTTCCGGACGGTCTCGGCGACGAGGTCGGCCCGGATACCACCCGTGCTGTCGCGGGATCGCTCCGCGCCCAGAGTCAGGTCCTGGAACCGCGCAAGATGTGGCCCGGGGGCGACAGCGGCCGAAAGGGCCGGATCGCCCCGGGCTCGGCCGCCGAATTCGGGCGCGTGCTGGTCTTCGCGGACGCCCCCGAGTGGACCGGGACCGTTGCCGCGGCCCGCACCGGTGACCGCCGGGCCATCGACGATCTCGCCGATGCCGCCGTCGCGGCACTGAGCCGCTGGCGCCACCAATGGCGGGCGCGCCCGGAGATCGTGGCGTCCCTGCAGCTGACCGACTCCCCGATGCCGGTGGAGCCGGTCTCGGACCGGATCGCCGAGGTCGGCCGCCTCGGGCGGGTCGGTCTTCCGGCGCCGGCCGGGCCGCCGCCCGGCCGGGACGCCTCCGGCGCCCAGGAGGCGGCGCACTGGATCGAGCGGATCCGGCTCGGTGACGCGGCCGCAGCGGTCCCGGGACGGTCCGTGCTGCTCGTGGTGGACGAATCCGCGACCGGTTGGGCCGTCACCGTCGCCGCGGCCGCGCTGCGTGAGGCCGGAGCTGAGGTGGTCCTACCCTTGGTGGTGCACCGTCCGGCCTGACCGGGACGACATGTGGAACACTGGAGGACTGAGTGCTGCCCGCGACCCGGGCGACCACGCCGCGGAGCGTCCGCGGCCCCCCGATACGAGGAGACCCGTCCATGGAACTTCTGCTGCCCCTCCTGCTCGTCCTGATGCTCGTCTTCATGTTCTTCCAGTTCCGGAAGCAGAAGAAGCAGATGAACGAGACCATGGCGATGCAGGAGAGCCTGACCGTCGGCACCAAGGTGATGACCAGCACCGGTCTGTACGGCACCGTCGTCGGACTCGGTGAGGACACCGTCGATCTGGAGATCGCGCCGGGCGTCGCCACCACCTGGGTCCGCCGCGCCATCGCCAAGGTGCTCACCCCGGAGGAGCTCGGCGCCCCGTCCATCGAGGACGAGACCGCGATCGACGGCGACAAGCGTCCCGAGGACCGCTGACCCGCGCCGCATCCACCACAGCACCGTCCGGCCCGCCGCCGGACGGTGTTCGAACGCCGAGGAGTCGTAACCACCCGTGGCCAGGAAAACAACGAGCAGCGACAGCAACGAGTCGCGGCTGCTCATCGCCTTCGGATTGATCTTGCTGGTGGTGTTCGGTCTGGTGTTCTTCACCGGTGACCGCAAGCCCGAGCCCAACCTGGGCATCGACCTGCAGGGCGGCACCTCCGTGACCCTGCAGGCCGTCACGCCCGACGGTTCACCGCCCCAGGCGGACCAGATGGAGCAGGCCCGCGACATCCTCAACAAGCGCGTCAACGGACTCGGCGTGACCGGATCCGAGGTGAAGATCAACGGCTCCAACCTGATCATCACCGTCCCCGGCACCAACGGTGACCAGGCCCGCACCCTCGGCCAGACCGCGCAGTTGAAGGTGCGGCCGGTGCTCGGCTCGCAACCGGCCAATGCGGTGAACACCCCCGCGCCGGACCTCACAGATCCGGAGGCCTCCAAGAAGGCGATCGCCGACGCCCGCGCGACTCGGCAGTCCACCGATCCCGCGGTGCAGAAGAAGGCGGCCGACGCGCTCAACTGCGCGCTGCCCGCAGACCCCCTCGCCGGCAACGACCAGCCGGACAAGCCGCTGGTCACCTGTGATCGCCCGGAGGCCGGGCAGCCCGGTCAGGGACGCACCGTCTACACCCTGGGACCGGCGATCATCGACGGTCAATCGATCAAGAACGCCTCGTCCGGCATCCCGCAGAACCAGGCCCAGTACGTGGTCACCCTGGAGTTCACGGGCGACGCCTCCGGCGTGTGGGCCGACTTCACCGCCAAGAACGTGGGCAAGCAGGCCGCGTTCGTGCTCGACTCGCAGGTGATCACCGCGCCGAACATCAACCAGGCGATCCAGGGCGGTCAGACCCAGATCACCGGCAACTTCACCCAGGCCAGCGCGGCCGACCTCGCCGGTGTGCTCAAGTACGGTTCGCTGCCACTGTCGTTCAAGTCCGGCACCGCCCAGACCGTGAGCGCCACCCTCGGATTCGAGTCGCTGCGGGCCGGCCTCTACGCGGGTCTGATCGGCCTGATCCTGGTGCTGATCTACGCGCTGGTGTACTACCGCGCACTGGGCGTGCTGGTGGCGTTGTCGCTGGCCCTGTCCGTGGCGCTGCTGTACGGGCTGCTGGTGCTGCTCGGTCGGTGGGTCGGCTACTCGCTGGACCTGTCCGGCATCGCGGGCATCATCATCGGCATCGGGATGACCGCCGACTCGTTCGTGGTGTACTTCGAGCGGATCAAGGACGAGATCCGCGAGGGCCGCAGTTTTCGATCCGCGGTACCTCGTGGCTGGGTCAGCGCGCGTCGCACCATCTGGACCGGTAACGCCGTCTCGCTGCTCTCCGCCGGAGTCCTGTACTTCCTGGCCGTCGGCGACGTGAAGGGATTCGCCTTCACCCTCGGTCTGTCGACGATCCTCGACGTGGTGATCGTCTTCCTGGTCACCCACCCGCTGGTGTACCTCGCCTCCAAGACCGACTTCTTCGCCAAGCCGTCGATGAACGGCCTCGGCGCCGTGGCCGCGATCGGCCGCGAGCGCCGCCGGGCCGCCGCTACCACTGGGGAGGCGTGAGCATGAGTACCGCAATCGAATCCGAGAAGAAGGCGAGCTTCTTCACCAAGCTCTACACCGGTACCGGTGCCTTCGACATCGTCGGCAAGCGGCGGATGTACTACCTCGCCACCGGCGTCATCGTGGTGATCGCGATCCTGGGAATCCTCATCCCGGGCTTCACGTTCAGCATCGACTTCAAGGGCGGCACCCAGGTCTCGTTCCCGGTGGGATCCTCCGCAGTGGATACCGCGAAGGTCCGTGAGACGGTGCGCAGCTCCACCGGCATCGAACCGGCAGCGGTGCAGACCGCGGGTACCGGCGCCGCGCAGACCTACCAGGTCTCCCTCTCGGAACTGGACAACGACCAGATCACCAAGGCGCGCGACGCCCTGTACCAGACCTTCCAGCCGCCCGGGCGGGACGGCCAACCGGCCAAGAACAGCATCAGCTTCTCCGGCGTCAGTTCGACCTGGGGTGATCAGATCACCCAGCGCGGGCTGCTGGCGCTGGTGGTCTTCCTGGTGCTGGTGACCGCGTACATCGCCGCGCGGTTCCGGGAGTGGGACATGGCGCTCGCGGCGCTCGCGTCACTGTTCTTCGACGTGATCGTCACCGCCGGCTTCTACGCCTGGTCGGGGTTCGAGGTCAGTCCCGCCACCGTCATCGGCCTGTTGACCATCCTCGGCTTCTCGCTCTACGACACCGTCGTCGTCTTCGACAAGGTCGACGAGAACGTGCGGGGGGTTCTGCACACCACCCGCCGCACGTACGCCGAGCAGGCGAACCTGGCGATCAACCAGACCCTGATGCGCTCGATCAACACGACCGTGATCTCGGCGCTGCCGATCATCTCGCTGATGGTCGTCGCCGCCTGGTTGCTCGGAGTGGGCACGCTGATGGACCTCGGTCTGATCCAGCTGGTCGGCGTGGTGATCGGCACCTACTCGTCGGTGTTCTTCGCCGCCCCGCTGCTGGTGACCCTCAAGGAGCGCCGCTCGCAGTACCGTGAGCACACCGCCAAGGTGCTGGCCCGGCGCGAGAACGCCGCCACGGGCGATACCGCGGCGGCCGCCGTCGTACTCGACCGGGCGCCCGCGCGGCCCCGGACGAAGCGGGCCCGCCACAGTGAGTGAGCTGTTCGCCGCGGGCCGCGTGGCAGCGGCCCGCGCCGCGCTGTCGGCACACACCCGGCACGTCCCGGATTTTCCGGAGCCGGGGGTCCTGTTCGCCGATCTCACACCGGTGTTCGCGGACGGTGCGGCGCTGGCGACCGTGATCGACTGCCTCGCCGGTGCCGGTCGCGGCGCCGACGGCGGTGCCTGCGTCGATCTGGTCGCCGGGCTGGACGCCCGCGGCTTCCTGCTCGGATCAGGGGTCGCGCTGCAACTGGGGGTGGGCATGCTCGCCGTCCGCAAGGCGGGCAAACTCCCGCCGCCGGTGCTGCGCGAGGAGTACACCCTCGAATACGGCAGTGCGGCGCTGGAGATCCCCGCCGAGGGCATCGACCTCCGTGGTAAGCGGGTGCTCGTGGTCGACGACGTGCTCGCGACCGGCGGTACCGTCGCCGGTGCCGGGGCGTTGCTGCGCAGTGCCGGGGCGCACGTGGAACGGGTCGCCGTGGTGCTGGAACTCGGTGCGCTCGGTGGGCGGGCCAGGCTCGGGGAATTGCCGGGCGGACCCGTCGCCGTCGAAGCGATCTCGGTAGGGTAGATCACCTAGTACAGCCGGACAGCTCGGGGAGGCATCATGTCGCTGCAGTCTCAGGGCCCCGACGCCGCGCGCACAGCCGGGCCCACCGCACCGTCGGAGAACGGTGCCCCGGGCACGGAACAGACCGGATCGACCACCCGGCGGGTGCGTGCCCGCCTGGCCCGCCGGATGACCGGGACCCGCAATCACGTCCGGCCGGTGCTCGAACCGCTCGTCGCGCTCCACCGGGAGGTGTACCCGAAGGCCGACGTCGCGCTGATCGAACGCGCCTACGACGTCGCCGAGCAGCGTCACTCCACCCAGATGCGCAAATCGGGTGACCCGTACATCACCCACCCGCTCGCGGTCGCCACGATCCTCGCGGAGCTCGGGATGGACACCACCACCCTGGTGGCGGCGCTGCTGCACGACACCGTCGAGGACACCGGCTACAGCATCGAGCAGCTCACCGCCGACTTCGGCACCGAGGTCGCGCACCTGGTGGACGGCGTCACCAAGCTCGACAAGGTCGCCCTGGGCAATGCCGCCGAGGCGGAGACGATCCGCAAGATGATCATCGCCATGGCGCGCGACCCGCGCGTGCTGGTGATCAAGGTCGCGGACCGGCTGCACAACATGCGCACCATGCGTTTCCTGCCGCCGGAGAAGCAGGCCCGTAAGGCCCGCGAGACCCTGGAGGTGATCGCCCCGCTGGCGCATCGCCTCGGTATGTCCAGTGTGAAGTGGGAACTCGAGGACCTCGCCTTCGCGATCCTGCATCCGAAGAAGTACGACGAGATCGTGCGGCTGGTGGCCGACCGGGCACCCTCGCGCGACACCTACCTGGCCGCGGTGCGGGCCGAGATCAACGGCGCGCTGTCCGCTCAGCGGATCGTCGCCGACGTCCAGGGACGCCCGAAACACTACTGGTCGATCTACCAGAAGATGATCGTCAAGGGCCGCGATTTCGACGACATCCACGATCTCGTGGGCGTGCGGATCCTGTGCGACGAGATCCGCGACTGCTACGCGGCGGTGGGTGTGGTGCACGCCCTGTGGCAGCCGATGGCGGGCCGGTTCAAGGACTACATCGCGCAACCCAGGTACGGGGTGTACCAGTCGCTGCACACCACCGTGATCGGACCGGAGGGCAAGCCGCTGGAGGTGCAGATCCGCACCCGCGAGATGCACCGCACCGCCGAGTTCGGGATCGCCGCGCACTGGCGCTACAAGGAGACCAAGGGCCGTGGCGGCGCCAAGGGGTCGGACCTCGCCGAGGTCGACGACATGGCGTGGATGCGGCAACTGCTGGACTGGCAGCGGGAGGCCGCCGACCCGGGGGAGTTCCTGGAGTCCCTGCGCTACGACCTCGCGGTCAAGGAGATCTTCGTCTTCACCCCCAAGGGCGATGTGATCACACTGCCCGCCGGATCGACCCCGGTCGATTTCGCGTACGCCGTGCACACCGAGGTCGGGCACCGGTGCATCGGCGCCCGGGTCAACGGACGACTGGTGGCGCTCGAACGCAAACTGGAGAACGGCGAGGTGGTGGAGGTCTTCACCAGCAAGGCCGAGAACGCCGGCCCGTCGCGGGATTGGCAGTCGTTCGTGGTCTCGCCGCGCGCCAAGGCCAAGATCCGTCAGTGGTTCGCCAAGGAGCGTCGTGAGGAGGCGCTGGAGAACGGCCGCGACGCGATCGCCAAGGAGGTCCGGCGGTCCGGGCTGCCGCTGCAGCGGCTCACCAACGCCGAGTCCATGGCCGGGATCGCCAAGGAGCTGCGGTACACCGACGTCAGCGCGCTGTACACCGCGGTCGGCGAGCACCAGGTGTCGGCGCACACGGTGGTGCAGCGGATGGTCGAGCAGCTCGGTGGCATCGAGGAGGCGACCGAGGAGCTGGCCGAGCGCAGTACTCCGTCGACCATCTCCACCCCGAGCAGCGCCTCCACCGACGTCGGCGTGCTGGTCACCGATCAGCCGGGGGTGCTGGCCAAGCTCGCCAAGTGCTGCACCCCGGTACCGGGGGACGAGATCGTCGGATTCGTCACCCGCGGCGGCGGGGTCAGCGTGCACCGCACCGACTGCACCAACGTGGTGGAGCTGCGCAAGGAACCCGAGCGGTTCCTGGACGTGAAGTGGGCGCCGTCGCCGTCGTCGGTGTTCCTGGTCGCGATCCAGGTGGAGGCGCTCGACCGGCACCGTCTGCTCTCCGACGTCACCAAGGTGCTCGCCGACGAGAAGGTCAACATCCTCTCGGCGTCGGTGACCACCTCACGGGACCGGGTCGCGATCTCCCGCTTCACCTTCGAGATGGGCGACCCGAAGCACCTCGGGCACGTGCTGAACGTGGTCCGCAACGTGGAGGGCGTGTACGACGTCTACCGCGTCACCTCCGCGCAGTAGCGCGCCCCGGACTCCAGACCCGACCACGCCGGTCCGGACACCCGGATCGCGCCGGCGTGCCAGCTACCGAACGCGGAAGGGGCCCCGCTCGGTAGCGGGGCCCCTCCGTTCGACGGTGACGTCAGGCCAGCGACATCGAGGTGATGTTCACCGGCTGCGTCGGCTCACCGTCGGTGACCGGCTGGCCGGGCTTGGGTGCCGGGCCGCCGGGCTTGGTCTTGATGCCCTTCTTCGCGATGTCCTGCAGCGTCTTCAGGCCGGCGTCGTCGACCTTGCCGATCACCGAGTAGTCGGCGGGCAGGGTGGTGTCCTTGTACACCAGGAAGAACTGGCTCGACCCGGTGTTGGACTGACCCGACTGGGGGCTGTTCGCGTTGGCGACCGCGATCGTGCCCGCCGGATAGATCACCGTCGGGGACGAGCCGGGCTGTGTGGGACCGGTATCGGCCGCCTTGAGGAAGGTCGGCGTCTCGTCCGGCGAGGTCCAGTTCGGGCCGCCCAGCCCGGTACCCGACGGGTCGCCGCACTGCAGCACGTACAGGCCATTCTTCTTATCGGCCGATTCGCTCGCGGTCTCCCGGTGGCAGATCGTGTTGTCGAAGTAGTTCGCCTTCATCAGCGTCACGAAGGTCTGGACGTTGCACGCCGCCTTGGCCCGGTCCAGTTCGAAACCGATCGTGCCCTGATTGGTGTCGATCTTCCCGCTGAGGGTGCCGGAGTTGGGGATGTCCTTGCCCTCGGGCTTGGTCACGCCCTTGTTGCGCTCGGCGATCTTCTGCAGCTGGGGGAGCTGCTTCTCGGTCTCGGCGTTGCGCGTCTCGGCCGAGGTGATCTGCTCCTGCAGCGCGGTCTTCTGCTCCGGGTTCAGCGTGCCGAGCTGCGTCTTGGCCTGTTCGATCTGCTTCTTCATCTCGTCGACGCTCTTGCGCGCCGCGGCCACCTGATCCGGACGGTCGGGGAAGGTGCAGGTGGTGTGCTGAGACTTGAACCGGTTCTCCGCGCCGACCCGCAGCGGGCCCTGCGGCCCCTGCGGCAGCCAGATGTAGCAACCCGCGGCGACCAGCGCGACCACGACGACGCCGGCGATGGCTCCCGCCCTGATCTTGCGTTTGCGCGCGTCGGCCTCACGCCGCTCGTTCTGCTTCGCGAGCTTGTCGCGGGCTGCCTGGCGGCGCTCTTCATTGCTCGGCACGGTGTGACGACCTCCTAGTTACCGACATCCGGCGGGCTCAACTGATCGTCAAGTCTGCCAGTTAAACCTGATAGACGCCGCCACGGGGTCTGGTGCCACAATGGTCGAATGCTGATCACCGGATTCCCGGCGGGGGTGTTCCAGACCAACTGCTACGTCGTCGCAGCCGGTCCCGGCTCCGACGCCGTCGTCATCGACCCCGGTCAGGATGCTCTGGGGCCGCTCGACGCCCTCCTGACCGAGCACCGTCTGAACCCGGTCGCGGTACTGCTCACCCACGGTCACCTCGACCACACCTGGACCGCGCAGCAGTTCGCCGACCAGCACTCCATCCCGGTGCACATCCACGCCGGGGACCGGCCGATGCTCGCCGATCCGGCGATCGGGATCGGTCCCGCCCTGGGAGCGATGATCGGCGATCAGGTCTTCACCGAACCGCAGAAGGTGATCGAACTCGTCGACGGCGAACCGGTCACCCTCGCCGGGATCACCTTCGGCGTCGATCACGCCCCCGGACATTCCGCGGGCTCGATCGTCTTCACCACGACCGCCGACGGCCCCGGCGGCGAGGAGGTCACCGTCGCCCTCGCCGGCGACGTGCTGTTCCAGGGCTCGATCGGCCGGACCGACCTGCCGGGCGGTAGCCACCAGCAGCTGCTCGACTCGATCGCGCAGAAACTGCTGCCGCTGCCGGACGACACCCTCGTGCTGCCCGGGCACGGCCCGGCGACCACCATCGGAGCGGAGCGGACGTCGAACCCGTTCCTGCAGACACTGACCGGAAGCGAGACTCCGGGAGAACGGAAAGGGCGATACGGACTGTGAGCGCCGGTAGCTTCCAGGCACCGAAGGGTATTCCCGACTACATCCCGGTCCCGTCCGGGGAGAAGAACAGCTCAGCGGACTTCCTGGCGGTGCGGACGGCCCTGCTGCGCGCCACCGCCGAGGCCGGTTACGGGTACATCGAACTGCCGGTCTTCGAGGACACGACGCTGTTCGCCCGCGGCGTCGGTGAATCCACCGACGTGGTGGCCAAGGAGATGTACACCTTCGCCGACCGCGGCGACCGCTCGGTGACACTGCGCCCCGAGGGGACCGCCGGCGTGGTCCGCGCGGTCCTGCAGCACGGTCTCGACCGCGGCCAACTGCCGGTCAAGGCGGCCTACGCGGGACCGTTCTTCCGGTACGAGCGCCCGCAGGAGGGTCGCTACCGGCAACTCCAGCAGGTGGGACTCGAAGCCATCGGAGTCGACGATCCGGCGCTCGACGCCGAGGTGATCGCCGTCGCCGATCGCGCCTACCGCAGCGTCGGTCTGGACGGGTTCAGATTGGAGATCTCCTCGCTGGGCGACGGCACCTGCCGCCCGCAGTACCGGGAGAAGCTGCAGCAGTTCCTGTTCGGCCTCGACCTCGACGAGGAGACCCGCCGGCGGGCCGAGATCAACCCGCTGCGGGTGCTCGACGACAAGCGGCCCGAGGTGCGGGAGATGACCGCGGACGCACCGCTGATGATCGACAACCTCACCGCCGAGCCGAAGGAGCACTTCGAGAAGGTGCTGGGCTACCTCGACGCGCTCGGGGTGCCGTACGTGGTGAACCCGCGTCTGGTCCGCGGCCTGGACTACTACACGAAGACCTGTTTCGAGTTCGTCCACGACGGTCTCGGAGCGCAGTCCGGCATCGGCGGCGGTGGCCGCTACGACGGGCTGGTCGAACAACTCGGCGGGCGCGAGGGCGTCACCGGCGTGGGCTTCGGACTGGGCGTGGACCGCACCCTGCTGGCGCTGACCGCCGAGGGGAAGCGGGCACCGTCGGATCCGCGGGTCACCGTCTTCGGCGTGCCGCTGGGGGACCGGGCCCGTGACGCGATGGTGCCGCTCCTGGGCCGCTTCCGGGCCGCCGGCGTCCCCTCCGACATGGCCTACGGGAACCGGGCGATGAAGGGAGCGATGAAGGCCGCGGACCGCTCCGGTGCCCGGTTCGCCCTGATCCTGGGTGATTCCGAGCTCGACGAGGGCGTGGTGATGGTCAAGGATCTCGCGAACGGCGAGCAGCGCGCGGTATCGCTCGATACGGTCGTGGACATGATTCTCGCCGAGAACCGGGCCGGGTAGACCGTGTCGTCCAGTCCTGCCGAGCCCGGCGCCCGCGACCCGCGGGAGCTGAGCGCGGAGGACGCCGTCGACGTCGACCTGATCCCGCCGCGGGTGATGCTCCCGACGGTGCGCCGTGCCCTCGCGGTCGGCCTGGTCGTCTCCCTGTTCGCCGCGGTGATGACGGCGATCCTCGCCGGACCGGGCTGGGCGATCGGGGTCCTGGTGGCGGGCGCGGCCCCTGGACTGATCGGTTACCTCGCAGTGGCGCGGCGCCGGGTGTATCTCGATCACCGGGTGCTCACCCGGCGCACGCTGCGCACTCAGCGGGTGAACCTGATGGACGCCGACGAGGTCGATCTCGTGGCCGCACTGGCGAGACTGTCGCAGGTATCGCTGCGGGTCCGGCAGGGGCGGACGACGGTGCGCCTGCCGGTCGCCCTGTACGGCACGCCGCGGCCGGGCCGGATCCGCGGCCGGGAACTGCCGATGCTGGGGATGCGGCGTCTGGCCGAGGCGCTCGAACGCAACCAACTCCCGCAGGCACAGGACATCGCCCGGGTGCTCACCGAACAGGCCCGTAGCCAGGCGACGTCCACTCCGATGCGGGACCGCCCGCTGTGCCGTGCCGCCGGCATCGCGCGGGAGGTCGGCGGCGCCGACGAACTGGTGTTCACCGCCGACGAGGTGGACGAGATCGCCCGGCCGCCCTGGTAGACACGCTGCGTTCGAACACTTGACTGGAATCGAACAAAGTGTTCGACTTGACCCGTGAGATGGGACGGGCAGTTGCTGGGTGAGTCGCGCTCCGGCGTGCGTGGCCTACCGGGGCTCGAGGGTGCCGGGCGCACGGTCACCGCACCGGAGTTCGACGGCATCACCTTCCACGAGGTGCTGTGCAAGAGTGCGCTGAACAAACTCCCGGAATCCTCGGCGATGCCCTTCACCTGGACGGTGAACCCGTACCGGGGCTGCACGCACGCCTGCACCTACTGTTTCGCCCGGTCCAGTCACGAATATCTGGAGTTCGACGCCGGGGGAGACTTCGACACCCAGATCGTGGTCAAGACCAACCTGGTCCCGGTGCTCCGCAAGGAGCTGCGGCGTGCCTCCTGGCGCGGCGAGCCGGTGGCGCTCGGGACGAATACCGATCCGTACCAGCGCGCCGAGGGCCGGTATCGGCTGATGCCGGGGGTGATCGGCGCACTGGCCGGTGCCGGTTCGCCGATCTCGATCCTCACCAAGGGCACTCTGTTGCGGCGCGACCTACCGCTGCTGGCCACCGCCGCGACCACGGTTCCGGTGCACCTGTCGGTCTCACTCGCCCTGCTCGATCCGCAATTGCAGCAATCCCTGGAACCCGGTGCGCCGAAACCCGCAGCGCGGCTGGAGCTGATCCGGGCGATCGCGGATGCCGGCTTCGCCCCGCACGTGATGGTCGCACCGGTGGTGCCCTACCTCACCGACGACGCCGCCTCGCTGCGGGCACTGTTCGAGGCGCTGGCGCAGGCCGGCGCCGCCACCGCCTCGGTGATGGCACTCAACCTCACCGGCCGCTACCGCGACTGGTTCCTGAGCTGGCTCGCCGAGAACCATCCGATGCTGGTGCGGCGCTACCGCCAGCTCTACGGCAGCACCGGGCGGGTCGGCGCGGACTACCGTGCGCACCTGCGCGGCCGGGTCGATCCGCTGCTGCAGGAGTACGGACTGATCCGCCGGGACGATCCGTACGCAGCGCCAGCGCCGCGGCCCCGTCGGACCGCCACCGGCACCGCCGTCGAGTTGCAGTCGGCCCTGTTCTGACCTCGATTGGCCGACAGTAATGAAAACCGTTACTATTAGGCCCATGGACGTCGCCGCCCCGCTCCCGGTCACCGTGCTCTCCGGTTTCCTCGGATCCGGCAAGACCACACTGCTCAATCACCTGCTCGACAACCGTGAGGGACTGCGCATCGCGGTCATCGTCAACGACATGAGTGAGGTGAACGTCGACGCCGCCCTGGTCGACCTCGGCGGCTTCGACCGCACCGAGGAGAAGCTCGTCGAGCTCAGTAACGGCTGCATCTGCTGCACGCTGCGCGAGGACCTGGTCGATGCGGTGGGCGCCATCGCGCGCCAGCGCACCGCGGACGGCGCTCCGCGGTTCGACCACCTGGTGATCGAGTCGACCGGCATCTCCGAACCGATGCCGGTCGCCGCCGCGTTCGACTGGACCTTCGACGACGGCACCCGGCTCGGCGACATCGCACGCCTGGACACCATGGTCACCGTGGTCGACGCGAGCACCTTCCTCGGCGAGATCGCCCACGGGCAGAGCCTGGCCGGACGGGGCCTGGGTGCTGCCGAACAGGACGAGCGGTGCATCGCCGATCTGCTGATCGACCAGGTCGAGTTCGCCGACGTCGTGCTGCTGAGCAAGCTCGATCTGGTGTCCGAGACGTCCGGCGGCGCAGTCGGTGCCACCGTCCGCAGGCTCAACCCGCGGGCCCGGGTGCGGTCCTTGCCGCACGGCGAGATCGCGCTCTCCGAGGTGATCGGCACCGGACTGTTCGACCACAACGCGGCCTCTGCGGTGGCCGGGTGGGACGACGAGGTGCTGGGCGGCCACACACCGGAGACGCAGGAGTACGGCATCTCCTCGATCACCTACCGCTCGAACCGGCCGTTCCACCCCGAGCGCCTGCTGCAAGCCCTCTCCGAAGTCCGCGCGGTACTGCGCAGCAAGGGCTTCTGCTGGATCGCCAGCCGGCCCGATCTGGTGGGCGTCTGGGCGCAGGCCGGGCCCAATCTCAGCATCGAACCCGCCGCGTACTGGACGCAGTTCGACGGTGAACCGCAGCAGGAGTTGGTGTTCATCGGGGTGCGCCTGGACGAGGACCGGCTGCGCGCCCTGCTGGACGCGGCGCTGCTCACCGACGACGAAGTCGCTCAGGGTCCCGCGCAGTGGCGGGACTACCCGGACCGGCTACCGATGTGGAACGTGCCGGCGCACCATCACTGACCGGAGAGGGCGCGCTCAGCCGCCCCGCTCGCCGCCTCAGCGAGCTCCGGGATCAGTGCCAGCCGGGTGCGTCGTTCGAGCAGGTCCGCAGCCGTCACCGCGCCCTCGACCAGTGCGCCGAAGACCAGCTCCGCTCCGGTGACCTCGGTGCCCTCGGCGACCGGCGCGGCCAGCGCCGGGTCGGCGGCGGCGAGCGCCCGCACGGCCGGAGCCTCCGTGCCGTAGGCGCGCACCAGACGCTCCGGGGCGTCGATCCGGCTCAGCAACTCGCGTGACGCGGCGCCGACCAGAGGCACCCCGGTGGTGATCGACGGCCCCGCGAGCAGCCCGGAGGCGTCGACCGCGGCGTCGACCGCGTCCTCGGCCATCCTCCGGTAGGTGGTCAGCTTGCCGCCGACCACCGTGACCAGTCCGTCTTCGCGGGTCAGTACCGCATGTCGGCGGGAGACGTCCGCAGTGCGGCCCTCTCCGGAGTCGAGCAACGGCCGCAGTCCGGAGAAGGTGCCCACCACGTCGTCGCGGGTGAGCGGTTTGTCCAACGCCAGGCTCACGGTCTCGAGCAGGAAGTCGATCTCGAGGTCCGAGGCGGTGGGCACATCCGGTACGGGGCCGTCGGCCTCCTCGTCGGTCAGGCCCACGTAGACCCGCCCGTCCGGTTGCGGCAGGGCGAAGACGTACCTGCCGAACGAGTCGGGCACGGGCACCGTGAGCCCGGCGGTGAGACCCTCGAAGGTCTCCTGACGGAACACCAGGTGGGTACCGCGGCTCGGGCGCAGGCCGATCGCCGGATCGACGGTGCCGGCCCACACGCCCGTGGCGTTGACCACGGCCTTGGCGCGCAGCACGAAGGAGTGGCCGGTCAGTTCATCGGTGACGGTGGCCGCGCTGCCGGTGACCTCGGTGGCCGCGCAGTGGGTGAGCACGATCGCGCCGTACGCCGCCGCGGTGCGGGCGATGCCCACCGTGAGCCGGGCATCGTCGGTGAGCTGCCCGTCCCAGTTCAGCAGGCCGCCGCGCAGCCCTTCCCGCTTGACCGTGGGAGCCATCTCGATCACCTCGGCCGCCGAGATGCGCCGCGAGCGGTGCAGGTCCGCCGACGGGGTGCGGGCGGCGATCCGCAGCGCATCACCGGCGAGGAAGCCGATCCGGGTCAGTGCGGCGTCGCGCCGGGAGACATCGCCGAGCAGTGGCACCACCTGCGCCAGCGGGCGGGTCAGATGCGGCGCGATCACCCGGATCAGGGCGTCGCGTTCGACGGCGCTCTCGTAGGCGATGCCCACCGAGCCGGAGGCCAGGTAGCGCAGACCGCCGTGTACCAGCTTCGAGGACCAGCGGCTGGTGCCGAAGGCGAGGTCGTGCTTCTCGACCAGGGCGACCCGTAGCCCGCGGCTGGCGGCATCCAGTGCCACGCCGGTTCCGGTCACGCCGCCGCCGATCACCAGCAGGTCCACCGACGGGTCGGCGGCGAGGGCGGTCAGATCGGCGGCGCGGCGCGATGCGGACAGTCGCGCCGAAGGGTCGATGCGGGCGATGGCCGATGCCAGTGCGTTCATGGGCGGAGGTACCTGTCGAGTAGGTCGAAGAGTTGGTGGTCCAGGAGGTCTGCGGAATCGGTGAACACCGGGCCGGTGAAGGTGGCCGACCACGCGGCCTGCAACACCACCGCCGCGAGCTCGGCGGGATCACCCGGCCGGATGCTGCCGTCGGCCTGTCCCTGGGCGATGCCCTCGGTGATCGCCTCGAGTTGCGCCCGGGAGGTGCGGCCGGTGCGGTGCAACAGGTAGGGGAGCAGGAACTCGGGATCGAGTTCGACGATGCGCCGCAGCAGGGGGTGTTCCCGGGCGGAGGAAGTCACGTGGACGACGGTGCGCACCAGCGTCTCCCGGCTGGTGGCGCCCTCGAACAGGCCCACGCTCGACATCGCCGCCACGAACTCGCGGGTGGTCACGGCGGCGGCCAGGGCCTGCACGTTCGGGTAGCGGCGGTAGAGCGTGGCGCGCGAGACCCTCGCGGTGCGGGCCACGTCGGCCATCGTGGTGCGGCGGATGCCGATGGTGGACATCAGCTCGCACGCGGCGTCGAGGATCACCTCGTCGTCGACGGCGTTGGCCGGACGCGCCGACTCCGACCGCTGATTGAGATCCTGCGACATCATGTGTACAAATGTATCATGACTTCGTCCGAGGTGGAGCTGCCCGTCGTCGACTTCGAGCCCGGTCGGTGGGGTGATCCCGCCACTTCGATGCACCTGTCGGAATCGGTGCTCGGCGCCCTGACCATGCTCGGAATCGACCGGCCCGGCCCCGCGCCGATCGCGCCCCGGATCGCCCCGACCCGAGTGGGGGAGATCGACCTCGCCGCCCTGCGCGCGACCGGTGCCGTGGTCACCGTCGACGACGACGCCCGGCTGCGGCACCTGCGCGGCTACTCCACCCCCGACCTGCTCAAGTTCCGCGCCGGTGACGCCACCGACGCCCCGGACGTCGTGGTCACGCCCGGCGCTGCCGAGCAGGTCGCGGCGGTGCTGGCGGTGTGCGCCGAATTCGACCTCACGCTCACCCCGTTCGCCGGAGGAACCTCCGTCACCGGCGGCCTGACCCCGGAGCGCCAGCGGCCCGTCGTCGCCCTGGACACAGGCGCCCTCACCGGCCTGATCGCGCTGGACGAACAATCCCAGGTGGCCACCTTGGCCGCAGGTACCCGCCTTCCCGAAGCCGAGCGCCTGCTCACCGAACACGGCTACGAACTCGGCCACTTCCCGCAGTCCTACGAGGGCGCCACCATCGGCGGTTGCGCGGTCACCCGCTCCGCCGGGCAGTCGTCCATCGGTTACGGACGGTTCGACGAGATGGTGGTCGGCCTGACGGTGGCCACCCCCACCGGTGAGGCCGAGATCGGCACCGCCCCCAAGTCCGCCGCCGGACCCGATCTGCGGCAACTCATCCTCGGCTCCGAAGGTGCCTTCGGTGTGGTCACCGCGGTGCGGGTGCGGGTGCACCCGGTCCCCACGGTCCGGCGGTTCTCCGGATGGCACTTCCCCGACTTCGCCGCCGGTGCCGCGGCCATGCGCGCGCTGGTGCAGGGCAACGTCCGGCCCACGGTGCTCCGCCTGTCCGACGAGGTCGAGACCGCGTTGAACCTGGCCGACCCGGGCGCAGCCGGAAAGGCCGCCGTGGGCGGATGCCTGATGATCGTCGGCTTCGAAGGCGATCAGGCCGATGTCGACTGCCGAGAGGGGTACGTCCGCGCACGGCTCACCGAGCTCGGTGGCAACGACCTCGGTGAGGCACCCGGTCAGGCGTGGCGCGTGGGCCGTTTCCGCGGGCCCTACCTGCGTGATCCGCTGCTCGACGCCGGCGCCCTGGTGGAGACCCTGGAGACCGTCACCTTCTGGTCCGGCCTGGAACGACTGAAGACCGACGTGACCGACGCGCTCACCGCCGCACTGGCCGAGCAGGGCACCCCGGCGGTGGTCATGTGCCACATCTCGCACGTGTACCCGACCGGTGCGTCCTTGTACTTCACCGTGATCTCGAAGGCGCTACCGGACCCGCTCACCCAATGGGCTGCGGCGAAGAATGCCGCCAATGCCGCGATCCGTGCCGCCGGCGCCTCCATCACCCACCATCACGCCGTCGGCACCGACCACCGCTCGACCTATCTGCAGGAGATCGGCGAGGTGCAGCTGAGCGCACTGCGCGCGGTCAAGCGCGCGCTCGATCCGAAGGGCGTGCTCAACCCGGGGATCCTGCTGCCGTGACCGCCGACATCGTCGCCGTCGTCAATCCGATCTCCGGGGGAGGCGCGGGCCGCACCCGCTGGGCCGCCGTCGCCGCCGAACTGGACCGGCGCGGCGTGCAGTGGGAGGTCGCCGAATCCGCATCCGGGGCGGACGCCCGCCGGCTCGCCGCGCAGGCCGCCGCCTCCGGTGCGTTGACCGTCGCGGTCGGCGGCGACGGCCAGATCCGCGACGTCGCCTCCGGTGTGCTCCGCGAGCCCGGTGCTCCGATGGGCATCGTCACCGCCGGACGCGGAAACGACCTGGCCCGGCACCTGGGTATCGGTGCGGACGTGACGGCCATCGCCGACACCCTCACCGACGGGATGCGCCGCGACCTGGACGTGCTCACCATCGGTGAGGAGATCTCCGTCGGCAACGTGTACATGGGCCTGGACTCGGTGGCCACCGAGCTGATCAACCGGCTGCGGTGGATGGGCCCGCCGGCCTACCGGGTGGCGCCGGTCCTGGCCGCCCTGCGCTGGAAGGCCGCGCAGTTCCGCATCGAGGTCGACGATCAGGTGGTCGAAACGCCCGCGCACCTGGTGGTCGTCGCCAACTCCGGCTGGTACGGCAGCGGCCTGCACATGGTTCCCTCGGCGAGCGCCGACAACGGGCGGATCGACGTGCTGGTGGTGGACGGCGGCGGCGCCAAACACAGACTGATCGGCGCGATGACCGAGGCCAAGACCGGTGCGCACGTCGCCCGCCCGGAGGTCCGCACCTACACCGGCACACAGGTCACGATCACCGCGGACCGTCCGCTCCCGGTGCACGCCGACGGTGACTACCTGCAGGAGTTCCCGGTCACCGTCGGAATCCGCCCGGCCGCACTGCCGGTCCTGGTTCCCCGCTGATACCCGCCCGCGTGTCCCTGGACGTCACACCTCGATGAGCGCGGTGCGCAGGGTGTCCAGGCCCATCCCGCCCAGTGCCAGTGCATCACGGTGGAAGTCCTTGAGTGACGACCCCGGGTGCGCGGCCAGATAGGCCTCGCGGGTCTGCTCCCACACCCGCTGGCCCACCGAGTACGACGGCGCCTGCCCGGGCCAGCCCAGGTAGCGGTGGTACTCGAAACGCAGCTGCTCATCGGACATCGCGACGTGCGAGCGCAGGAACGCCCAGCCCTTGTCGTAGGTCCAGTGGCCGCCGCCCATCTCCTCGGGTGCGGTGAAACCACAGTGCACGCCGATGTCGAGCACCACCCGCGCGGCCCGGAGCCGCTGTGAATCGAGCATCCCCATCAGGTCACCGTCGTCGTCGAGGAAGCCGAGCTCCTGCATCAGCCGCTCCGCGTACAGGGCCCACCCCTCACCGTGCCCGGAGGTGAACGAGTACAGCTTGCGCCACCGGTTCAGCGGCGCGATCACCGACTGCCCGATCTGCAGGTGATGCCCCGGGACCCCCTCGTGGTAGACCGTGGTGCGCTCCTGCCAGGTGTGGAACTCGGTGACCGTGTCGGGGACCGACCACCACATCGCGCCGGGACGGCTCAGGTCCGCCGACGGACCGGTGTAGTAGATCCCGCCGGATCCGCTGGGCGCGATCCGGCAGTCCAACCGGTGCAACTGCTCGGGGATCTCGAAATGGGTACCGGCCAGCGCCGCGACCGACTCGTCGGAGGTGTGCTGCATCCACTCACGCAGCGCATCGGTACCGTGCAGGGTGTACCGGGCTTCGGTATCGAGCTGCGCCAGGGCCTGCGCCACCGTCGCGCCCGGATACAGCCGCTGCGCCACCCGCTGCTGTTCGGCGACGATCGACGCGAGCAGGTCCTGCCCCCACGCGTAGGTCTCCTCCAGGTCGATGGTGGCCCCGAGGAACAACCTCGAATACAGCGGGTACACCTCCCGGCCCACTCCGAAGCCGCCCGGCTGGTCGACGGGCACCGCGGACGGTGCGATCTCGGTCTGCAGCACCTGGGCGTATCGGGCGAACGCCGCCCGGACGTCGTCGATCACACCGTCGGGAGCGGCGGAAGCGAGACGGCCGGCGTTCGCCGCCACCTGCTCACCGGCCGGCCCCGCCTGTGCCAGGCACTGCTGCACCTGCAGCTCGGGCAGGGGCCAGGACCCGTCGGCGAGCCGGGAGCGCAGCCCCGAGATCGCCGAGTCCACCGCACCCGGAACCGCCCGCAACCGGTCGATGAGCAGCTGGTCGGACGCGGGGCCGCCCGCGTCCATCAGGTCGAAGACGTCACGGATCGCCTGCAGCGGAGAGACGATCACGTTCAGCTCGCCGACCAGCCGGCCGGCGTCGGCGAGGTCGAGCCGCACGCCCAGCCGCTCCCGCAGCGCGGCCGCCGTCACCCGGTCGGCCGCCGACTGCGCGGACGCCGCGACGGAGTCCACCTCGGCCAGGGTCGCGCGGTCCAGATCGGTGCGAGCGGCCACCCCACCGGGGGAGAAGTCGGTGAGCCGATCGTCGAAATCGGTGATCCCGACGGCCGTGGCCTCCACCGGATCCGCGGCCGCCAGGGCCTGCGCGTAACGGTCGGCGAGTGCGTCGATCGGGGAGGTCATGGCAGCGATCCTAGGCCGGACGGCAGGGCCGCGAGCCCGGGCCGGGTCAGACCGTGCCGGTGAAGGTGTCGCAGCGCTTCGGGTCACCGCTCTGGTAACCCTGCGAGAACCACTTGACCCGCTGCGCCGAGGTGCCGTGCGAGAACGACTCCGGGTTGGGGTTGCGGCCCGCATTGCGCTGGATGGTGTCGTCGCCGATCGCCTTCGCGGTCTGGATCGCGGTGGCGATCTGATCCTGCGAGAGCGGCTTGAGCATCGCCTCCGGGCCCTTGTCCGCGTGCGCGGCCCACACCCCGGCGAAGCAATCGGCCTGCAGCTCCACCCGAACCGAACCGCTCTGCGGCCCCGTTCCCTCGCGGGACTTACCGATCGTCCCGATCAGGTTCTGCACGTGGTGGCCGAACTCGTGCGCCACGATGTACTCCTGCGCGAAGGCCTCGTTCGAACCACCCATCTTCGCGATCACCCGATCCATGAAGTCGATCTGGAAGACCGCCACTTGGTCGGCCGGGCAGTAGAACGGGCCGGTATCGGCACCCGCCACACCGCACGCGGTGTTGATCGACCGCGCGCCCTGCGGCATGATCTTGGTCCCCCCGCGCGGCGGCTGGTAGCCGCGCAGCACCGTCGGCCACACCTTGTCCAACGAGATGGTGGTGGCCTTGATCCGGCACGCGGTATCGGAGTTGGCCTGCTCATAGGTGCAGTTCTGCAGCTTCTGGGCGAGCTGCTGCTCGGCCTGCGAGCCGGCACCGCCCTGCTGGGGTGCCTGCTGCGAACCGCCGCCGGTCAGATCCACACCGAAGAACAGGCCGATCACCACGATCACCACGGCGCCGATGCCGCCGCCGCCGATCGCCATACCGCGACCCATGCCTCCGCCGCCGCCACCGGCGCCGACGTTCCCACCTTCGATCCGGCCGTTGCCCTGAAAGGTCATGCAGACAGCATTCCATGACAGCGGTGAGATGGTGCGGCTCTGCGCCCCGTAGCATGAAGACGCTCGAAAGCTCACCGTCGAAAGGACACCCGAAGTGCTGCGCACCCACCTGGCCGGATCGTTGCGGGCGGAGGATGCCGGCACCGTCGTCACCCTCGCGGGCTGGGTCGCGCGCCGGCGTGATCACGGCGGTGTCATCTTCATCGACCTGCGCGACAGCTCCGGCGTGTCGCAGGTGGTCTTCCGGGAGTCCGAGGTCGCCGAGCAGGCGCACCGCCTGCGCTCGGAGTACTGCGTGCTGGTGACCGGCACCGTCGAGAAACGGCCCGAGGGCAGTGAGAACCCGAACCTGCCGTCCGGCGCGATCGAGGTCAACGTCACCGAGCTCGAGGTGCTCAACGAGTCGGCTCCGCTGCCCTTCCAGCTCGACGAGGAGCCCGGTGAGGAGGCGCGCCTGAAGTACCGCTACCTGGACCTGCGCCGCGAGGGACCGGCAGCTGCGATCAAGCTGCGCAGCCAGGCGAACGCGGTGGCGCGCAACATTCTCGCCCTCAACGACTTCACCGAGATCGAGACGCCCACGCTCACCCGCTCCACCCCGGAGGGCGCCCGCGACTTCCTGGTGCCCGCGCGCCTGCGTCCGGGCACCTTCTACGCACTCCCGCAGAGCCCGCAGCTGTTCAAGCAGTTGCTCATGGTCGCCGGACTGGAGCGTTACTACCAGATCGCCCGCTGCTACCGCGACGAGGACTTCCGCGCCGATCGGCAGCCCGAATTCACCCAGCTCGACATCGAGATGAGCTTCGTGGACCAGGAGGACGTGATCGCCCTCGGCGAGCAGATCGTCACGGCGCTGTGGTCGCTGATCGGCCACGAGATCGCCACCCCGATCCCGCGCCTGACCTACGCGGAGTCCATGCGCCGCTTCGGTTCCGACAAGCCGGACCTGCGCTTCGGCCTGGAGCTGGTCGAGTGCACCGAGTACTTCGCGAACACCCCGTTCCGGGTCTTCCAGTCGCAGTACGTGGGAGCAGTGGTGATGCCGGGCGGTGCGAGCCAGCCCCGCCGCCAGCTCGACGCCTGGCAGGAGTGGGCCAAGCAGCGCGGCGCCCGCGGCCTGGCGTACGTGCTGATCGGCGAGGACGGCGAGCTCACCGGCCCGGTCGCCAAGAACCTCTCCGAGGACGAGCGGGCCGGCCTCGCGGCGCACGTGGGCGCCCAGCCGGGTGACTGCGTCTTCTTCGCCGCCGGCGCCACCAAGCCGATGCGCGCGCTGCTCGGCGCGGCCCGCGGCGAGATCGCCGACAAGCTCGGCCTGATCAAGGAGGGCGACTGGGCGTTCACCTGGGTCGTCGACGCGCCGCTGTTCGAGCCCGCCGACGATGCCACCGCCTCCGGTGACGTCGCGGTGGGCGACGGAGCCTGGACCGCGGTGCACCACGCCTTCACCAGCCCAAAGCCGGAGTCGATCGACACCTTCGACACCGATCCGGGCAACGCGCTGGCGTACGCCTACGACATCGTGTGCAACGGAAACGAGATCGGTGGCGGTTCGATTCGTATCCACAGTCGTGCGGTGCAGGAACGCGTCTTCGCGATCATGGGCATCGACGAGGAGCAGGCCCGCGAGAAGTTCGGCTTCCTGCTCGACGCGTTCTCCTACGGCGCGCCGCCGCACGGCGGGATCGCTTTCGGCTGGGACCGCATCGTCTCACTGCTGGCCGGAGCCGCCTCCATCCGCGAGGTGATCGCGTTCCCGAAGTCCGGCGGCGGCGTCGACCCGCTCACCGAGGCACCCGCTCCGATCACCGCCGCGCAGCGCCGCGAATCCGGTATGGACGCCAAGCCGAAGAAGGCCGAGCCCGCCCCGAACGCGGACAACCACGAGAGCCGGGCCGCCACCGAGCAGGCGCAAGCCTAACGAGGTCATGCGACACATTCGGGTGATCAGCCCGCCGGACCGCACGACGGCAGTACTGGATCTGCTGCGCGCGAACCCCGGCGCCACCCACCTCACGCTGGAACCGGGCGGGGGGCTGGAACCGGCCGGCGACGTGATCGACGTCGACGTCACCCGCGAGGCCGTGCACCGGCTGTTGCAGGCTCTGCAGGAGCTGCGCATCCCCGACGACGGTGCCGTCGTCATCAGCTCCGTCGACACGGTGCTCTCCGACGCCGCGGACCGGGCCGAACGTGCGGTGCCGGGCGACCCGTCCGATGCCGTGGTGTGGGAGGAACTGACCGCCCGCACCAAGGAGGAATCGACGCTCAACCTCACCTTCCTGGCGTTCCTCGTGCTCGCGGTCATGCTGGCCGCGGCGGGCGTCATCACCGACTCGGCGGTCACCGTGGTCGGCGCGATGGTGGTCGGCCCGGAGTTCGGTCCGCTGGCGGCGATCGCGGTGGCACTGGCCACCCGTCGGCCGCGGTTCGCGCTGCGACCGTCGATCGCGTTGCTCGTCGGATTCCCGGCGGCGATGGTGTGCACCTGGCTCGGTGCTGAGTCGGCGCTGGCCGCCGGGCTCTACGATCGCGATGTGCTCGTGGCCGCCGATCAGGTCGACTTCATCTACCGGGTGGGGCCGTTCTCACTGATCGTCGCCCTGCTGGCCGGAGCCGCCGGGATGATCTCGATGGTCACTGCGAAGTCGACCGCGCTGGTCGGGGTGTTCATCTCGGTGACCACCGTGCCCGCGACCGGCTACGCGGTGGTCGCGGCCACCGTCGGTGAGTGGTCGCGCGCCCTGGAATCGACCGTGCAGTTGGGAGTGAACCTGGTGGGGATCGTGGCGGCCGGATTCCTGGTGCTGGTGTTGCGCCCGGCCGCATGGCGGGACATGCGAGAGCAGGTACGACTGTGACCACCGACGAACTGCGCGAACTCGACCACGACGGGGTGCGGCGGCTCTCGGCGCGGGTGCGCGGCCTGATCGACGACGAGGGCATCACCTACAACGCGCTCGACGTGCCGCTGGCCACCGCCGAGCCGGCGCCGCCCGGTCCCTGGCGTCTGGATCCGCTGCCGGTGATCTTCGGCACCGAGGAATGGGAGAACCTGTCCCGCGGCGTGGCCCAACGATCCCTGCTGCTGGACGCGCTGCTCAGCGACTTCTACGGTGAGCAGCGCACCGTCCGGTCCGGCCTGGTGCCGCCCGAGCTGCTGTTCGCGCACCCCGGCTACATCCGCCGCGCCGTCGGCGTGCCCTCGCCCGGCCCCCGGTCGCTGTTCCTGCACGGTGTGGACGTCGGCGAGACCGGGGAGGGATACCTCGCCGTCGCCGACCGCACCCAGGCCCCGTCCGGGGTGGGGTACGTCCTCGCGGACCGCCGGGTGATCTCCCGCGCGCTGCCGCGCGAGTTCCGGTCGCAGACCCCGCGGCCGGTGGCCTCCTTCGCCTCCGCACTGCGGGTGCAGTTGATCGAGGCCGCACCGCCGGGGGTCGACGACCCCACCGTGGTGGTGCTCAGCCCCGGTGCGCTCTCGGAGACCGCGTTCGACCAGGCCTATCTCGCCTCGGTCCTGGGTTTCCCGCTGGTCGAGGCCGCTGATCTGACGGTGCGCGACGGCGGTGTGTACATGCGCTCGCTGGGCCGGATGAAGCGCATCGACGTGATCGCCCGGCGCGTCGACTCCGAATTCTCCGATCCGCTGGACCTGCGCACCGATTCCAGACTCGGGGTGGTCGGGCTGGTGGAGATGATGACCCGCGGTGCGGTCACCGTGGTCAATACCCTCGGCTCCGGGGTGCTGGAGAACCCGGCGCTGCACGCCTACCTGCCGCAACTGTCGCGCGCCCTGCTCGACGAGGACCTCCTGCTGCCGTCCTCGCCCACAGAGCACGCCGCCACCGCGTCCGGCCGGGCCGCACTCGACGGTTCCCTGGAGCAGATGCTGCTGATCGACTTCGGCACCGGGGAGCGGATCCGCGGCGGCGCCCTGACCTCCGCGCAGGCGGACGAGCTGCGCGCCCGGATCGCGCACGATCCGTCCGTGTGGTGCCTGAAGCAGCTGGCGGATTTCGCCGGCCGCCCCGCCGTCGTCGACGGCGCCGTCACCGAGCAGGGTTTCGCGATGCGGGCCTTCTCGCTCGGTCAGGAGGCCGGATACTCGGTGCTGCCCGGCGGCTTGGGCCAGGTCCTGTTCGACGGTGCCGACGGCGCACTGCTGCGCGCCTCCGCCGCCCGCGACGTATGGGTACCCACCTCGGAGGATCTGCGGGCCTCCGCCCGGGTGTCGACGTCCCCGCGTTCGGGCCGGGTCGCGGCGCCGAGCGGCCCGATCGCCACGCCCCGTGTGCTCTCCGACCAGTTCTGGATCGGCAGGTACGCCGAACGGACCGAGGCCATGGTGCGGCTGCTGTCGGTGGCGCACGACCGGAGCCGGGAGTTCCGGCACCGGCCCTGGCAGCCCGGTGCCGCGGCGCTGCAACCGCTCCTGGACGCGGTGGTGGAGATCTCGTCGACCGAATCGCTGGGGCCGATCGTCGCCGAGGGCGCCGAACAGTCCGATGTGCTCTCCCGGTTGCGGCGATTGACCCTCGACACCGAGCTGCCCGGTACCGTCGCGCACTCCGGTGTGCACCTGCGGGCCTGCCTGCGGGCGGTGCGCGATCAGATGTCCACCGACACCTGGCTGGTACTCAGCGGCGCGGAGCACTCCCTCGAACGGCTCGCCGCCGACCGGTCCGACGAGGGCGAGCAACTCGATCAGACCCTCGGCGAGGTACTGGTGTCGTTGCTCGCGTTCGCCGGCCTCGCGCGGGAATCGCTGGTGCAGGACCCGGCGTGGCTGATGATGGACGCCGGGCGGCGGATCGAACGGTCACTGCAGCTCGGGGCACTCACCCGGGCCATGGTGGCACCGTCGCAGGAGCCCGACATCGAAGCCGCGCTGCTGGAGGCGTACCTGGTGAGCTGCGAATCCGCGGTCACCTACCGGCGCCGGCACCGGGCGGTGCTGCGGGTCGGAGCGGCGATCGACCTGATGTTCTTCGACCCCACGAATCCGCGGTCGCTGGTCTCCGCGCTCGCCGCGCTCGCCACGGACCTGCAGAGCCTGCCGGACGAACTGCGCAGCGCCGCGGCCGAACGCACCGCCGCGGAACTGTCGGCGCGGGTGGGCCGGTTCGACCCGGCCGAGGCCGATACCGTCGTCGACGGACGGCGCACCGCACTGGAAGGGCTGATCGACGCCGTGGACGAGGGCCTGCGTGAGGTGTCCGACGTACTGGAACGGACCCGGTTCGCGCTACCGGCCGCGGCCCGCCCGATCTGGGTGGGGGTGCAGTCGTGGGCCTGAGCTTCTCCCGGCGTACCGAGGACTCCTCGACCCGCCGCTACCGCGTCGTGCACGAGACCACCTACTCCTACGACGCCGAGGTCACCTCCAGCTACGGACGGTGCTACCTGACCCCGCGGGAGATCGCCGATCAGCGGGTCGCCGAGCACGCCATCACGGTCGGCCCCGAGCCGACCGACCGCTCGGAGGGCGTCGACGCCTTCGGCAACACCGACACCTACTTCCACGTGACCACGCCGCACACCCAGTTGACGGTCCGCGGTGAATCTGTGGTCGAGGTCGATCCGCTGTCGCGCACCATCACCGACGAGGGGCCGGCGCTCGCGCCGTGGGAGCTGGCCCGGCCGGTCGGCGAGGCCGGTGCGCTGGCCACCCAGTTCCGGCTCGACCAGCGCCCGCCGGAGATCGACGACGCCGTCCGGGAGTACGCCGACACCGTCTTCACCCCCGGGAAACCGCTGGTGGAGGCGATCGAGGAGCTCACCTCCGCGATCTACACCGATTTCGCGTACAAGTCGGGAGCGACGAACGTCTCCACCCGGGTCGGGACCGTGATGGAGCGCCGCGAGGGTGTCTGCCAGGACTTCGCGCGGGTCTCGATCGCCTGCCTGCGGGCCAAGGGGCTGGCCGCCCGGTACGTCTCCGGGTACCTGGCCACCGAACCACCGCCGGGCCAGGACCGGGTGGTCGGCGCGGGCGCCACCCACGCCTGGGCGGCGGTGTGGCTACCGGGTGACGTGTGGCTGCCCTTCGACCCCACGAACAACAAGTTCGTCGACGAGCGGCACGTGACCGTGGCCTGGGGGCGCGACTACGAGGACGTGCCGCCGCTGCGCGGGGTGATCTACACCGAATCGTCGAGTTCCCGGATCGGTGTCTCGGTCGATGTCGCACCGCTGGACTGACACCCGCTCCGCGCCGCTGAGGTAGGTTGGTGGGGATGGTTGCCGCGTTGGGGTCCGAGACGACTCAAGCCGCTCTCAGCGCAGTTGAGGGCCTGCTCAGTCGTAGGGTCGGCGCACCCGTTGAGCTGGGCGAACCGGAGGATCTGGGCGGTTCGGGACGCACCCTGGTGATGCGCGCCCGGGTACTGCACAACAATCACCTGCTGCCCCGCACGGTGGTGATCAAGCAGTTGCGCGCGGCCGACCACGCCGACCTCGGCCACAGTGAGGCCTTCGCCCGTGAGGGCGCCGCCTACAAGTTCGCCACCGCGCTGCCCGTCGAGTCCCGGCCGGGCCCGCAGTTGCTGGCCTCCGACGCGCAGGCCCGCATCCTGGTGCTGCAGGATCTCGGCGAGGGCGAGACGATGACCGAGCGGTTGCGCCGCACCCCGTCGTCGGAGACGGCGATGGTGCTCTCCGCCTGGGCGCAGGCCCTGGGCCGGATGCACGCCGGTACCTACGGCCGTGAGCGTGATCTCTCGGCGCTGGCGCGTCGTGAGCACACCGATCCGCGGCGCGACCCCGTGGCGGGGGAGGCCGCGCGCGCCGCGCAGGCGCTTCCGTCGGCCGTCGGCGGGATCGACGATTCCGCGCGCGCCGTGCTCGACGCAGCCGTCGCGCTGTTCACCGAGGGACCGTTCCGGGCGTTCAGCCCCTCCGATGTGGGCCCGGAGAACACGCTCGTGGTGGGCGGTTCGGTGCTCTTCCTCGACTACGAGTGGGCCGGATTCCGGGACGGCGCGCTGGATGTGGCGTACGTGCTGCTGACCTACCCGGACTGCACCGCTGATGGGCACTCGCCGGAACTCGACGAGGCGATCGTCGAGGCGTGGCGGTCGGAGGTGGTGCGGCTGTGGCCGCGGCTCGCCGACGACGTCGCGCTGCACCGGCATCTGGCCACCGCCGCCCTGGCCTGGCTGGTGCTGGCCAGCTTCTGGGCCCTGGGCCTGGATTCGTCGGCGGCGGCGAGCCGCATCGACGCCGGTCACCTCGACAGCCTCCCCGCCTGGTCCGACGACGATCTGCTCGCCCGCTGGCAGCGGCTCGCCGACGCCGATCCCCGGGTCAGCGGCCTCGCCCGCGCGGTGGCGGAGGTCCACGCCCGGTGACCGATTCCCTGTTCGGTGACGACGGGGACCTGGCCGCGCCGCCCACCGCACCGTCGGCGAACGGGCCGGTGGAGTTCGTTCCCACGCACACCGGCACCCCACTGGCGGTCCGGATGCGGCCCCGCGGCCTGGACGAGGTACTCGGACAGGAGCACCTGCTCGGCCCGGGGACTCCGCTGCGCCGCCTGATCGACGGTGCGGGCGCCGCCAGCGTCATCCTGTACGGACCGCCCGGCACCGGGAAGACCACCGTCGCGTCGCTGATCTCCGGCGCCACCGGACGACGCTTCGAGGCGCTCTCCGCGCTCTCGGCGGGGGTGAAGGACGTGCGGGCGGTGATCGAGATGGCCCGCCGCCGGCTGCTGGTCGACGAACAGACGGTGCTGTTCATCGACGAGGTGCACCGGTTCTCCAAGGCGCAGCAGGACGCACTGCTCGCGGCGGTCGAGAACCGCGTGGTGCTGCTGGTCGCGGCCACCACCGAGAACCCCAGCTTCTCGGTGGTCTCCCCGCTGCTCTCGCGCTCACTGATCCTGCAACTGCGTCCGCTCGAGGCCGAGCACATCAGTGAGCTGATCGATCGCGCCCTGACCGACCCGCGTGGTTACGACGGGGCGCTGAGCATCTCCGATCCGGCGCGCGAGCACCTGGTGCGTCTGGCCGGAGGAGATGCACGGCGCTCGTTGACCGCGCTCGAAGCGGCGGCCGATGTCACCGTCGGGCAGGGCGGCGGTGAGATCACCCTGGAGACGGTGGAGTCGAGCATCGACGTGGCCGCGGTCCGCTACGACCGGGACGGCGACCAGCACTACGACGTGATCAGCGCCTTCATCAAGTCGATCCGAGGGTCGGATGTGGATGCGGCCCTGCACTACCTGGCGCGGATGATCGCCGCCGGTGAGGATCCGCGGTTCATCGCGCGCCGGCTGGTGGTGCACGCCTCCGAGGACATCGGCATGGCCGATCCGCAGGCGCTGCTGGTGGCCACCGCCGCCGCGCAGGCGGTGCAACTGATCGGCATGCCGGAGGCGCGGCTGGCGTTGACGCAGGCCACCATCCACCTGGCCACCGCGCCGAAGTCCGACGGGGTGGTCTCGGCGATCGGCGCCGCATTGTCGGACGTCTCCGCCGGGAAGGCGGGCGCAGTGCCGCCGCACCTGCGCGACGGTCACTACGCGGGCGCCGAGAAGCTCGGCAACGCGCAGGGCTACGTCTATCCGCACCACGTCCCGGGCGGTGTCGCGGCGCAGCAGTACCCGCCCGACGAACTGGTCGGTACCGACTACTACGCACCCACCGACCACGGTTTCGAGCGGGAGATCGGCCCCCGGCTAGCGCGGCTGCGGTCCATCCTCCGTCGCCGGTAAGGTTGACGGGTCGCTACACGCTGTAACACCACCAGGACGCGAAGGATCGCTGTGCAGACCCATGAGATTCGGAAGCGGTTCACGGACCACTTCGTCAAGGCCGGACACACCCAGGTGCCCAGCGCCTCCTTGGTGCTGAGCGACCCGAATCAGCTGTTCGTGATCGCCGGCATGGTGCCCTTCGTGCCCTTCTTCCTGGGCCAGCAGACCCCGCCGTACGACCGGGCCACCTCGATCCAGAAGTGTGTGCGCACCCTCGACATCGAGGAGGTGGGTATCACCACCCGGCACAACACCTTCTTCCAGATGGCCGGCAACTTCAGCTTCGGTGACTACTTCAAGCGTGATGCGATCAAGTTCGCCTGGAGCCTGCTGACCGACCCGGTGTCCGACGGTGGCTTCGGGATGGATCCCGAGCGGCTGTGGTCCACGGTCTACCTCGACGACGACGAGGCCGCCGAGCTGTGGCTCGAGGTCGGCCAGGTGCCCGAGCGGATCCAGCGTCGCGGCATGAAGGACAACTACTGGTCGATGGGCATCCCCGGACCGTGCGGCCCGTGCTCGGAGATCTTCTACGACCGCGGCCCCGAGTACGGCGCCGAGGGCGGTCCGGAAGCCGACGAGGACCGCTACATCGAGATCTGGAACCTCGTCTTCATGCAGAACGAACGGGGGCAGGGCACCGGTAAGGAGTCCTTCGAGATCCTCGGTGAACTGCCCAAGAAGAACATCGACACCGGCATGGGCATCGAGCGCGTCGCCTTCCTGCTGCAGGGCGTCGACAACGTCTACGACACCGATCTGCTGCGCCCGGTGATCGACCGTGCGCAGGAACTCACCGGCCAGGTGTACGGCCGGCGGCCCGTACCCGACCCCGAACACGACCGGCTGTTCCGGGTGATCGCCGACCACACCCGCACCGCGGTCATGCTCATCGAGGACGGCGTGAACCCGGGCAACGACGGCCGTGGCTACGTGCTGCGCCGCCTGCTGCGCCGGGTGGTGCGCTCGGCCCGCCTACTCGGCGCCACGGGCGAGACGATGGGTGTCTTCGTCGACACCGTGATCGAGACGATGTCGCCGTCGTACCCGTCGCTGGCCGACGACGCTCAGCGCATCCGCACCGTCGCCGTCGGTGAGGAGCAGGCCTTCCTGAAGACCCTGGAGCAGGGCACCACGCTGTTCGGCGGCGCGGTGGACGCCACCAAGTCGTCCGGCCGGTCGGTGCTCTCCGGCGACGACGCCTTCACCCTGCACGACACCTACGGTTTCCCGATCGATCTCACCCTGGAAATGGCCGCCGAGGCGGGCCTGACCGTCGACGAGGACGGTTTCCGGGCGCTGATGGCCGAGCAGCGCCAGCGCGCCAAGGACGACGCCAACTCCCGTAAGTCCGCCCTGGTCGACCTGTCGGTGTTCCGGGAGTTCGTCGATCGCGGTCCGACCGAGTTCACCGGCTTCGACGAGCTCAGCTCCCAGGCGCAGGTGCTCGGTCTGATCAAGGACGGTGCGCGGGTACCGCACGTCGCCCAGGGCGAGGACATCGAGGTGGTCCTCGATCGCAGCCCGCTCTACGCTGAGGCGGGTGGTCAGCTCGCCGACATCGGCACCATCACCACCGGCGCCGGAGCGCAGATCGTGGTCACCGACGTGCAGCGGGTCGCGAAGACCGTGTGGCGGCACCAGGGCACCGTCGTCTCCGGTGAGGTCACCGAGGGGGATCCGGTCACGGTCGCCGTCGACGCCGGTCACCGGCACGGCAGCACCCAGGGCCACTCCGGCACCCACCTGGTGCACGCGGCGCTGCGGCAGGTGCTCGGCCCGAACGCGGTCCAGGCGGGCTCGCTCAACAAGCCCGGCTATCTGCGTTTCGACTTCCGCTGGTCCGGCGGGCTCGATGAGCAGCAGCGCACCGAGATCGAGCAGGTCACCAACGCGGCCGTGCAGTCGGATTTCGCGGTCAACACCGAGGTCACCGATCTGGAGACGGCGCGCAAGCGCGGTGCGATGGCACTGTTCGGCGAGAACTACGGCGAGCAGGTGCGGGTGGTCGAGATCGGCGGGCCGTTCTCGCTGGAACTGTGCGGTGGCACTCACGTCGCCAGCTCCGGTCTGATCGGCCCGGTCACGTTGCTGGGGGAGAGCTCCGTCGGGTCGGGCGTGCGGCGCGTGGAGGCCTACGTGGGCCTGGACTCGCAGAAGTACCTCGCCAAGGAGCACGCACTGGTCTCGGCGCTGTCGTCCTCGCTGAAGGTGCCCTCCGAGGAGGTCCCGGCCAGGGTCGAATCATTGGTCACCCGGCTCAAGGACGCCGAGAAGGAGCTGGAGAAGCTGCGCGCTCAGGCCGCGCTGTCGGCGCTGTCCGAGTTGGCCTCGAGCCCGGAGCGGATCGGCGCGGTCCGGCTGGTCGCCGCCCGCGCACCGCAGGGCGTCACCGCCGGCGAACTGCGCGGCCTGGTCACCGGGCTCAAGGGGCGCCTGGGCGCAGAGGCCGCGGCGATCGCCCTGTTCGCCGAGGACGGTGCGAAGGTTCCGTTCGTGGTCGCCGCGAACGACGCCGCGCAGGATCTCGGCGTCAAGGCCGGGGATCTGGTCAAGGCTGCGGCGCCGTCGGTCGGTGGCCGCGGTGGCGGTAAGGCGGATATGGCGCAGGGCGCCGGTTCCGACGCCGACGGGATCGATGCCGCGCTGACGGCGATCCGGGCCGAGCTCACGCGGACGGTCGGCGCCTGACCGTGAATGCCGCGGCGCCCGCTTGGCAGCGTGGCCGACGCCTTGCCCTGGACGTGGGCAAGGCCCGGATCGGTGTGGCCGTCTCCGATCCGGACGGGATCCTCGCGACTCCGGTGGAGACGGTGCGTGCCGCGAAGGACGGATCCGACCTGCGGCGGATCGCCCGATTGGTGGAGGACTACGAGCCGATCGAGATCGTGGTCGGTATGCCGCGCACCCTGCGCGGTGAGCGCGGCTCGTCCGCGCGGATGGCGGAGGTCTTCGCGCAGCGGCTCGCCGCGGTACTGGGTGCGGGAAACGGAACCCCGCCACGGGTATCTTTTTCAGATGAGCGTTTCACCACGGTCACCGCGCAGCGTGCGCTGCGGGATAACGGGGTGCGCGCCAAGGAGCAGCGAGCGGTGATCGACCAGGCCGCCGCGGTGGCCATCCTGCAGGGATGGCTCGACGAGCGGAGGCCGGTGCCCGGTCTCGAGGAGGACCAGTGACTGACGGGTGGGACAACCAGCGGGCGGAGCCGGTGTCGGTCGGCCGGCACCGAGCCGGCCCGCAGCCGCCTCGCAAGCCGCAGCGTCTGACGCCCCAGGGCGAATCCCGTCGTGGCGGTACCGAACGTTCGTCACAGCGCAGCGGTCGGCCCGCGAAGCGTCCGCCTCGGCGGCCGAAGGGTTCGCCCGCGCCCGCTCGGGTCCGGCGACGGCGCCGGATCGCCCTGCTCTCGCTGGTGGTGATCTTCCTGGTGGCGGTGGCGGTGATTCTGTGGCCGATGCGGCACTCGCTGTTCGGCAGCCCCGCCCTGCCCGAGGATTACGCCTCCGGCGAGTCCGGCGCCGAGACGGTGGTGCGGATCAGCGGCCAGAACAACTCCGACTTCGCCCAGGATCTGGTGGACGCGGGGGTGGTCAAGTCGGTGGGGGCGTTCAACCGCGCCGCCGGTGACAAGCCGATCTCGGCCGGCTACTACGAGCTGCGCAAGACCCTTCCGGCGCAGGAGGTGGTGCAGATGCTGGTCGATCCGGGTCGTAGTCACCGGGTGGGCATGCTCAACGTGTCCGCCGGTGCCGTCCTCGACGACAAGCGCAGCAAGGACGCGAAGGTCGCCCCGGGCATCCTGAGCCAACTCTCCGCGGCCACCGCGCACACCGTCGACGGTGCCAAGAAGCGGGTGCCGAAGGCCGATTTCGTCAAGGTCGCGGCCAACGCGTCCGCCGCGGATCTGGGGGTCCCGGCGTGGGCGACGGCCACCGTCACCCGGCTCAAGGGCGATCACCGCCGCTTGGAGGGGCTGATCGCCCCGGGTGTGTGGGATCAGATCGACCCGTCCGGGACGCCGCTGACCATCCTGCGCGGTTTGATCTCCCAGTCCGCGCAGAAGTACGAGGCGCAGGGATTGCTCAGCGCCAGTCGCACGTCGGCGGCACGTCTGGCGCCGTACCAGGTGCTGGTGTCGGCGTCGATCGTCGAGCGCGAGGTCAATCAGTCCGACGACTACCCCAAGGTCGCCCGGGTGATCCTGAACCGGCTGGCGAAGAACCAGAAGCTGGAGATGGACTCCACCGTCAACTACACCGAAGCGGTGACCGGTATCGACGTCGTCGGTGAGCAGTTGCTGAAGAAGACCGAGTGGAACACCTACGCCAAGACCGGTCTGCCGGCGACGCCGATCGGTGCGGTCGGGGACTCGGCGTTGCTCGCGACGGAGAACCCGACGGCGGGTCCGTGGCTGTACTTCGTCACCGTCGACAGCAAGGGCACCACGCTGTTCACCGACGATTTCGCCCAGCACGAGCGCAATCGGCAGAAGGCCTGCGATACCAAGTTCCTGACGGTGGGCTGCGGCAAGTGAGTTCGGCGAAGCGGGCGGCGGTCCTCGGTAAGCCGATCGCGCACTCGCTCTCGCCGGTCCTGCACAACGCGGCTTTCCATGCGCTCGGGCTGCCGTGGACCTACGAGCGGATCGAGTGCGGTGCGGACGAGCTTCCCGCGCTGGTCGGCGGACTCGACGAGCACTGGGTGGGTCTGTCGGTCACCATGCCCGGCAAGTTCGCGGCCCTCGCGTTCGCCGGTGAACGCACCGACCGCGCGGTCAAGGTCGGTTCGGCGAACACCCTGGTACGGACCGCGGACGGCTGGCTCGCGGACTGCACCGACGTCGATGGTGCCGCGGGCCTGCTCGATGAGTGCGGCGCGCGCGGGGTCTCGTCATTGGTGCTCGGCGCCGGAGGAACCGCCCGCCCGGTGTTCGCGGCTCTCGCCGACCGCGGATTCGGCACGACGACGGTGCTCTCCCGCTCCGAGGAGCGCGCTCAGGGCGCTCTGGAGTGCGCACGCTCCTTCGGACTCGCCGCGTCGTGGGCGCCGCTGCGCGCCGACGCGGTTCCCGCTGCCGACGTCGTGGTCTCGACCCTGCCGGGCGATACCCAGGCGGACGACTTCCCGTTGATGGACGCGGTCTCGTCCGCGGCCCCGGCGGTGGCGGACGTGGCCTACGATCCGTGGCCGACGCTGCTGATAGCGGCGGCGGAGGCCAAGGGCGCTCGTACTGCGGGAGGCCTGACGATGCTGTTGCACCAGGCCTTCCGGCAGTCCGAATGGTTCACCGGGCGTCCCGCCCCGCGTGCAGCCATGGCCGAGGCCCTGGCCGCCGCGCGCTGAGGCGCCGCTGCGCGGGCGCGGTCACGGCGGCTCGGCCGGTTCGGCTGCGGCCGGGGAGTCCGCCCTGACACACTCCGGTTGTGGAGTGGGGGCTCTTGGGGGGAGTCGCGCTGTGGTGCACGGCGCTGTGCTGGTTCGACGTGCGTGAGCGGCGTCTGCCGAATGCGCTGACCCTGCCCGGTGCCGGTCTCGCGCTGTCGGTGGGGCTGTGGTGCGCGCTCGACGGTGCGCCGGCGTCGCTGCTGGGTGCGGCCCTGTGGACCACGGTGAACGCGGTGGCCTTCCTCGCGCGCGGCATGGGCGCCGGCGACGTGAAACTCGCTCCCACTCTGGGTGCGGTGGTGGCGGCGGTCGCCGGTGTCGCGGCGGTGGTGGGTGCGGTGGTCGCGGCGCAGGCGATCACCGTGGTGTGGGCGATCGCGGCCCGGGACCGGACGGTTCCGCACGGTCCGGCGATGTGCCTGGGTGCGCTCGCGGTGGTGCTGGCCGTGGTCAGCTCCGGGTGAGCCGTCGCAGCAGGGAGTCGAGGGTCCGCTGCTCGTCAGGGGTCAGTGCGGCGAGCAGGGTCTCCTCGCGGCGGACGTGTTCGGGTAGCAGTCGCTCGATCAGGTCTCTGCCCGCGGCGGTGAGGGTGACGTCCTTGCTGCGGCCGTCCGCGGTGCTGGGGGTGCGCACCAGCAGGTCCACGGCTTCGAGGCGGTCCAGGCGGGAGGTGAGGCCCGCGCGGGTGATGAGCAGTTGGTCGGCCAGCGCGGCGGGAGTGAGAGTGAACGGTGATCCGGAGCGCCGCAGGGTCGCGAGAACGTCGAATTCGCCGCGGTGCAGGCCCGCGGCCTCCAGTGGGCGTTCGACGGCGTCCCGGGCCGTGGCCTCCAGCCGGGCGAGCCTGCCGAGGATGCTCATCGGCAGGGTGTTGAGTTCCGGGTACTCGGAGCGCCATTGGGTCATCGCCGCATCGACGTCGTGCACGGGATGAGGCTACCCCCTTGACGGATCCGATCAGACGCCTGATCATTCAAGTAATTAGTCGTCTAACTATTAGGAGGGTTCATGATCGTCCACCAGCCCGAGGTCGTCGGCGCCGACCCCGGCACCGAACGCGGACCCGCTGTGGCGCTCTTCGCCGACGCCACCTCGACCGGAGGCGCGGCGAGCGTGCAGCGTGTCCACCTACCACCCGGATCCGACGGTGCCGCCCCGCACCTGCATCGCCGCTCGACGGAGATCTTCTACGTCCTCGGCGGCGAACTGGAGATGCTGATCGGCGACTACATCGCCACCGTCGCCGTCGGTGGCCTCGCGGTCATCGAACCGAACGTGGTGCACGCCTTCGCCGCGACCACCGGCGAGCCGGCCACTGCACTGATCGTCCTCACACCGGGCGTCGAGCGGTTCGGCTATTTCCGGTTGTTGCGCGATATCGCCTCCGGCGCTGCCGCACCCGCCGATCTGCTCGACGCGCAGGACATGTACGACAACCACTTCGTGGACAGCCCGCTGTGGCGGGATCGCCGACGGGTTTGACGGCGAACGCCGTTCCGCTCCGCGCCGACCGGTGTCCGGACTACCGTGCGGACATGGGCCCAGCGATGCTTCCCGACCTGTCCGGAATCGATCCGCTCACCGCGAACCTCACCCATCGCGTCTGCATCGGTGATATCCCGACCCGCGCCGCTCGCAGCTACGGCGACCGGATCGCGCTGGTCGACGGTGACCACCGGCTGAGCTACCGCGAACTCGAGAGCAGATCCAATGCGCTGGCGCGGGGGCTGCAGCAGCGCGGCTTCCGGCGCGGCGATGCGATCGCACTGCAGTTGCAGAACCGAGCCGAGTTCGTCGTCACGGTCTTCGCGTGCGCCAAGCTCGGGGTGGTGGTGGTACCGCTGAACCTGCTCCTGGCTCCCGGTGACATCGGCTACCAGCTCGGGGACAGCGGTGTCCGCGCGGTGATCACCGAGAACGCCTTCGTCCCGGTGCTCACCGCCGCGTTCGGCTCCGAGAAGCACCTCGTGGAGGCGGTGTACGTGGTCGGGGACGCCGGTGCGACGGTGCCCGGGGAGGTGGGTGGAGTGCCCGCGACCCCGTTCACGGACCTACCGGCCGGCGACGATGCTCCGGTGGAGACGATCGTCGAGGATCGAGACGTCCTGCACTGCCTGTACACGTCGGGGACCACCGCCCGGCCCAAGGGCGTTCTGACGAGTCACCTCGCGGTGCACATCTCGGCACTGTCCTCCGCGGTCGCGCTCGGAGTCCGCCCGGATGTGGAACCCGCGGTGCAGCCCATCGTGCTCCCGTTGTTCCACGTCACCGCCCTCGATGCACTGCTCATGCCGATGCTGCTCACCGGCGGAACCGCGGTCCTGCTGCGCGGATTCGATCCGGCCGCGCTGGCGGCGACCTTCGCCGAGCACCGCGTCACCCACCTGACGCTGCTGCCGATGATGTGGGCGGCGCTGCTCGCACAGCCCGATCTGCCCGCGGACGGCACCGCATCGCTGGTGACCGGTCTGTACGCGATGGCTCCGATGCCCGCCGAACTGCTCGGCGCTCTGCGGGCGAGGTTCCCCGCCGCGGCGTTCATCCTCGGCTCCGGCCAGACCGAGACCACACCGGTCTCCGAACTGCAGTGGACCGGTCACCAGGGGGTCAAGGACGACTCCTGGGGGCCGGCGACGGTCTCGACCGATGTCGCCATCATGGGTTCGGACGGCACGCTGCTCCCGGCCGGTGAGATCGGGGAGATCGTGTACCGATCGCCGCAGCTGATGCAGGGCTATTGGAACAATCCCGAGGCCAACGCCCGCGCCTTCGAGCACGGCTGGTTCCACGGCGGCGACATCGGCTACCTCGACGGAGACGGAGTGGTGTACTTCACCGACCGCGCCAAGGACATCATCAAGTCCGGCGGCGAGAACGTCTCCTCGGTCGAGGTCGAGCGGGTGCTGCTCGGGCATCCGGGCGTCGCGGAGGCGGCGGTCGTGGGGACCGCTCATGAACGGTGGGGTGAGCAGGTGACGGCCTTCGTGGTCACCGCGCCGTCGGCCGAAGCCGACGGTGACGGCCTGCTCGCCTACGCGCGCGAGCACCTCGCGGCGTTCAAGGCGCCCAAGGAGGTCGTCTTCGTCGATGCGCTGCCGAAGACCGCGACCGGCAAGATCCAGAAGCATCTGGTGCGCGCCCTGCGCACCGGCTGATTCTCCCGGTCGGGTGGCCGGACCGATGAACCGGGCCGATGTGCGGGCCGGTTGAGCACGGTTCCGCCGGAGTGGGAAGATGGCGCGCATGTCTACCTCATCGATGTCCAGTGCTGCCGCCGACCTGACGGTGCACTCGATCATCGATGCCCGCGAGCGCCTCGCGGGGGTGGTCTCGGTGAGTCCTCTGCAGCACTGCGAGCGGCTCTCGGCGCTGACCGGCGCGAAGGTCTACCTCAAGCGGGAGGACCTGCAGGTGGTGCGCTCGTACAAGATCCGTGGCGCCTACAACCTGATGGCACAGCTCACCGACGCCGAGAAGGCCGCGGGTGTGGTCGCCGCCTCGGCCGGGAACCACGCGCAGGGCGTGGCCTTCGCCTGCCGCGCGATGGAGGTGCACGGCCGGATCTACGTGCCCACCACCACCCCGAAGCAGAAACGCGATCGCATCCGCGCGCACGGTGGCCGGTTCGTCGAACTCATCGCCATCGGCGAGACCTACGACGCCGCGGCCGCCGCCGCACAGGACGACGTCCGCTCGACCGGAGCCACCTGGGTGCACGCCTTCGACGATGCGCGTACCACCGCAGGGCAGGGCACGATCGGTGTCGAACTGGTCGAACAACTCGGCGGGGTCCCGGACGTGACGGTGATGCCGGTCGGCGGCGCCGGGTGTTTCGCCGGCGTCACCCGGTACCTGCGCTCGCAGTCACCGTCGGCCACCGTCGTCGGTGCCGAGCCGGCCGGTGCTCCGTCGCTGGCACGCGCGATCGAGGCGGGCGAACCGGTCGAGCTCGCCACCATCGACCCGTTCGTCGACGGTGCCGCCGTGCGCCGGATCGGCCGGATCGGTTTCGACGTCGCCGCCGCCGAAGGGGCACAGGTGTGGCCCGCTCATACGGTCAGGGACGTCGCGGCCGGTGAACTGGGCATCATCGAGGTCGACGAGGGTGCGATCTGCACCGCGATGCTGGACCTGTACCAGAACGAGGGAGTGATCGCCGAGCCCGCGGGTGCGCTGTCGGTGGCGGCGCTGCCGCAGCTCCGCTTCGAACCGGGCGCCACCGTGGTGTGCCTGCTTTCCGGCGGCAACAACGACGTCTCCCGCTACCACGAGGTGATCGAGCGTTCCCTGGTGCACCAGGGCCTCAAGCACTACTTCCTGGTCGCGTTCCCGCAGGAGCCCGGTGCGCTGCGACGGTTCCTCGACGAGGTCCTCGGGCCGGACGACGACATCACCCTGTTCGAGTACGTCAAGCGCAACAACCGCGACACCGGTGAGGCGCTGGTCGGTGTCGAACTGGGGCGCGCCGACGACCTCGGAGCGCTGCTGGAGCGAATGGACTCCTCGCGGCTGCACTCCGAACGCCTCGAACCCGGTTCCCCCGCCTACCGCTACCTCACCTGAGACCGGCGGACGCGAGAATCTGATGGCGGAGATCGACGTGCGGCTGGGCCCCTGTGTCGGCGGACGTCTGCGGACCTGGACGGCCGACGGTGCCGGGGAGCTGTGGTCGGTCCCGCACGACCATTGGCTGCGCACGGTGCAGGCCACCGGAGCGCTCAGCCGTACCGAAACCGCTCCCGGGCGGTTCGCCGAGGCCGGCACCCTGACCGGTGACGGCGCAATCCTGGTCCGCCCGCGGCTGCCCGTGCCCGATCCGGCCGGGAGGGCGACGACGATGGCGCCGCAACGGGTGCGTCTCGACGCGCCTCGCCGGGCATCACGCGCGACCTTCGAGGACTTCCGCGAACTACTGGTCCGGGCGGTGAACCGGTGCGTCGACGCGGGGGAGTTCCTGGTGATCGAGCCCGGTGCCGCCGACGACGATCAGCGGTTCGCCCTGTTCGCAGTCATGCCGCACGGTGCGGATCGCGTGGTGGTCGTGGAGACCGCGCCGGCGCCGGCCTCCGAGCTGTGGTCGCCGTTCGTCGATCCGGCCGGCGAGGGTCACACGATCAGTGCACCGATGTCCGCGTCCACCGTCGAGATGGTGCCGACCCTGCTCACCGAGGCGATCCGCGGCTGGCACCTCGATCCGTGGGACCTGGTCCTCACGTTCGGCCAGCACTGACGGTGCGAGCGGTCACCCGAGGTCATCGCAGGTGGAACGATGGCCGTACGGGGAATCCTCCCGGGCCCGGCCGGTGGCGGTGTGCCCAGGACGCTGCGACGGTGTCAGACCAGCTCGCGCAGTTGCTCGACCTGCCGGACCCGACCTGCCGCGTCCGCAGCGATCGGGGTGACGTTGAGGACGGTCACGCCCGCCTCCCGGTATGCCGCGATCCGTTCCCGGACGAAGCCCTCCGGGCCGATCAGTGAGATGTTGCGCGCCAGCTCATCGGGCACCGCCGCCGCGGCGGCGGCCTTATCGCCGGCCAGGTACAACTCCTGGATCCGGTCCGCCTCGGCGCCGTAGCCGTAATTGGTGGCAAGCGTGTGATAGAAGTTCTTGCCCTTGGCGCCCATTCCGCCGATGTACAGCGCCAGATGGGGTTTGACGAAGCTCAGCAGGTTCTCCACGTCGTCGCCGATCGCGAGCGCAGGGCTGGCGTACACGTCGAGCGGCCCGAGTGCCGGATCCCGCTTCGCGGTGCCGGCGGTGAGGGCATCGCCCCACACCTGATGCGCCTTCTCCGGCAGGAAGAAGATCGGCTGCCAGCCCTCGGCGGACTCCGCCGCGAGCGCGACGTTCTTCGGGCCCAGCGCGGCGAGCAGGATCGGAATCCGCTCACGCACCGGGTGATTGATCAGTTTGAGCGGCTTGCCGAGACCCGTGCCACGGTCTGCGGGAAGCGGCATCTGGTAGTACCGGCCCTGGTACTCAAGTCGCTCGCGGCGCCATACCGCGCGGCAGATCTCGATGATCTCGCGGGTCCGGCTGATCGGTGCGTCGTACCGCACCCCGTGGAAACCCTCGATGACCTGCGGTCCCGAGGCGCCGAGACCGAGGATGAACCGACCGTCAGAGACGTTGTCCAGGCCCGCGGCCGTCATCGCGGTCAGGGTGGGCGTACGGGTGTAGATCTGCAGGATGCCCGACGCGAGCTGCACCCGCTCCGTCTTCGCCGCGAGGTAACCGAGCGCGCTCACCGCATCGAAGGAGTAGGCCTCCGGGACGAAGATGATGTCGATACCGGCCTTCTCGAGATCCTGAACTTCATCGGCGGTGGCCTTGAATCCGTCGGTGTAGTTGATGCCGAGCCCGATGCGCATCTGCGCCGCCTCTCCTCGCCGGTGATGGTCACCGAACCCTATCCCGGCCCGAAACCGCCGCCCGCGGTGGTCAGTGCAGCCGCTCCCATTCCGCGGTACGCGCCCGATGCGTCGCGAGCGCGCGCAGCGCGGAGTCGACGTCGGTGTGCCGACCGCCGCTGATCCGCCCGACGGTGCTCGGATCCTGCAGGTCGAGGGTGCGGAACCGCCACCGGCCGGACAGCGACTCGACGCAGATGTGCGTGGTCAGCTGAACACTCGCGGGTTCACCCAGGCACGGGTCCGCCGGCTGTGCCGCGAGCTCCGCGTACGTCCGATCACCGAGCCGGACGAACAGGGTGTCGCCCATGGGGATCTCGCACAGTACGGACTCCTCCCCGGCGAGCACCAGGCGGTCGTGGATCTGCGCGCACAGCTCCCACGCGGTGGCCAGGCCCGCGCACCGGATCAGCAGGTGGGCCACCTCGTCGGGATCGCTCAGCAGGCCCAGGACGGAGTTGACCCCTTCGCGGAGTGCGCGCACCTCGATCGCGCCGCCGGGCAGCACGGAAGCGGTGAACCGGGATGTGGAGACCACCATCACCAGCCTGCCGTTGGGCAACAGATCGGCGTGCAGGCCGTGGGCGCGGAGCGATTCGGCGACCCGTGCCGGCGACGAGGCGCGAATGCGGCTACCGCTGACGCCGGCGCGCGCGGTGGCGGACTGGGCGAGTGCCGTGGTGAGCGGCCGCGGGGTTTCGCTGTTCATGTCCGTCAGTGTGCGCGCGCCCACTGACAGGTTTTCCGCTCCCGCTAACGTGACCGGATATGACCGAAGACGAGATCCTCGCCCTCGACGCCCGCACCCTCTGGCATCCCTACAGCGCGGTGGGGGGTTCCGGAGCCCGCGTCGTGACCTCCGCCGAGGGCGTCCGCCTGACCCTCGGTGACGGATCGCAGGTCATCGATGGGATGAGCTCGTGGTGGGCGGCGATCCACGGCTACCGCCACCCGGTGCTCGACGCCGCGGCGCGGGCCCAGCTGGAGAAGATGTCGCACGTCATGTTCGGTGGCCTCACCCACGAGAGCGCCGCCCGGCTGGGGGAGCTGTTGGTGCGGATCACCCCGGACGGACTCGACCGTGTCTTCCTCGCCGACAGTGGCTCGGTATCGATCGAGGTGGCGGTCAAGACCGCCCTGCAGTACTGGCGCGCCAAGGGGGTCCACGGCCGCAACCGCCTGCTCACCTGGCGCGGCGGCTACCACGGCGACACCTTCACCCCGATGAGCGTGTGCGACCCGGACGGCGGCATGCACGCGCTCTGGACCGATGTGCTCCGCACGCAGGTGTTCGCCCCGCCGCCACCCGCCGAAGACGACCCGGCCTACGTCGCCGAACTCGACCGCCTCGTCGGGGAACACGCCCACGAACTCGCCGCGGTGATCGTCGAACCGGTGGTGCAGGGTGCCGGTGGTATGCGCATGCACCCGCCGGCCTACGTCGCCGCCCTGCGGGAGATCACCCGCCGCCACGGGGTGCTGTTGATCGCTGACGAGATCGCCACCGGATTCGGGCGAACCGGCGCGCTGTTCGCCTGCGACAGTGCCGGGATCACACCGGACATCCTGTGCCTGGGAAAGGCTCTCACCGGGGGATACCTCACGCTCGCGGCGATGCTGTGCACCGACGAGATCGCGCTGACCATCTCCGAATCGGACCAGGGCGCACTCATGCACGGCCCCACCTTCATGGGAAACCCGCTGGCCTGCGCCGTCGCGGTGGCCAGCACGGAACTGCTGCTCGCACAGGACTGGCGGGCCCGGGTCTCCCGGATCGAGGGACTGTTGCGCGCCGGACTGGAGCCGTTGCGAGAGCTGCCCGGTGTCGTCGACGTCCGGGTCCTCGGCGCCATCGGCGTGGTGCAACTCGACCGTCCGGTCGACACCGCAGCGGCGACGGACGCGACAGTGGCGGCCGGGGTGTGGCTGCGTCCGTTCCGTGACCTGGTGTACACGATGCCGCCCTTCATCTGCACCGATGCGGAGATCGAGCTGATCTGCGGGGGTGTCTCGGCGGCGGTGCGCGCAGCGCTACAGTGAGTACATGAACGGTGTTCAATTCGGTGCTCTCGACTGGCTCGACGGTTACGCGGCGGACCGTGCCCGGGCGGGACTGCGACGCACCCTGGTCGCTCGCGGACCCGGCGACACCGGGCTCGACCTCGCCTCC
Organism: Tsukamurella serpentis; assembly: GCF_054780975.1. Classification (NCBI taxonomy): domain Bacteria; kingdom Bacillati; phylum Actinomycetota; class Actinomycetes; order Mycobacteriales; family Tsukamurellaceae; genus Tsukamurella; species Tsukamurella serpentis. The sequence continues at coordinate 317,305 of NZ_BAAGVH010000001.1, forward strand.
AACGACTACCTGGGGCTCAGTCGCCATCCCCGGGTGGTCGAAGCCGCGGCCGGTGCGGTTCGTCTATGGGGCGCCGGTGCCACCGGATCACGCCTGGTGACCGGTACCACCGAGCTGCACGAGCAGTTCGAGAACGATCTCGCCGACTTCACCGGGACGCAGGCCGCGCTGTGCTTCTCCTCCGGTTACCTGGCCAACCTGGGAGTGGTCACCGCGCTCGCCGGACGGGGCGCGCTGGTCGTCTCCGACGGTGGCTCGCACGCCTCCCTGGTCGATGCCTGCCGGCTCTCCCGGGCCCGGATCGTGGTCACCCCGCGCGGCGACGTCGACGCGGTGCGTGCCGCACTCGCCGATCGCACCGAGTCCCGGGCCCTGGTGCTCACCGATTCGGTCTACAGCGCCGACGGCGTCCTCGCGCCGGTGGGTGATCTGTACCGGGCCACCGTCGACAACGGAGCCGTGCTGATCGTCGACGAGGCCCACGGTCTCGGTGTCCGCGGCCACGGCGGCCGCGGCCTGGTGCACGAACTGGGTCTGGCGGGCGCGCCCGATCTGGTGCTCACCGCGACCCTGTCGAAGGCGCTCGGCGCCCAGGGCGGAGCGGTCCTGGGTGCGGAGAAGGTCCGTGCCCACCTGATCGACACGGCCCGGCCGTTCATCTTCGACACCGGGCTCGCGCCGGCAGCGGTCGCCGCCGCCGCAGCCGCACTGCGGGTCCTGCGGGAACAGCCCCGGCTCGCGGAGCGGGTGCTCGAACGGGCGGGCGCTCTCGCCGCGGGCGTCGGGGCTCCCGAGCCCACCTCCGCAGTGGTCTCGCTGATCCTGGGCGAGCCGGAACGCGCCGTCGCCGCCCGTGACGCGTGCGCCGCGGCCGGAGTGCGCGTGGGCTGCTTCCGGCCGCCGTCGGTCCCCGAGGGCACCTCCCGGTTGCGGATCACCGCTCGCGCCGATCTCACCGATGCGCAGGTCGACGAGGCCGTCGCGGTGATCCGGAGATCGATCGCGTGATCGTCTGCGTCACCGGCACCTCGACCGGTGTCGGGAAGACCGTCGTCACCGCCGCCCTCGCGGCCGCACTCGGTGCGGGTGGGCAGGTCACCGTCGTCAAGCCCACCCAGACCGGATTCGCCGACGGTGCCGATCGCGACGATGAGGGCAACCTCGCGGACGTGGCCGAGGTGGCGCGTCTGGCGCCACGGGCGGTCACCGTCGAGCACCGCCGCTACCCCGATCCGTTGGCCCCGCTGACCGCCGCCCGGCGCGCCGGGCGGCCACCGCTGCGCCGGGACGAGGCCGCGGCCCTGGTGCGCGGTCACCGGGGCACCGTCCTGGTGGAAGGTGCCGGGGGAGTGCTGGTCCGCCTAGGGCTGGCTTCGGATCGAACACCGTTCACTCTCATTGATCTGGCAGCCGATCTCGGCGCCGCCGTCGTCGTGGTCGCCGATCCGGCGCTGGGCACGCTCAATCACACCGAGCTCACCGTCCGCGCCCTCGCGGCGCAGGGCGTCGCGTGCGCCGGAATCGTGCTTTGCCGCTGGCCGGAAGCCCCTGGCCTGGCCGAACAGTGCAATCTGCGGGATCTTCCGGACCTCGTCGGAGTGCCCGTCGTCGGACGGATCCCGGACGGTGCCCCCGCACTCAGTGCAGCGCGCTTCGATGCCGAGGCGTCTTCCTGGTTCGACGGTGTCTGGCTCGCCGGGCTCGGCTGCGACCGTGCCGCCAATTGAACGCTGTACAGTTCTCGATACGAGCGACGCCCGCGTCGCCATGCCAGCCGACGACACAGCCGATGAGGGAGATCACATGACCGGGGTCCTGGCGGACATCATCGAGGTCGCGCGCGAGCAGGTGCTCGAACGCGGTGAGGGACTGGCGCAGGATCAGGTCCTGGCCGTTCTGCAGCTGCCCGACGATCGGCTCGACGAGGTCCTGCAGCTGGCGCACGAGGTCCGCATGCGCTGGTGCGGGCCCGAGGTCGAGGTCGAGGGCATCATCAGCCTGAAGACCGGCGGCTGCCCCGAGGACTGCCACTTCTGCTCGCAGTCCGGCCTGTTCGAGTCGCCCGTGCGCTCGGCCTGGATCGACATCCCCTCGCTGGTCGAGGCGGCCAAGCAGACCGCGAAGACCGGTGCCACCGAGTTCTGCATCGTGGCCGCCGTCCGCGGCCCCGACAAGCGCTTGATGAGCCAGGTCGCCGCGGGTATCGAGGCGATCCGCAATGAGGTCGACATCCAGATCGCGTGCAGCCTCGGCATGCTCACGCAGGAGCAGGTCGACGAGCTCAAGGCGATGGGTGTGCATCGCTACAACCACAACCTGGAGACCTCGAAGTCGCACTTCCCGAACGTGGTCACCACCCATTCCTGGGAGGAGCGCTGGGACACCCTGCGCATGGTCCGCGAGGCCGGGATGGAGGTCTGTTGCGGTGGCATTCTCGGGATGGGCGAGACCCTCGAGCAGCGGGCGGAGTTCGCTGCGAACCTCGCCGAACTCGAGCCCGACGAGGTGCCGCTGAACTTCCTCAACCCGCGCCCGGGCACTCCGTTCGGTGACCTGGACGTGCTCGAACCCGGTGAGGCGCTCAAGGCCGTGGCCGCGTTCCGGCTGGCCCTGCCGCGCACCATCCTGCGTTTCGCCGGCGGCCGGGAGATCACGCTAGGTGACCTCGGCGCCGAGAAGGGGATCCTGGGCGGTATCAACGCCGTCATCGTGGGCAACTACCTCACCACACTGGGGCGCCCCGCCGAGACCGATCTGGATCTGCTCAACGAGCTCAAGATGCCGATTAAAGCGCTCAACGACACCCTGTGACCGCGGTGACCGACATCGAGCCGGTGTACGACGAGTTCACCGGCAAGCCGCTCGCCGAGGGCGCTCCTGTGTTCCAGGCCGCCCGGCTGGGCCTGGAACCGCCCCGGTACTGCGCCTTCTGCGCCCGGCGGATGATCGTGCAGGTCAGCCCGCACGGGTGGACGGCACGATGCTCCCGGCACGGTGAGATCGACTCCACCGGCCGCGAACGCTGAACACCGGACCGCGGGCGATCACCAACGGGCCCGCTCGATAGGCTGGCGGAGATGACCACGCTCACCCGCCCCGGACCCACCTCGAAGGTCGTCGTACCCGTGGTCATCGGCGCCGTTCTGGGCGCCGCCGTCGCGTTGATCTGGGGACTGACGGTTCACGGCGTCCGCGGTCTGGTCACCGGCTCCGGTGATGTCCTGCTGCGTGACGGGCAACTCGACAACCTGTTCCTGGCGACGGCCGCATTCAGCGGCTTGGCCCTGGTCGGTGGCCTGCTGACGGCGATCCTGATCTTCCGCGGCCCGTTGCGGACCCCGCGCGGAGTTGCGGTGACCCTCGGCGCCGCCGTGGTCGGCACCGCCGTCGCGGTACTGCTCGGCCAGGCGGTGGTGGAGGCCAGGTTCGCCGGACCGGGAGCCCGAGGTCTGGACTTCACGGCGGCACCGTCGATCCGGCAGCGCGGCGCGAACGTGCTCGGCCCGGCCGACTCGTCCGGCGGTGCGCTCGGCGATCTCGCTTCCTGGGTACTGGTGTTCATCTGGCCGGGTGCGGCGGCGTTGTGGTGTACCGCCGTCGCTACCCTCGGCCGGCTGCCCGACGACGACTGACCGGCGCGCCGATCAGCCGGGCGGCCGCAAGGTGGCGAACTCGTCGGTGATCCGCAGATAGGAATCGGTGAACCGGTACAACGCGGGCGGCCGTCCCCGGGTGGCGTGCCCGGTGCGCCCGGTCGCGGTGATCACCGACCTCCGGGAGAGGATGCGCAGCAGGTTCGTCGAATCCACGGGGTAACCGAGCACCGCGACGTACACATCGCGCAACAGCGAGACCGGGAACTCGCGCGGGGCGAGTGCGAATCCGATGTTCGAGTACGACAGGCGCTTCGCCAGTCGGGCGCGCGCACGATGCACCATCGTCGCGTGATCGAAGGCCATCGTCGGCAGGGCCTCGACCCGATGCCAGGTGGTGTCCTCCGGCAGCCGTGGGTCGGTCCCGGAGCGCACCAGGCCCAGGAACACCGAGGCCAGGGTGCGGTCGGCGTGGTCGCCGGCCGGTACGCGATGCGGGTCGGAGAACTCCGCGAACTGTTCGAGGTGGGCCACCTCGGTCAGGTCCACCTTCTCCGCGAGCAGTCGCCGGGCGCTCGTGGGCAGATCCTCGCGGGCGCCCAGCAGACCACCGGGCAACGACCACGCGCCCTGGTCGGGAGCCATCGCCCGCTGCCACAGCAGGATCTCCAACCCCGCAGCGCCGCCGGTCGCCGCACCGGCGGTCCCCACCCGGAAGACCGCGGAGAGTACTTCGTGCGCGACCCGCTGCAGGGGAGCGGTGCTAGCATCGGACATATATCGATCATAGATCGATAAATAATCCCGAGCATCGAAGGGAGGCGCCGCGATGAACACAGCCACATCCGCCGCCACCGCACTGACCTCACCGCTGTACCCGCTCATCGTCGAGGAGGGAGGCGTCTACACCGGTCTCGACGGCGATCAGCAATGGGCAGCGGAGGTCGAGCGCCTGGCGAGGCTCCGTGACGCCACGATCCTCGCGCACAACTACGAACTGCCCGCGATCCAGGACGTCGCCGACTTCGTCGGTGATTCGCTCGCCCTGTCCCGGATCGCCGCCGACGTCTCCACCTCCACCATCGTCTTCTGCGGCGTGCACTTCATGGCCGAGACCGCGAAGATCCTCAGCCCGGAGAAGACGGTGCTCATCCCGGATCAGCGGGCCGGTTGCTCGCTCGCCGATTCCATCACCGCCACCGAGTTGCAGCAGTGGCGCCGCGAGCACCCCGGCGCCGTCGTCGTCTCCTACGTCAACACCACAGCGGACGTGAAGGCCCTCACCGACATCTGCTGCACCTCGTCGAACGCCGTCGAGGTGGTCCAGTCGATCCCCGCGGACACCGAGATCCTGTTCCTGCCGGACCAGTTCCTGGGAGCGCACGTCCGTCGCGTCACCGGTCGGCGGAACATGCACGTCTGGGCCGGCGAATGCCACGTCCATGCCGGTATCAACGGAGACGAACTCGCGGCCCAGGCCGCGGCACACCCGGACGCCGATCTCTACGTCCACCCCGAGTGCGGCTGCGCCACCTCGGCGCTGTATCTCGCCGGTGAAGGTGCGGTCCCGGATGAGCGGGTCAAGATCCTCTCCACCGGTGGGATGCTCGACGCGGCCCGCGAAACCGGTGCCCGTGAGGTGCTGGTCGCCACGGAGGTCGGCATGCTCCACCAGTTGCGCCGCGCCGCGCCGGATGTGCAGTTCCGTGCCGTCAACGACCGCGCCTCCTGCAAGTACATGAAGATGATCACCCCGGCCGCCCTGCTGCGCTGCCTGGTCGAGGGCCGCGACGAGGTCGTCGTGGACCCGGCCACCGCCGACGCCGGGCGCAGGGCGGTCACCCGGATGATCGCGATCGGGCAGCCCGGCGGCGGGGAATGACCGCACCCGACCTCCTGGTCGTCGGTGCCGGTGTCGCCGGGCTCACGGCCGCCGTCGCAGCCGCGGACGCCGGCCTGACGGTGACGGTGCTGTTCAAACCCTCGCCCGGTGGCGCACCGTCGACCTCGACGGCCTACGCCCAGGGTGGGATCGCCGTGGTCGACCCCTCGGATCCGGACGATTCGATCGAGCGGCACGTGGGTGACACCCTCGCCGCCGGCGGTCCGCTGGTGGACGCCGCGGCCGCCCGGTCGATCCTGGCGGGCGGACCCGCCGCGGTCGAGCGCCTGATCGGGTGGGGTGCCGTCTTCGACCGCCGTGCCGACGGTCGGCTCAAGCGCACCCGCGAGGGTGGACACACCGTCTCCCGGATCATCCACGCCGGAGGTGACGCCACCGGCGCCGAGGTGCAGCGCGCCCTCACCGACGCCGCGAAGTCCCGCCCCACCCTGACCGCACGCGCGGGCCAGGCCTATGCGCTGCTCACCGACGGTGACCGGATCGTCGGCGTCCGGACCGCCGACGGCGACACCTTCGGGCGGACGGTGCTGCTCGCCACCGGCGGCGCCGGTCACCTGTTCTCCAGCACCACCAACCCGCTCGGTGCCACCGGCGACGGGATCGCACTGGCGGCCAGCGCCGGAGCACGGGTGCGGGAACTCGACTTCGTCCAGTTCCACCCGACGATGCTCTACACACCGGGCGCTCGCGGCCGGCGGCCACTGATCTCCGAAGCCGTCCGCGGTGAGGGCGCCCGGCTGCTGGACGTACTGGGGCGCCCGGTGATGGACGGTGTGCACCCGATGGGTGACCTGGCCCCGCGGGACGTGGTGGCCCGCGCGGTGACCGAGGCGATGGAGCGCACCGGAGCGCCGTGCGTCCACCTCGACGCCACCACCATCGACGGTGTCGCCGAACGTTTCCCGACGGTGACCGAGGCGGTTCGCGCTGTCGGCCTCGATCCGCAGACCGACCCGATCCCGGTGGTACCCGGTGCGCACTACCTGTGCGGTGGTGTGGTCACCGACCTGCGGGGAGCCACCGGTGTGCCGGGCCTGTACGCCGCGGGCGAGGTGGCCCGCACGGGCCTGCACGGCTCCAACCGGCTGGCGTCGAACAGTCTGCTGGAAGCCCTCGTGATGGGGCTGCGGGTGGCCGAGGACGCGCACCTGGCCCCGCCGCTGCATCCCGGTGAGGTCCGCGCGCTCGCGACTCCGCAGGCGCGTGTGGACCGGACATCCCTCCAGGACCGGATGACCGAGCTGTGCGGTGTCCGGCGTACCGCCGCCGGTCTGGCGGAACTGACCGCGGCGCTGCAAGCCCCGTCGTTGCTGGCCGGTGCGCCCGGTGCCGCTGCGGTGACCGCACGTGAGCACGAGGATGCGCTGCTCACCGACGTCGCCCGCCGGATGGTGGCGCAGGCGCTGCAGCGGCACGCGGTCTCAGCGGAGTCCGTGACCGAACCGACGGAGGTACTGCGATGAGCGGGCTGACCCTCGAACCCGACCGGGACGAGGTGGTGCGGCTGATCCGCACCGCCCTCGCTGAGGACCTGCGCTACGGACCGGACGTGACGAGTGCGGCCACCGTGCCCGACGGTGCCGCCGCCGTAGCCCGGGTGGTCAGCAGGGAGGCCGGCGTACTCGCCGGAGTTCCGGTCGCCGAGTGGGTGCTCGACGAGGTGATCGGTGTGGGCGAGTACCGCGTCACTGCGAAGGTCGCGGACGGCACCGTCGTCGCACCGGGCGATGTGGTGATGCTGATCGAGGCACCGACCCGGGCGCTGCTCACCGCTGAGCGGACCGTGCTCAACATCCTCACGCACCTCTCCGGGATAGCGACCGCGACCGCAGCCTGGGTGCGTGAGGTCGAGGGCACCGGCGCGCGGATCCGGGACAGCCGCAAAACCCTGCCGGGCCTGCGGGTGTTGCAGAAGTACGCAGTGCGGGCCGGCGGCGGCGTCAACCACCGCATGGGACTGGGCGATGCGGCACTGATCAAGGACAATCACGTGGTGGCCGCCGGTTCGGTGACCGCCGCTGTGGAGGCGGTGCGCCGCGAAGCTCCACAGGTTCCGCTCGAGGTGGAGGTCGACTCGCTGGAACAGCTCGACGAGGCGCTCGGCCTGGGGGTCGAACTCGTCCTGTTGGACAACATGCCGCTGTGGATGACGCAGACCGCGGTGCAGCGGCGGAGGAAGTCGGCGCCGCAGACCCGGCTCGAATCGTCCGGTGGGCTGTCGCTGGAGGTCGCGCGGGACTATGCGCGCACCGGCGTCGATTTCCTCGCGGTGGGGGCGCTCACCCACTCCGTGCGGGTGCTCGATCTGGGCCTCGACATGTAGCGACACCGCCCGCGACGATTCCGGCGCCCGGGCGCACAATGGACACATGATCGTCAACGCATATGGAGCCGTGTCCGCGACCGAGCCGCTGCAGGCGATGACCGTCGAACGCCGCGATCCGGGTCCGCACGACGTGCAGATCGCGGTGCGCTACGCGGGCATCTGCCACAGCGACATCCACACCGTCCGCGGGGAGTGGGGGCCCGCCGCGTACCCCGTGGTGCCGGGCCACGAGATCGCCGGTGAAGTCACCGCCATCGGCTCCGAGGTGACGAAGTTCGAGGTCGGAGACCGGGTCGGAGTGGGCTGCTTCGTCGATTCCTGCCGTGAGTGCGCCGCCTGCCTGAGCGGCGAGGAGCAGTACTGCGAGCGTGGGATGGTCGGCACCTACAACGCCACCGGCCGCGACGGGCAGCCCACGCAGGGCGGCTACTCGACCGGGATCGTGGTCGACGAGAACTACGTCCTGCGGGTGCCGGAGAGCATCGACTACGCCGCCGCCGCGCCGCTGCTCTGCGCGGGTATCACCCTGTTCAGCCCGCTACGGCACTGGAACGTGGGCCCCGGCAGCAAGGTCGCGATCGTCGGCCTGGGCGGACTCGGCCACATGGGGGTCAAACTCGCCGCCGCGATGCGCGCCGAGGTCACGGTGCTCAGTCAGTCGCTGAAGAAGATGGAGGACGGGCTGCGCCTCGGCGCCGCCCACTACTACGCCACGTCGGACCGGGACACGTTCAAGGCGCTGCGCAATCGTTTCGACCTCATCATCAACACGGTCTCGGCGAACCTGGACATGCACCCGTACTTCGGGATGCTGGCGGTCGATGGCACCCTGGTCGAGGTGGGCCTGCCCGAGCACCCGGTGCCGGTCAACGTCTTCGATCTCACCCGCAACCGGCGCAGCTTCGCCGGTTCGATGATCGGTGGTATCGCGCAGACCCAGGAGATGTTGGACTTCTGCGCCGAGCACGGGATCGGCTCGGAGATCGAGCTGATCTCCGCCGATCGGATCAACGAGGCCTACGAGCGGGTGATCGCCTCGGACGTGCGGTACCGCTTCGTGATCGATACCGCCACCCTGTGACGGTCGGATACCGCGGAACGGCCGGGACACCTGCGGTGGTGCATCGAGCCGGCGGTCGTGCCGGACTCTAGGGCCGCCACTTCTTGGCGTACTCGTCCACATACTCCTGGCCGGTGAGCGCCTGGATCTCCTGCATGAGCCGGTCGGTCACGGTGCGTTCCAGCGCGCGCCGGGCATCTGGATCGGACGGGACGTCGTACTCGGACGGCTCGATCGGCTTGCCGAACTTCACCTGCACCCGCTCGGCGCGCCAGCGGAACGGCCCGGGCGGGCACACCTTGTCGGTGCCGATCACACCGACCGGGATGATCGGCACACCGGACTCGAACGCGATCCGGACCAGGCCCGTGCGCCCGCGGTAGAGCCGCCCGTCCGGTGAGCGTGTGCCCTCGGGGTACATCCCCACCAGGCGGCCCTCGGCGAGCAGCTTCTGCGCGGTGGCGAGGGCCGCGGTCGCGGCGTCGCCGCCGGTGCGGTCGATCGGCACCTGGCCGGTCTGGGTGTAGAAGAACTTCTGCAGCTTGCCGGAGATGCCGGGCGCGGTGAAGTACTCGCTCTTGGCGAGGTAGGAGATGCGGCGGGGAACCGCGAGCGGCACGAACAGCCAGTCCGCGATCGACAGGTGATTGCCCGCGAGCAGGGCCGGACCGTCAGCGGGGACGTTCTCGAGCCCCTCGACGGTGGGACGGTTGACCACCGTGATCGTCGGTCCTACCGAGACATGCTTGATCAGCCAGTACAGAAGTCCCTGATCGCCGTGGTTGGTCTGCGCCATGGCGGATAACTTACCGGACCGTCAGTTGCGCCGCCGAACCTCGGTACGGGCTGTGACCGGTACCGGCTCGACGGTGCCCTGGCCGGAAACCCGGTGGCGCCGGACCCATAGAATGGGGCCATGTCTGATCTGCAGCTGAGCCGTCTCGACCTGCGCGGTCGTCGCCCGTCGCTCGCCGAGCTGCGTGCGGCGCTTCCGCGCGGTGGCGTCGACGTGGATGCGGTGGTGCCGCAGGTGCGGCCCATCGTCGACGCGGTCGCCGAGAGCGGTGCGGAGGCCGCCCTCGACTTCGGCGCGAAGTTCGACGGCGTCCGCCCGGCCACGGTGCGGGTTCCCGCTGCGGCGTTGGAGCGTTCGCTCGCCGAGCTCGACCCCGCGATCCGCGAGGCGTTGGAGACCGCGATCGGCCGGGTCCGTACCGTCCACGCGGACCAGCGGCGGGTCGACACCGTCACCGAGGTGGTCCCGGGCGGCACCGTCACCGAGCGGTGGATCCCGGTGGACCGGGTCGGTCTGTACGTGCCCGGCGGCAACGCCGTCTATCCGTCGTCCGTCGTGATGAACGTGGTTCCCGCGCAGATCGCGGGCGTGGGCTCACTGGTGGTGCTCTCGCCGGCGCAGAAGGACTTCGGAGGGCTGCCGCATCCCACGATTCTCGCGGCGTGCGCACTGCTCGGTGTCGACGAGGTCTGGGCCACCGGCGGTGCGCAGGGCATCGCACTGGCCGCGCACGGCGGCACCGATCTGGACGGCGGTGAGCTCGCCCCGGTGGACTTGATCACCGGTCCCGGCAACATCTACGTCACCGCGGCGAAGCGGCTGTGCCGCGGCCTGGTCGGTATCGACGCCGAAGCCGGCCCCACCGAGATCGCGATCCTCGCCGATCACACCGCCGACCCGGTGCACGTGGCCGCTGATCTCATCAGCCAGGCCGAGCACGACGTGATGGCGGCTTCGGTGCTGGTCACCACCTCGCCCGAGCTGGCGGACCGGGTCGACGACGCGCTCACCGCGCAGGTGGAGATCACCCGTCACCGGGAGCGGGTCGAGACCGCGCTGCGCGGCCCCCAGTCCGGCACCGTCCTCGTCGACGGCATCGACGAGGGCCTCGCGGTGGTCAATGCCTACGCCGCCGAGCACCTGGAGATCCAGACGGCCAACGCACGCGAGGTGGCCGGACGGGTCCGTGCCGCGGGCGCGATCTTCGTGGGTCCGTATTCGCCGGTCAGCCTGGGGGACTACGCCGCCGGCAGTAACCACGTGCTGCCCACCGCAGGCTGCGCGCGGCACAGTTCCGGCCTGTCGGTGCAGACCTTCCTGCGCGGCGTGCACGTGGTGGAGTACGACGAGGCCGCGCTCAAGGACATCGCCGGTACGGTGATCACGCTGGCGAACTCGGAGGACCTGCCCGCGCACGGTGAGGCCGTGCGGCTGCGGTTCGAAGCACTCCAGGGCGGCACCGCGTGAACCCGCTGCCCGGTGAGTCGGTGACTCTGGCCCAATTGCCCATTCGGGACACCCTGCGCGGCAAACAGCCCTACGGTGCTCCACAGTTGCCGGTAGCGGCTGCGATGAACACCAATGAGAATCCACACCCGCCGAGCCCGGCGCTGATCGACGACATCGCGAAGGCCGTGGCGCAGGCCGCGGCCGAGATGAACCGCTACCCGGACCGTGATCTCGCCGCGCTGCGCAGCCGGCTGGCCGAGTACGTCAGCGAGCGCACCGGCACCGTCGTCGGTCCGCAGAACCTGTGGGCGGCCAACGGGTCCAACGAGATCCTGCAGCAGGTGCTGCAGGTCTTCGGTGGCCCCGGACGCACCGCGATGGGTTTCGTGCCCAGTTACTCGATGCACCCGATCATCGCCGACGGCACCGATACCCACTGGATCGCCGGTCAGCGGACCGCCGAGTTCGCCCTGGATGTGGACTACGCGGTGGCGGCGATCGAGGAGCTCCGTCCGGACGTGCTGTTCCTGACCAATCCGAACAACCCGACCGGGCATCTGATCGCCGAGGACGAGCTGATTCGGATGATCGAGGCGGCTCCGGGCATCGTGATCGTCGACGAGGCCTATGGCGAGTTCAGTGCCGGTCCGTCCGCGGTGCGCCTGCTCGACCGGTTCGGCGCGAAGCTGATCGTCAGCCGCACCATGAGCAAGGCCTTCGCCTTTGCCGGTGGACGGGTCGGCTACCTCGTCGCCGCACCCGCGGTGGTCGACGCGGTCGCCCTGGTGCGTCTGCCGTACCACCTGTCGGTGTTCACCCAGGCCGCCGCGATCGCCGCGATCGACCACCGTGCCGAGACGCTCGCGTCGGTCGCGCACCTCTCCGCTGAGCGGGACCGGATCGCCACCCGGCTGCGTGAACTCGGGTACACCGTGATCGATTCGCACGCCAATTTCATCCTCTACGGCGGCTTCGACGACGAGGCCGCAGCCTGGAACACCTACCTCGACGGTGGCGTTCTGGTGCGTGACATGCACATCCCCGGGTACCTCCGTGTCACGGTGGGCCTGGATCACGAGAACGACGCCTTCCTCGCGATCAGCGAGAAGCTGGCCCCTGCTGCGAAGAAGGACGGAGAGAGCGCATGACCGAACGCATCGCCCGGGTGGAGCGCACCACCAAGGAATCGTCGATCGTGGTCGAGATCGACCTCGACGGCACCGGCCGCACGGACATCGACACCGGCGTCCCGTTCTTCGACCACATGCTCACCGCCTTCGGCCAGCACGGCAGTTTCGATCTGACGGTGCACGCCAAGGGCGATGTGGAGATCGAGGCACACCACACGGTGGAGGACACTTCGATCGTGCTCGGCCAGGCCCTGGCGCAGGCCCTCGGTGACAAGAAGGGCATCCGCCGTTTCGGCGACGCCTACATCCCGATGGATGAGGCATTGGTGCACGCCGCGGTGGACGTCTCGGGACGTCCCTACTGTGTGCACTCGGGTGAGCCCGAGCACTTGCTGCACGCCGTGATCGGTGGTCACCCCGGCGTGCCCTATGCGACGGTGATCAACCGGCACGTGTTCGAGTCGCTGGCGATGAACGCCCGGATCGCACTGCACGTACGGGTGATCTCGGGGCGAGACCAGCACCACATCACCGAGGCCGAGTTCAAGGCCGCTGCGCGGGCGCTGCGTGCTGCGGTCGAACCCGACCCCCGGGTCACCGGCGTGCCGTCGACCAAGGGAAGCCTGTAACCCGCTCCGCGAGTCCCGGTTGCGGCGCTCGGGCGCCGCAACCGGTTCCGCCGGATCAGGCCTCGCCGCGCCGGATCAGCCGGCCGTGCGGGTTCTCGAAGTCGATCCGGTTGCCGCGCAGCCAGGTCCCGGTGACCACACCGGCGAGGGCGCGGCCGTCGTAAGGGGAGATGGCGTTCTTGTGGTGCAGACGGTGCACGTCCACCACCTGCGCGGCCTCGGGCTCGAAGATCGCGAAGTCCGCGTCGAAGCCCAATGCGATCCGGCCCTTGCGGGTCATGCCGGCCAGCTTCGCCGGGTTCGCCGACATCCACTCCAGCACCTGCTCGAGGCCGATGCCCCTGCGCTTGGCCTCGGTCCAGATCAGCGACAGGCCCAGCTGCAGCGATGCGACGCCGCCCCAGGCGACCCCGAAATCACCGTTCTCGACGTCCTTGAGGTCGATCGTCGAGGGGGAGTGGTCGGAGACGATGCAGTCGATGGTCCCGTCGATCAGGCCCTGCCACAGCAGTTCCCGGTTCGACGCCTCCCGGATCGGCGGGCAGCACTTGAACGCCGTCGCGCCGTTCGGGATCTCCTCCGCGAGCAGTGTCAGGTAGTGCGGGCAGGTCTCCACGGTGAGCTTGACCCCGTCCCGCCGGGCGCTGGCGATCATCGGCAGCGCGTCCGAGGAAGACAGGTGCAGGACGTGCGCACGGGCACCGGTCCACCGGGCCCGCTCGATCACATCGGCGATGGCCTTGTTCTCCGCGCCGCGCGGGCGGGAGGCGAGGAAACCGGCGTACGCCGCGCCTGTCGGCTCAGGAGCGTGATCGATCGAGCAGGCGTCCTCGGCGTGCACGATCATCAGCGAGTCGAACGTGGCGAGTTCGGCCATGTCCTCCTGCATCTCGTCGACGCTCAGTGCGGGGAACTCGTCGACACCGGAGTGCAGCAGGAAGCACTTGAAGCCGAAGACGCCGTCGTCGTGCAGGCCTCGCAGCTGATCCTTGTTCCCGGGGACCGCGCCTCCCCAGAAGCCGATGTCGATGTAGGCCTTGGGGCCGGCCGCTTCACGCTTGACCCGCAGTGCCTCGCGGTCCACGGTCGGCGGGATCGAGTTCAGCGGCATGTCCACCAGGGTGGTCACGCCGCCGGCGGCGGCCGCGCGGGTCGCGGATTCGAAGCCCTCCCACTCGGTGCGGCCGGGCTCGTTGACGTGTACGTGGGTGTCCACCAGGCCGGGGATCATCACCTGATCGTCGGTGAGCTCGATGACGTCGCGGCCGGTGAGGCCGTTGCCGAGCGGTTCCATCGCGACGACCCGTCCGTCGCGGATACCGATCTCGCGGGCCACCGTTCCGGCGGTGGTGACGATGCGGCGACCGCGGACGACCAGGTCGTATTCGGCGCTGTCCTTGCTCATGGGCTGACTCCTTCGTTCGGATCCTGCGGTGGCGTCGCGGCGGGCGCTGCGAGCAGGGTAGGTGTGATCCACATCACCGTTCAAGGTAGGATTCCATCGTGCGGCTCATTATTCCGTGATGCGATACCATCCTTGACACTGGGCGGCCGAGTAGATCCTACTTATCGCTACGAGTGGAGCAGCCTTTCCGCGAACCGGAACAGTCCAGGATGCTGGGGGCTGCCACGAACGAAGGCCAATATGACTGACGAACTCAACCGCGAGGCGCCGGTGTCAGCGGCGCATCCCATCCGGCTCGGCGGTGCCGATTCCCTGGGGCACGTGCCCGATGTGGAAGCCCTCAACCGGCTCAGCGCGGGCCTGTACAACCAGGATCTCGCACCCACCAAGCGTGACGGCCGCACCTGGGGCTCGTACAACATCTTCACGCTGTGGGCCAACGACGTCCACAGCCTGGGCAATTACGCCTTCGCGATCGGACTGTTCGCACTGGGTCTGGGGGGCTGGCAGATCCTGCTGGCCCTCGGTCTCGGTGGGGTGTTCCTGTTCCTGCTGCTGAACCTCTCCGGTTTCATGGGCGCCAAGACCGGCGTCCCGTTCCCGGTGATGAGCCGGATCGCGTTCGGCATCCGCGGCGCCCAGATTCCGGCTCTGATCCGCGGCGTCGTCGCGATCGCCTGGTTCGGGATCCAGACCTACCTGGCCTCGGTGGTGCTGCGGATCATGATCGTTGCCATCGCCCCCGGTGCCGCGACGCTCGACCAGAACGAGTTCCTCGGACTGTCCACGCTGGGCTGGATCGCGTTCGTCGTGCTGTGGGCGGTGCAGCTGGTGATCGTCAGTTACGGCATGGAGATGATCCGCAAGTACGAGGCCTTCGCCGGCCCGGTCATCCTGGTCACCATGGCGGCGCTCGCGATCTGGATGGTCGCCAAGGCCGGCTGGTCCATCTCCTGGACTCCGCCGCAGGCCAAGACGGGCCTGGACATGTGGTTGCAGATCGTCGGCGCCGCGAGCCTGTGGGTGGCGATCTACGGCACCTTCGTGCTCAACTTCTGCGACTTCACCCGCAACGCCACCTCGAAGCGCTCCATCGTGCGCGGCAACTTCTTCGGCATCCCGCTGAACATGCTTCTGTTCGGTGCCATCGTGGTCTCGCTGGCCGGTGCCCAGTTCAAGATCAACGGACAGGTCATCGAATCGCCGGCGGACATCGTCAAGACGGTGCCGAACACGCTGCTGCTGGTGCTCGCATGCCTGGCGCTGCTGGTGCTCACCGTGGCGGTGAACCTGATGGCCAACTTCGTCGCGCCGATCTACGCCCTGAACAACCTGTTCCCCAAGCACCTGGACTTCCGCAGCGCGGGGATCATCTCCGGTGTGATCGGCCTGGTCATCCTGCCCTGGAACATGTACGACTCGCCGGTGGTCATCACCTACTTCCTCGGCGGCCTGGGCGCGCTGCTCGGCCCGCTGTTCGGCATAGTCATGGCCGACTACTGGTTGATCCGCAAGACCCGGATCAACGTGCCGGACCTGTACTGCGACCTCGAGGACGGGCCGTACTACTACCGCACGGGTGTGAACCCGCGCGCGGTGATCGCCCTGGTGCCGACCGCCGGCGCGGCCCTGCTGATGGCCTTCGTTCCGGCCTTCAAAGTGGTCTCGAACTACTCGTGGTTCATTGGTGCGGCTCTCGGTGCCCTGGTCTACCTGTTGGTCGCCGACCGCAAGGGCCCGTTCGTCGATGTCTCCGGTGAGCCGATCGCCGTTCCCAGCAAGCACTAGGAGTCGCGCATGCGCATTCTCGTCGCCAACGTCAACACCACCGAGTCGATGACCGCCGCGATCGCGGAATCGGCGCGCAGTGTCGCCGCGCCCGGTACCGAGATCGTGGGTATCACCCCGGCCTTCGGCGCCGATTCGTGTGAGGGCAATTTCGAGTCGTACCTCGCCGCCATCGCCGTGATGGACGCCGTGACCCGCTACCCGGAGCCCTTCGACGCGGTGATCCAGGCGGGGTACGGCGAGCACGGTCGAGAGGGCCTGCAGGAGCTGCTGGATGTCCCCGTCGTGGACATCACCGAGGCCGCCGCCTCCACGGCGATGTACCTGGGCCACAAGTACTCCGTGGTCACCACGCTCGACCGGACGGTGCCGCTGATCGAGGACCGGCTCAAACTGGCCGGCCTCGATGCCCGGTGCGCCTCGGTGCGCGCGTCCGGCCTGGGTGTACTCGAACTCGAGTCCGACCCGGAGCGGGCCGTCGAGGCCATCGTCGCGCAGTCGCGTGAGGCCGTCGAACGCGACGGTGCGGAGGTGATCTGCCTCGGCTGCGGAGGAATGGCCGAACTGGAGCAGAAGGTCTCCGCCGCAACGGGTGTCCCGATCGTCGACGGTGTCCGCTCGGCCGTCACCATCGCCGAGGGCCTGGTGCGACTGGGGCTGAGCACCTCGAAGGTGCGCACCTATGCACCGCCGCGACCGAAGGTCGTCACGGGCTGGCCGCTGACGCGCTGAAGACGCCGGACGAGAAACGGTGCCGCTCCCGGATCCGGGAGCGGCACCGTTTCGTCGGCAGGGGCGAACGGGCCCGGGTTACAGCGCGACCTGCCGGTTGACGTCCTTGTAGAGCAGGTAGCGGAAGTTCGACGGTCCGCCGGCGTAACAAGCCTGCGGGCAGAAGGCGCGCAGCGAGAGGTAGTCTCCCGCTTCCACTTCCACCCAATCGCCGTTGAGGTGATAGACACCCTTGCCCTCGAGGATGTAGAGGCCGTGTTCCATCACGTGGGTCTCGGCGAACGGGATCGATGCGCCCGGCTCGAAGGTCACGATGTTGACGTGCATGTCGAAGGCCAGGTTCTGCGGATCGAGGATCCGGGTGGTGCGCCACGCACCGTCGGTACCGGGCATGGCGCTCGGCTCGATGTCCTGCTCGTTGCCCACCTGCGGTGCGGGTACGTGGCCGGCGATCGGCTCATAACGCTTGCGGATCCATACGAAGACGGCGTTGGTGTCACCGTCGTTGCGCGCACTCCAGGGGGTTCCGGCCGGGGCGTAGGCGTACCCGCCCTCACCGAGTACGTGCTCGGCGCCGTCGAGGATCACGGTCAGTGCGCCCTGGGTGACGAAGACGAAGCCCTCGACCTCGTCCTGCGGTTCGGGCCGCTGCGCCCCGCCGCCGGGAGCCACCTCGACGATGAGCTGCGCGAAGGTGGTGGCGCCGCCGGCCACCGGGCGATTGATGATCCACGCGCGGGTGTCGGTCCATTCCGGCAGCACCGAGGTGACGATGTCGCTCATCACTCCGCGCGGGATCACCGTGTACGCCTCGGTGACGATGGCGCGGTCGGTCAGCAGGTCGGTCTGCGGGGGCAGACCGCCCTGCGGCGCGTAGTACGTGGCGTTGGCCATGGACGTTCCTCCTAGGGCTGGATCGGACGGTTGAGTGCGAGGGCGCCGACAGTGCCGACGGTGACCTCGGCTGCTGTCTCGACCTCGGCGGGGGTGATGGCACCGCAGGTGAGGCCGCGGTGGATGAACGAGGCGAGCGCGCGGGCCGTGGCGGGCTCGTCGAGCACGGCGGACTCGATGCGGTGCACGTAGTTGCGCAGGCGAACAGCGGCGGCGGGGAAGCCGTCGCGGTAGAAGGCGTAGGTGGCGAGGTAGCGGGTCACCAACTGCGCCGGGTGCAGGTCCCAGCCCTGGTAGATGCCGCGTTCGAGGTGGCGGCGTACCAGTCGTGCGTGCAGTTGCCAGGCCGACCGCACGTGTTCGGGGTCCCCGATCGGCAGGATGTTGGTCGAACCGTCGGACAGGTGCACGCCGGTGCCCGCCACCGCCAGCTGCATGACGTTCTTGGCATGGTCGGCGACGGGGTGCTCCATCGACTGGTACTGCGCGGCGACTCCCAGCGATGCCGAGTAGTCGTAGGTGCCGTAGTGCAGCGAGGTCACCCGCCGGTCCGCGGCGTGGATCAGCTCGGCGACCGGCGCGCGGCCATCGGCGCCGAGGATCACCTGAGGGGTCTCCACCTGCACCTCGAACGTCAGGCGGCGTTCGGCGAGGCCGAGAGCCGATTCCAGGGCGCGGGTGGTCTCGACCATGGCCTCGACCTGTCCGGTGGTGGTCACCTTGGGCAGGGTGATGGTCAGTCCGTCCGGAAGCCCGCCGTGCGCCGCGAGCCCGCTGACGAACAGGTCCAGGGTGCGCAGGCCGCGCGCTCTCACCGGGGCCTCGAAGCACTTGAACCGGATACCGATGAACGGCGGCGCGGCTGCGTCGGAAACCGCCTGTGACACGGCGGAGACCGCGGCGGCCACATCGGCGTCCTCGGTCTCGTCCCCGCGGTTGCCGTATCCGTCCTCGAAGTCGAGGCGGATGTCCTCGATCGGCTCGGCGGAGAGTTTGTGCGCCACCAGGCCGGGAAGCTGTGGATCGGTCAGCCCGACGGTGCTCGCCACTGCCTCCAGACCGCCCGCGGCGTCGGCGGCGGCCAGCGCCTGCTCGCCCCACTGGCGAGCGGTGTTCGCGGTGAACCGGTCGGCCGGGAGGTAGACGGTGTGTACCGGCTGACGGCGTCCGTCATCGCCCGGGTAGTTCCGTGCCAGGAGCTCGTCGGTGGTGGCCAGGCGTCGTTCGATGGCGCCCAGGGCATCGTCGGAAAGCGAACGACCGGACATGCAACCTCCGTGCTGAGTCTGTTGCGTGGAATAGTAATTCCACAATGTGGAGGATACGGGTCAGGCTGGTTCCACACAAGGCTGGGCGCTTCCAGGCTACGCGATCACCTGATCGCCACCGATCCACACCGTGGTCACATCGGCCGGGGTGGCCAGGGAGAAGATCTTGGCCACAGCGTCGTCGGCGCCGCCGGCGTGACGCAGGCCCACGTCCAAGGGATGTCCGGCCTTCGGGCGTACCAGGATCGCGTCGAAGCACCGGCTGACCGAGAGATCTCCCACCTCATCCAGGCCCAGGGCGACCGCTCCGGCGCGGGTCGCGAGGTGCAGCAGGTGCGCAGCGGTGAGCCGCACACCGTCGTCGGGGAGCAACTGTTGCATGTAGTAGGCCTGCAACCCCTCCTTGAACAAGGAGAATCCGCTGCCCGCTCCGACATCCGTGCCGAGGGCCACCGTGACTCCGTGATCGAGGTGCCGCCGCAGTGGGAAGGCGCCACTGGCCAGCGCCGAGTTCGAGGTGGGGCAGTGCGCCACCGATGCACCGGCCGTCGCGAGCATCGCGAGTTCGGCGTCGGTCGGGTGCACGTTGTGTGCCAGCACCGACCGCTCGTGGACGAGCCCGTGCCGGTGGTACGTGTCCACGTAGTGCGCCGAGCCGGGGAACAGCTCGGTCACCGCCGCGATCTCCGCGGGGTTCTCGTTGACGTGCGAGGTGAACCAGAGTCCGGGCACGTCCGCAGCGAGCTCGGCCCCACTGGCCAGCATCTCCGGCGAGGTCGAGAAGGAGAAACGCGGCGTCACCGCGTAGCGGAGCCGGCGGTGCCCGTGCCAGCGCTCGGCGAGTCCGCGCCCCTCGTCGAAACTGCGCTGCGGCGTGCTCAACAGCGGTTCGGGAAGGTTGCGGTCACTGGTGACCAGTCCAGTGGTGATCCGCACACCCACCCGGTCCGCCTCGCTGAAGAGGGTGTCGACTGCACCGGAGAAGTGCGAGCCGAAGACCAGCGCGCTGGTGGTGCCGGCCGTGGTGAGACCGGTGAGGAACTCGCGCGCCACGGCCCGGGCGTACTCCGTCTCAGCGAGCCGGCATTCCTCGGGCAATGCGTAGCGCTCGAGCCAGTCCAGGAGAGGGAGGCCCAGACCGCCGATGGCCCGGATCTGCGGGTAGTGCACATGCGTATCGACCAGTCCGGGCAGGAGCACGCCCTCGCGGATGTCCACGACCTCGGCGTCCGGGTGGCGGGCCGCCACCTCCGTGAAGTCCCCGCGGGCGGCGATCACCCCGTCCTCGACGACGATCCCGGCATCGTCGTCCGCGCGGAGTTCTCCGCCCGTGAACGGGTCTTCGGGAGTGTCGATCACACGGCACCGGTAGACGATCATGCGGGATCTCCTGGTTCGACGAAGCGGGCGAGCAGTACGGCGGCCACACTCACGGCGATCGTCGCCGGATGCTTGCCGCTCAGTGTGCTCAGCCCGATGGGGGATTCGATGGCGTCGATCGCGTCGGCGCTGTGCCCGGAGTCGGCCAGCATGGACCGGAAGCGAGTCCACTTCGCCGCGGATCCGATCAACCCGACGCTGCCCAGGCCCGGTGTGCGCAACGCCTGGTCGCAGAGGCCGAAGTCTTCGGCGTGATCGTGCGTCATGATCAGCACGTGGGTGCCCGCCGGGAGCTCGGCGAGCACCTCCTCGGGCAGCATCGAGTGACGCAGATGCACACTCGCCTCTCCGGGTTCGAGGGCGCGCGCCGCGTCGAGTTGCTCGGGACGGGAATCGGTGAGGTGGAGTTCGACGTCGTGCCGGGAGAGGATCCGGGTGAGTTCCAGGCCCACATGCCCGATCCCGAAGATCGCTACCGCCGGTACCACCGGTAGTGGTTCGAACAGGACCGTCACCTCGCCTCCACAGCACTGCCGGCCGTGATCGGTCCGGACCTTGTCGCTGAGCCGGAAAGTCATCGTCTCCGGCTCTCTCACGTCTTCCTGGAGGAGCTTCCGCGCTCGGTCGATCGCGGTGATCTCCAGGTTGCCGCCGCCGACGGTGCCGTACGCACCGTCCTCGGTGGCGATCATCTTCGCGCCCGCCTCCCGAGGCGCGTGCCCACGGACGCTGATCTGGGTGATCAGGACCGCGGGTACGCGCCGGCGTCGCAGGCTCGCAGCCGCGTCCAGCCAGCTCATCGCCGGTCAGCTCAGCGCGGCGGGCGCCGCGGCGGGCGCGGATGTCTGCGGTGCTCCCGGGCGCGGGTCGCCGTCGTCCAGCGGCCCGGCCGACCGTGCCGCTTCCACGGCCCAGTAGACCGCCTCGGGTGTGGCCGGGGAGGCCAGTTCCACTGCGGTGCCGGGCGGACCGAACGCCGATGCCGCCTGGCGCAGTGCCTCGCGGACTGAGAAGGCCAGCATCAGCGGTGGTTCTCCGACGGCCTTCGAGCCGTACACGGCGCCGTCCTCATGGGCCCTGTCCAACAGGGTGACCCGGAAGTCCGGCGGCATCTCGGAGAAGCTGGGCAGCTTGTAGGTGCTCGCGGACTGGGTGAGCAGCCGGCCCCGAGTAGGGCGCTCGCTCTGGTCCCAGCGGAGGTCCTCGAGCGTGAGCCAACCGGCGCCCTGGATGAAGCCGCCCTCGATCTGCCCGATGTCGATCATGGGGGAGAGCGAATCGCCCACGTCGTGCACGATGTCGACGCGCCGGAGGCGATACGCGCCGGTGAAACCGTCCACCTCGACCTCGGCGGCGGCGACCCCGTAGGCGAAGTACTTGAACGGTCGGCCCTGCATCGCCTTCGCGTCCCAGTGCAGGCCCTCCGTCCGGTAGTAGCCGGATGCGGAGAGCTGCACCCGCTGGAAGTAGGCCGCGTGCACGACCTCGTCCCAGCTCAGCTGCTGCGCCGAGCCTCCGAGTCCCGTGATCGCACCGTCGCTGAAGCGCACATCGGCGGGATTGGTACCCAACATCGATGCGGCGACGCCGGCCAACCGGTCACGGATCTGCTCGCAGGCGTTCTTGACCGCGCCGCCGTTGAGGTCGGCCCCGGAACTCGCCGCAGTGGCGGAGGTGTTGGGCACCTTGTCGGTGCGGGTCGGCGCGAGCCGGACTCGGGACAGCGGTACCCCCAGCGTGGTGGCCGCGACCTGGAGCATCTTGGTGTGCAGACCCTGGCCCATCTCGGTGCCGCCGTGGTTGATCAGCACCGATCCGTCCTTGTAGACCAGTACCAGGGCACCGGCCTGGTTGAAGGCGGTGAGGTTGAACGAGATGCCGAACTTCACGGGTGTCACCGCGATCGCTCGTTTGACGTGCGGATGCTCGGCGTTGAATACGTCGATCTCGGCTTCCCGGGTTTCGACGTCACCGGATGCGATGACCTGCTCCCATGCGCTGCGGATCCGGTCGGCGTGGCGCACCGGCTGGCCGTAGGGAGTGCTCTGCCCGTTGCGGTAGAAGTTGCGGTGCCGGAGTTCTCGGGCCGAGACCCCGAGGGTGGGGGCACACCTGCCGAGGATGTCCTCGATCACCAGCATTCCCTGCGGTCCGCCGAAGCCGCGGAAGGCGGTTTGTGAAGTCTTGTGGCACTTGGTGATCCGACCGTGTAGGGCGATGTTCGGGATCCAGTACGCGTTGTCCACGTGGCACAGTGCCCGGGCGAGCACCGGTTCGGACAGATCGAGACTCCAGCCACCATCGGCCGTGAGGGTGGCCTCGAGGGCGGTGATCAGACCGGAAGCGTCGAAGCCCACTCGCCAGGACGCGTGGAATCCGTGCCGTTTACCCGACATCGTCATGTCCTGGGTTCGGTTGAGGCGCAACCGCACCGGCCTCCCGGTGAGGGTCGCGCCCAGCGCTGCCACGGCGGCGAAGCCGTGCGGCTGCATTTCCTTGCCGCCGAAGGCGCCACCCATCCGCAGGCACTGCACGGTGACGGCGTTGCTCGGTAGCCCGAGCACGTGCGCCACGATGTCCTGCGTCTCCGACGGATGCTGCGTGCTCGATTGGACGAAGACCTGCCCGCTCTCGTCGACCTGCGCGATCGAGGCATGCGTCTCGAGGTAGAAGTGCTCCTGCCCCGCGAACTCGAACTCACCCGAGAAGACGTGCGCCGCTTCGGCGAACCCCTGATCCGGATCACCGCGGCGTACCGTGGGCCGGGCGCCGTGGAAGCTCTGAGCATCGATCGCGTCGGTCAGCGAGATCAGCGACGGCAGCGGCTCGAGTTCCAGCGTGACGGCAGCGGCACCGCGCCGCGCCGCTTCGGGCGTATCGCCCAGCACCCAGCACACCGCGTGCCCGAAGAACATCACTTCGTCCTCGGGGAAGAGCGGTTCGTCGTGTTTGACACCGGCATCGTTCACGCCGGGTACGTCCGCCGCCGTGAGCACACGCACCACACCCGGGACGCGGGTGGCGGCTTCGGTATCGATGGAGACGATCCGTGCATGGGCGCAGTCGGATTGCACCGGGTGCGCGTGGAGGACGCCCGGGGTGCGCCCGAGCAGGTCGTCGGTGTAAAGGGCGGATCCGGTGACGTGCAGTGCGGCGCTCTCGTGCGGGATCTCCTGCCCGACCAGTGCATACGCCGGGCGCTCGGACAGGTGGCTCACGACAGGGCCTCCCCGCTCTCAGCGAACAGCTTCTCCAACGATCTGCCCAGCATGGCGACGCGGTAGCGTCCCGAAGCGCGGTGATCGTCCATCGGGGTGCCCTCGGAACGCAGCACGGCGGCCGCCTGCCGCACGGTCTGCTGCGACCACGGGCGTCCGAGCAGCACCTGCTCCGTGGCGACGGCCCGCAGCGGGGTGGCCGCCACGCCGCCGAGGCCGATGGCGGCGCGAGTGACCACTCCGTCGTCGATGCCCAGTGCGAATGCGACGGCGACGCTGGAGATGTCGTCGAATCGGCGTTTGGCGATCTTGTGGAACGCGGTGAGCGGACTCAGCGGCAGCGGAATGCGGACGGACCGGATCAACTCGTCCGGCCGGCGCACTGTCGCGCGGTACCCGGTGAAGTACTCGGTCAGCGGTACGACCCGTTCGCCCGCGCGCGAGGTGAGCACCAGGCGAGCGTCGAGGGCCAGTAAGGCGGGTGGGGTGTCGCCGATGGGCGATCCGGTGCCGAGGTTACCGCCGAGGGTGGCGGAATTGCGGATCAGCCGGGACGCGAACTGCGGGAAGACCTGCGCCAGGAGCGGCACCCGGCCGCTGAGGATGCGCTCGACCTCGGACAGCGTCAGGGCCGCACCGATCTCCAGTTCGTCTTCTCGCCACTGTGATTCGCGCAATTCGGGGAGTCCGTCGATGGCGACCACCAGTGATTCGCGCCGCCCCTTGAGGTTGACGTCCACACCGAAGTCGGTGGAGCCGGCGACCAGAACCGGTGGCTCCTCGCCGGCGAGCAGGTCGAGCACCTCGGAGAACTCGGCGGGCCGGATGAATCGGCTGTGCGTACCGGTCACCTCGGTGGGAACCGCGGCGGGAGGGGGCGTCTCGCGGCGCAGGGCGATCGGATCGTCCTCGGCGGGCTCGACGGGCAGGCCGAAAGCCGCTTCACGAATCGGCCGGTATCCGGTGCACCGGCACAGGTTCCCGGAGAGGGCGTGCAGGTCGAAACCGTTGGGGCCGTGGTCGTGGTGTTCGTCGGAGCCGCCGGCTGCGGAATCGCCTTCTGCTGCATCTGCGCTGCGGTCGGGCCGGTAGAACTCGGCGGCCATGCTGCAGACGAACCCGGGAGTGCAATAGCCGCACTGTGAACCGCCCCGCAGGGCCATGGCGGTCTGCACGGGATGCAGGTCCTCGGGGCCACCGAGCCCCTCGGACGTGACCACCTCCTGTCCGGCGAGAGCGGCCGCGGGAGTCAGGCAGGCGTTGATCGCCGTCCAGCGGGTGCCGGGTGAGCCAGGTGTGTCGGGGCGGGCGACGAGGATCGAGCAGGCGCCGCATTCGCCCTCCGCACAGCCCTCTTTGGCGCCGGTGAGGCCCTGGTCCCGGAGCCAGTCCAGGGCACTGGTGTGGGGCGGGCCGGTGAACGGTCGGGAACGACCGTTCACGGTCACGGAACATCCGGTCAGCGTTTCGGTCACCGCTGCATCCCTACTGAACCGCAGCACGCGGTTCGACTGGCATGGTTGGCGAGGCTGAGCTGGACCGCTGGTTTTCCATGCGAACACGATCCAGTGCATGACATTCTAGGCGACGGGGCCTGCATCAGGATGGATTTCCGGAATCTCCCTTCCATATGGCGGAGTATGTGTTTTTGCGCCGAGTCCAATGCTCGGTGCCGCTCCTGCGGGTCATCCGCTGATCAGGGCTGTGATCGGGCCGCGGACGAAGTACAGGATGAACCCGGCTGACACCGCCCACAATAACCAGTGCGTCTTGTCTCCGCGACCGCTGAGAACGCTCAGCAACGCCCAGGTGATGAAGCCGACGCCGATTCCGTTCGCGATCGAATAGGTCAGTGGCATCGTCACAATGGTCAGAAAGGACGGCAGCGCCACGGAGAAGTGCGTGAAATCGATGTCCCGGATCTGAGCGACCATCATCGAGCCGACGACGACGAGTGCGGCTGCGCCCACTTCCATCGGGATCACCCCGATCACAGGGGCGAAGAACATCGAACCCAGAAACAACAGGCCGGTGACGCAGGCGGCGAGCCCGGTACGAGCACCTTCGGCGATCCCCGCGGCGGAATCGACGAAGACCGTGTTCGACGATCCCGACGACGCGCCGCCCGCAACGGCCCCGGCGCCTTCGACGATGAAGGCGGAACGGATGCGGGGGAAGGTCCCGTCGGGCTGAGCGAGGCCGGCCGACCGTGCCAGCCCCGTCATCGAGCCCATGGCGTCGAAGAAGTTGGTGAAGACCAAGGTGAAAACGAGCATCGTCGCCGCCAGGGCCCCGACCCGTTGAAACGCTCCGAACAGGTCGAACTGGCCGATCAGTCCGAAGTCCGGCAGAGCCATGATCTGGCTCGGCAGTTCCGGAGAACTCAGGTTCCAGCCCTTGGGGTCCGGGTGGGTCGGATCACCGACGGTGCCGAGTCGCGCGAAGCGCTGGACCACGATGGCCACCAGCGTCGAGGCGATCATGCCGATCAGGATGGCGCCGGGGACACGCCGGGCGATCAGGACCGCGATCAGCAGCAGAGCGAAGACGAAGACGGCAGTCGGGAGTGCGTCGATGGAACCGTCGTGGCCCAGCTGAACGGGCGGGCCCGCGGGCGTGCGCGTGACGAATCCGGAGTTCACGAAGCCGATGAAGGCGATGAACAGCCCGATCCCCACGGTGATCGCCGTCTTCAACTCCGCCGGCACCGCCCGGAAGATCGCTGTCCGGATTCCGGTGGCACCGAGCACCACGATGATCACGCCGTTGATGATCACCAGTCCCATCGCCTCGGGCCAGGTGACCTCCTTGACCACGGCGACCGCGAGGAAGGAGTTCATCCCGAGCCCGGCCGCGAGTGCGAAGGGCAGCCGCGCGACGACGCCGAAGAGGATGGTTATCAGCCCCGCCGTCAACCCTGTCACCGCTGTGACCTGGACGAATGCCAGTTTCCCTTGAGCGGAGTCCGCTGAGCTGCTGAGAATCAGGGGGTTGAGAACGACGATGTACGCCATCGCGACGAAGGTGACCAACCCTCCTCTGATCTCCCGGGGATCGTCGAACCGCGGCCGCTGATCTCGAAGAACCTGTCCAGGAGCGGCGGTTCCGAACGGCGTGCGACACGCTTGTCGGCGCCGTCCTGCTGATGGAGGTCGGTCATGGTGGTCCTCTCGGTCCCGAAGCGCCGGAGTGGATCGCGCACAGCGTGGCGCGCTTCGGTGGGGCGTTGCGATGACGGCTGATCGATGACGATCCGAGGCGGAGACCTCGCCTCAAACGTTCCACGCTCCGGAAATGTGATTCCGGTCACGTCGAGTGAAGCATGCGCCCCGGAGGGGGTCAAGCATCTCCGGCGAGTGGAGTTCGGTGACTTATGCGGTGCCGCAACACTTACCGGATCTGCGCCGGGTCGGGCACGTCATAGCGGCGAATCGGTTCAGCCGCCGAGGCGATGCGGACGTTCCGCATCGCGGACTCGCTGTTGAGGGATTGCGTGGCGGCCCGATTCGCGCGGGAAGCCCGGAATCGCCCGTGTACCGCAATATGGAACGCCAGGTGGAACTTCACGCGTACGGTCTGTGTGGAACGGCAAACACCCGACCGCAGGGGAGGCAGTTATGGCGGGGAAGTCGACGACCGGTGTGCAGTCGGTGGAACGTGCCTTCGAATTGCTCGAACTCATGGGCCGCGCCGGCGGCGAATGCTCGCTGAGCGAGCTCTCCGCGGGAACCCCGTTGCCGCCCCCGACCATCCACCGGCTCCTGCGCACGCTGGTCGGCATCGGCTACGTCCGTCAGCTGCCCAACCGGCGTTACGCCCTCGGACCGCGACTCATCCGCCTCGGGGAGGTGGCGAACCGGCAACTCGGCGCCGTCGCAGTACCGGTGCTGCAGGCCCTGGTCGACGAATTGGAGGAGACCGCGAGCCTCGCCGTCCTCGACGGCGACATGGTGATCTACACCGGGCAGGTGCCCTCCACCCACTCCATGCGCACCAACAACGAGGCCGGACGGCGGGTCCACCTGCACAACAGTGGCGTGGGCAAGGCCGTCCTGGCCGAACTCGACGACGCCCGGATCGTCCGGCTCGTCGGACAGGCCGGGATCCCCGCGCCGACCTCCAACAGCGTGAACAGTCTCTCCGGCGTGTTCGCCGAGGTGGAGAAGGTCCGGGCTCGGGGCTATTCGGTGGACGACGAGGAGCAGGAGGTGGGCGTGCGCTGCTACGCGATGGCGGTGCCGGGCGCTCCCACCCCGATGGCGGTCGGCATCTCGGGACCGGTCTCCCGGATCGGTGAGGACTTCCTCGATCGCGCGATCCCTGCACTCGAACGTGCCACCGGCCTGATCGCCGACGCCCTGATCGGCGCCCGGGAGCTCTGACCGGCCGCACGCGCCGCGTCCGCGGGCGGCACTGCCACAGCCCGGACGCCCGCCGATTAGGCTGACCTCCATGAAGAAGGTCGCGCTGCTGGACTACGGCTCCGGCAACATCCGGTCCGCTCATCGCGCGATCGAACGGGCCGGTGCCGAGGTCACCGTCACCGCCGATCCCAAGACCGCTCTCGCCGCCGACGGTCTGCTGGTTCCCGGTGTCGGCGCCTTCGAGGCGTGCATGGCCGGGCTCACCGCGGTGCAGGGCGACCGGATCATCGGAGAGCGGCTCGCAGGGGGCCGGCCGGTGCTGGGGATCTGCGTGGGGATGCAGATCCTGTTCGACAAGGGCATCGAATTCGGTGTGGAGACCGAGGGGTGCGGGCAGTGGCCCGGAACCGTCGAACGTCTCCAAGCCGACGTGGTCCCGCACATGGGCTGGAACACCGTCGAAGCCGCGGAGAATTCGCAGTTGTTCGCCGGCGTCGATCCAGACGCCCGGTTCTACTTCGTGCACTCCTATGCGGTGCAGAAGTGGGAGCTCGACATCGCCGACCACATCCGCGCCCCGAAGGTGACGTGGGCGGACCACGGCGGCAGGTTCGTCGCCGCGGTGGAGAACGGCCCGCTGTGGGCCACCCAGTTCCACCCGGAGAAGAGCGGTGACGCCGGAGCGGACCTGCTGCGCAACTGGGTGGCATCGCTGTGAGCCCCCGCGGCCCCCGGCTCTCACTCGGCAAACTGGCGCTGTACTCGCTGGGTGCCGCGGCCGCCGTTCTCGGCGCCGGGGTACTGCTGCTCGCGGTGCTGCGTCCGAGCCCCGTCATCAGCCTGGTGATCGTCGCAGTCGCCCTGGTGGGAGCAGTCGCGGCGATCGGGATCGTCTCCAACCGGATGGTCGGACGCGCGATGGACGATCACGACGCCGGGGCCGAGCGACGGGAGCGCGAGAACCCCGATTCGGGCACGCACTAGGCTGTCCGCGTGAGTCTGGTACTTCTTCCCGCAGTCGACGTCGCCGAGGGCCGGGCCGTGCGCCTGGTACAAGGGGAGGCCGGCAGTGAGACCGCCTACGGATCGCCCCGCGACGCCGCCCTGGCCTGGCAGAACGACGGTGCCGACTGGGTGCACCTGGTCGATCTGGACGCCGCCTTCGGCACGGGTTCGAACCGCGAACTGCTCGCCGGGGTGATCGGCGAACTCGACGTCAAGGTCGAGCTCTCCGGTGGCATCCGCGACGACGCCTCGCTCGAAGCCGCCCTCGCCACCGGTTGTGCCCGGGTCAACCTGGGTACCGCCGCGATCGAGAACCCGCAGTGGTGCAGCCGCGCGATCGCCCAGTACGGCGACCGGATCGCGGTCGGTCTCGACGTCAAGCAGCTCGACGGCCAGTGGCGCCTGCGCGGCCGGGGATGGGTGACCGACGGCGGCGACCTCTGGGAGGTGCTCGAACGCCTCGACAAGGACGGTTGCAGCCGGTACGTGGTCACCGACGTCTCCAAGGACGGCACCCTGACCGGACCGAACCTCGACCTGCTCGCCGCGGTCGCGGCCGCCACCGAGGCCCCGGTCGTCGCCTCCGGAGGGATCTCCGCCCTCGAGGACCTCACCGCGATCTCCACCCTGGTCGATCAGGGCGTCGACTCCGCGATCATCGGCAAGGCCCTCTACGCCGGGCGGTTCACCCTGCGCGAGGCTCTGGCGGCGGTGTCGACCGAGTGACGGCGCTGCCCGCCGGCTTCACCGGTGACCCCGATCAGCTGCTCGCCCGAGCCGCAGCCGTCCTCGACGCCGTAGCACCGAGGTTCGTCGAGGGTGTCGGAGCCGCAGCCTCGGTGGCGAAGGGACCGGCGGACTTCGCCACCGACCTCGACCTGGAACTCGAGCGCCGGATCGCGGGTGCCGTCGCAGAGGCGACCGGGATCGCGGTGCACGGCGAGGAGTTCGGTGGTCCCGCCGTCGACCAGGGCACCGTCTGGGTGCTCGATCCGATCGACGGCACCTTCAACTACTCGGCCGGATACCCCGCCTCCGGCACCCTGCTCGGACTGCTGCACGACGGCGCCCCGGTCGCCGGTCTCGCCTGGTTCCCACTGGTCGGGGACACCTTCTCCGGCCACGTCCAGGGGCCGGTCCGCAACCGCGGCCAGGTCCTCGCGCCGCTGCACGGGACCGGGATGGCCGACGCCATGATCGCCGTCGGAAGCTTCAGCCGCGGCAGCAACGGGCACCTGCCCGGTGACTACCGGTACGCGATCCTCGGCGAGGTCTCCCGGCGGGTGGCCCGGGTCCGGCAGTTCGGCTCCACCGGCGTCGACCTCGCCTACACCGCGGCCGGGGTGCTCGGTGGCGCCGTGGTCTTCGGTCACCACCCCTGGGACAACGCCGCCGGTGCGGCTCTGGTGCTGGCCGGCGGTGGGCGGGTCACCGACCTGGCCGGCGACGACTGGCACGTCGGTTCGGACTCGGTCCTGGCCGCGGCGCCCGCGGTCTACGACGAACTGCTCGGCATCGTCCGTTCGGTGGGAGCACCGTCGGACTACCGCGGCGATCCGGGACATCCCGGAATCCTCAGCTACTGAACCGGTGTCAGCCCGAACGGGCTGGGAACAACCTATGAAGGAGGCGGATCCTCATGGCCGTGGCCGTACGTGTGATCCCGTGCCTGGACGTCGACGACGGCCGGGTCGTCAAGGGCGTCAACTTCCAGAACCTGCGCGACGCCGGCGATCCGGTCGAGCTCGCCGCCGCCTATGACGCACAGGGCGCCGACGAGCTGACCTTCCTCGACGTGACCGCGTCGAGCTCGGGTCGCGGCACCATGCTCGATGTGGTCCGCCGCACCGCTGAGCAGGTCTTCATCCCGTTGACCGTCGGCGGCGGCGTGCGCTCGATCGACGACGTCGACACCCTGCTGCGCGCCGGCGCCGACAAGGTCTCGGTCAACACCGCGGCGATCACCCGCCCCGAGCTGTTGCGGGAGCTGTCCAACCGGTTCGGCAGTCAGTGCATCGTGCTGTCGGTGGACGCGCGCACCGTGCCGCTCCAGGGGCCGGACGCCGGCGCGCCGACCCCGTCGGGCTGGGAGGTCACCACGCACGGCGGCCGTCGCGGCACCGGGATCGACGCCATCGAATGGGCCCGCCGCGGTGAGGAACTGGGTGTGGGCGAGATCCTGCTCAACTCGATGGACGCGGACGGCACCAAGGCCGGGTTCGATCTGCCGATGATCAGCGCAGCGCGGGCGGCGGTGCACATCCCGGTGATCGCCTCCGGCGGAGCGGGGGCGGTCGAGCACTTCGCGCCCGCCGTCGAAGCGGGCGCCGATGCGGTGCTGGCCGCCAGTGTCTTCCACTTCGGGGAGATGACCATCGGACAGGTCAAGGACGAGATGGCCGCTCACTCCGTGGTGGTCCGTCGATGACCGGCGACCGCTGCGCGCAGGCCCCGGAGCTGGATCCGGCGATCGCGGCCCGCCTCAAACGCAATGCCGACGGACTGGTCGCCGCGATCGCCCAGGAGGAGGGCAGCGGCGATGTGCTGATGTTGGCGTGGATGGACGACGACGCCCTCGCTCGGACCCTCGCCACCGGCAGGGGGACCTACTTCTCGCGCTCGCGGCAGCAGCTGTGGGTCAAGGGCGAGACCTCCGGGCACGTGCAGGAGGTGGTCTCGGTGCGGCTGGACTGCGACGGAGACACCGTTCTGCTCACGGTCCGCCAGACCGGACCGGCGTGCCACACCGGTACCCACACCTGCTTCGACGGTGACCTGCTGCTCGACCGGACGTGAGCGCTACCCGCTGAGCGTGCGCAGGAACGAGAGCGTCTCCTCCACGTGCGCCACCGCCCGGAGCTCACCGACCACGATGTGCAGCACCGTCCCGTCGGTGTCGATCAGGAAGGTCTGGCGCTTGACCGGGGCGACCGCGTAGCGGCCGCGACGCACCTGGTATTCCGCGGCCACCGCGCCGTCGGCGTCGGTGAGCAGGGGGAACCCCGGATTCATGACATCGGCGAAGGCCTGCGTGCGGCCCAGCGGGTCCATGCTGATCCCGATCCGCGCGGTGTCACGGCCCTCGAAGTCCGCCGCCGAATCCCGGAACCGGGCGACCTCGGCCACGCACACCGGTAGGCCGGCGGTGAGGTAGAAGAAGACCGCGGCACGGCCGCCGCCGCGGAGCTCGGAGAGGGTGCGGACGGTCCCCGTGCGGTCCGGGAGTTCGAACTCGGGGGCCCGCTGGCCGATGCGCATACCGGTGAACCTACCGGCATGGCGATAATGGAGCGCGATGACTACCGCACACCAGACGAACCTGCAGCCGGACGGTGCGACCACCACCCTCGACGAGTTCCTGTCCCTGGCGGACCGGCACCGTGTGGTCCCGGTGATCCGCACCGTGCTCGCGGACGCGGAGACGCCCCTGTCGGCCTACCGCAAGCTCGCCGGCGGGCGCCCGGGCACCTTCCTCCTGGAATCGGCCGCCGCCGGGCAGTCCTGGAGCCGGTGGTCGTTCGTCGGGGCACCGGCGCCCTCGGCGCTGACCGTCGTGGACGGCGCCGTCACCTGGATCGGCGAACGGCCGGTGGGCGCGCCCGCCGACGGGGACCCGATCGAAGTCCTCGGCGAGGTGCTGCGGCTGCTCGGCTCGGAACGGATCGAGGGCCTGCCCCCACTGAACGGCGGAATGGTCGGCTACCTGGCCTACGACGCGGTGCGCCGCCTGGAACGGCTGCCCGAGACCACCGTCGACGATCTCGGTCTGCCGGAGATGGTGTGGCTGCTGGCCACCGACATCGCCGCGATCGACCACCACGAGGGCACCATCACCCTCATCGCGAACGCGGTGAACTGGGACGGCACCGTCGACCGCGCGCCGCAGGCCTACGCGGACGCCGTCGAGCGGCTCGACGCGATGGAGGCCGCGCTCGCCGCGCCGCTCGCCTCCTCGGTGGCCTCGTTCACCCGTCCCGAGCCGCAGTACACCGCGCAGCGCACCGTCGACGAGTACAGCGCGATCGTCGACAAGCTGGTCGGTGACATCGAAGCCGGTGAGGCCTTCCAGGTGGTGCCGAGCCAGCGGTTCTCCATGCCCTCCGATGCCGACCCGATCGATGTCTACCGGGTACTGCGAGCGTCGAACCCCAGCCCGTACATGTACTTGGTGCAGGTGCCCGCGCCGGACGGATCCCTGGCCTTCTCCATCGTCGGTTCCAGCCCGGAGGCACTGGTCACCGTCTCCGACGGCACGGCCACCACGCACCCGATCGCAGGTACCCGCTGGCGCGGGACGTCGGCGGAGGAGGACCTGCTGCTGGAGAAGGACCTGCAGGCCGACGAGAAGGAGAACAGCGAGCACCTGATGCTCGTGGACCTGGGCCGCAACGACCTCGGACGGGTGTGCAGCCCGGGAACCGTGCGGGTCACCGATTACCGTCGGATCGAGCGGTACAGCCATGTGATGCACCTGGTCTCCACCGTCTCCGGTGATCTCGCCGCAGGCAAGCAGGCGCTCGACGCCGTCACCGCCTGCTTCCCCGCGGGCACCTTGACCGGTGCCCCGAAGGTCCGTGCCATGGAACTGATCGACGAGGCGGAGATCAGCCGCCGCGGACTCTACGGCGGCATCGTCGGCTACCTGGATTTCGCCGGCGACGCCGACACCGCCATCGCGATCCGCACCGCGGTGCTCAAGGACGGCACCGCGTACGTGCAGGCCGGCGGCGGTGTGGTGGCCGATTCCGTGGGGGAGTACGAGTACAACGAGTCGCGGAACAAGGCGCTCGCCGCGCTCAAGGCAGTGGCCGCGGCGAACACCATGCGCGCCGCGTCGGAGGTGAAGTGATGAACGCCAAGCGGAACCTGACGATCGTGGCGGCCCTGCTCGCACTGGCAGCGGGTGCGGTGTGGGGTGCGAGCCGCATGACCTGGATGAACGTGCAGGTGGCCGATGGTCTGTCTCCCCAGCGTGCGATGGCGCTCGCCGGTCATACCTGGGCACCGGCGCTGAGCGCGCTTCCACTGGTCTTCCTCGGGGCGATCCTCGCCGGGCCGGCGCTCAAGGGCTGGGCCCGCGGAGCGGTGGCTGTGGTGGTGGCCGCCGCCGCGATCGGCACCGGCTATCCGGCGCTGCAGGTGCTCACCCAGGAGCCCGACGTGCGCTACACCGAGACGATCCTCGACCTCGCGAACAAGGACTACATCGCCGAGACCGACAAGGTGGTCACCGGACCACTGGTCGCGATCCTCGGTGCGCTGCTCGCGGTGGCTGCTGCGGCCCTGCTCATGCGTGGCCTGCGCAAGGGCGGGATGGGGGACAAGTACCAGTCTCCGGCCGCTCGCCGGGCCGACCTCGAACGCAAGGTCTTCGACGACGCGGAGGTGGAGAAGTCGTCCGAGCGGGACCTGTGGGACGCGCTCGACGTCGGCGACGATCCGACCGCCGGACCCGGTGAGGGGGCCACGACGAGGCGGCCCGAGCGGGAGGGCTAGTGTTTACCCCGAGCCACACGTTCCACGAAAGGCGCGCCGCCGTGACTTCAACCACTGCTCTCGACTCGATCATCGAGGGTGTGCGCACGGACCTGGCAGCCCGCGAGGCGGCTGTGGACCTCGCCGCCGTCAAGGCCGCGGCCAAGGCC
This sequence comes from Tsukamurella serpentis, assembly GCF_054780975.1. NCBI lineage: Bacteria > Bacillati > Actinomycetota > Actinomycetes > Mycobacteriales > Tsukamurellaceae > Tsukamurella > Tsukamurella serpentis. The sequence continues at coordinate 351,890 of NZ_BAAGVH010000001.1, forward strand.
GCGCCACCCGCGATCGACGCGGCCGCTGCTCTGCGTGAACCCGGAATCGGTGTGATCGCCGAGGTCAAGCGAGCCAGCCCGTCCAAGGGTGATCTCGCAGGCATCGTCGACCCCGCCGCACTGGCCGCCGAGTACGAGGCCGGGGGAGCGCGGGCGATCAGCGTGCTCACCGAGCAGCGCCGGTTCAAGGGCTCGCTGGCCGATCTGGACGACGTCCGCGCTCGGGTGCGGGTACCGATCCTGCGCAAGGACTTCATCGTCTCGCCGTATCAGATCCACGAGGCACGGGCGCACGGTGCCGATCTGGTGCTGCTGATCGTCGCTGCGCTGGAACAGGCGGTGCTGGTCTCGCTGCTCGACCGGATCGAGTCGCTCGGTATGACCGCCCTGGTGGAGGTGCACACCGAGGACGAGGCCGATCGGGCACTGGAAGCCGGTGCCAGCGTGATCGGTGTGAACGCCCGCAATCTCAAGACCCTCGAGGTCGACCGGGACTCGTTCGCGCGGATCGCTCCGGGACTTCCGTCCTCGGTGGTCAAGATCGCGGAGTCGGGTGTGCGCGACAGTCACGATCTGCTCACCTACGCCGGACAGGGGGCGGACGCGGTGCTGGTGGGCGAGGGCCTGGTCACCGCACGCGATCCCCGTTCGGCGGTCGCGGACCTGGTGACCGCGGGCTCACACCCGAGCTGCCCGCGCCCCGCTCGCTGACCCGGTGCAGCCCTGTGCGCTGCACGGACGGTGATTCTTGTGTTTCAAATGGTTTAGACCACATGGTTCGCCGAGGGTAGTGTGGTGGGTATGAAGGACGGGACGCTTCCGGACACCCGTGGTGCCGAACCGCCGCGCTACTTCCGCGCCAAGGTGGAGGTGCAACGCCGGATCGAGCAACTCGGCCTCGGCGACACCCTCCCCGCGGAGCGTCGCCTCGCCGAAGAGCTGGGCGTCTCCCGCACCACCCTGCGCAAGGCACTCGCGGAACTGTCCGCCGAGGGCGTGCTGCGCCGCGAGCACGGCAGCGGCACCTACATCGCGCCGCCCAAGGTGGTGAAGGTCCGCCAGCTCACCTCATTGAGCGAGGACTTCGGGGTGGACGGGAAGAAGGTCGATTCCCGGGTGCTCTCCTGCGAGCGGGTGCCTGCCGACGGTGCGATACAGACCGTCCTGGAACTGGGGCGGGGTGCGAGCGTGTACCGGGTGGCGCGGTTGCGCATCGTCGACGACGAGCCGCTCGCCATCGAGGTTGCTCATCTGCGTGGACCGTTGCGCGGGCTGGTCTCCCGGCTCTCCCAGGAGGCCTCGCTGTACCGCGCTCTGCGGGTGCACTACGGGCGTGAGAACGCCTCGGTGGAGGACACCGTCGAGACCGCGGTCGCCTCCCCGGACGAGGCGGATCTCCTGGGGATCGCCACCGGTCATCCACTGCTGATGGTGCACCGCCTGGGCCGGGACGCCGACGGTGTGGCCGTGGAATGGACCCGCAGCGTGTACCGGGGCGACCGGTTCAAGTTCGTCGCCCGTGCCACGGCTCCGGCACGGAACCCGGCTCCGGAGTGAAACAGCTTTGACCCGATGGGGATAATCGTCGTGTGAGTCTCCCAGAAGCCAGCACAGGACTGTCCGATCGATCGGCCTTCGAGCCGGACGGGACCGGTCATTGGGGCGTCTGGGGCGGCAGGCACGTGCCCGAGGCGCTGATGGCGGTGATCGAGGACGTCGCCGCCGAGTTCGAGAAGGTCCGCAGCGACCGCACCTTCCTGGAGGAGCTGGACCGCCTGCAGCGCCAGTACACCGGTCGCCCCTCGCCGCTGTACCCGTGTGTGCGGCTGGGCGAGCACGCCGGCGGTGCGAAGCTCTACCTCAAGCGCGAGGACCTCAACCACACCGGCAGCCACAAGATCAACAACGTGCTCGGTCAGGTGCTGCTGGCGAAGCGGATGGGTAAGCCCCGGGTGATCGCGGAGACCGGTGCCGGCCAGCACGGCGTTGCCACGGCGACCGCGTGCGCCCTGCTCGGCATCGAGTGCGTGATCTACATGGGCAAGGTCGATACCGACCGGCAGGCACTCAACGTCGCCCGGATGCGCCTGCTCGGAGCCGAAGTGATCGCAGTGGCCTCCGGTTCCGCCTCGCTCAAGGACGCGATCAACGAGGCGCTGCGGGACTGGGTCAGCCACGCCGACACCACGTACTACTGCTTCGGTACCGCCGCCGGCCCGCACCCGTTCCCGCTCATGGTGCGCGACCTGCAGCGCATCGTCGGTATGGAGGCTCGCGAGCAGATCCTCGAAGCCGAGGGGCGACTGCCCGACGCCGTGGTCGCCTGTGTGGGAGGCGGCTCGAACGCGATCGGTATCTTCCACCCGTTCATCGGCGACCCCGGTGTGCGGCTGGTGGGCTGCGAGGCCGCCGGCGACGGTGTGGAGACCGGGCGGCACGCCGCGACCTTCACCGGCGGCACCCCCGGCGCCTTCCAGGGCGCCTACTCCTACCTGCTGCAGGACGAGGACGGGCAGACCATCGAATCGCACTCGATCTCCGCCGGCCTGGACTACCCGGGTGTCGGACCTGAGCACGCGTCGCTGAAGGAATCGGGCCGCGCCCAGTACGTTCCGGTCACCGATGCCGAGGCGATGGACGCCTTCGCGCTGCTGTGCCGCACCGAGGGGATCATCCCGGCGATCGAATCCGCACACGCGGTGGCCGGTGCGCTCGCGGTGGGCCGCGAACTCGGGCCGGGATCGGTGGTCGTGGTGAACCTGTCCGGACGCGGCGACAAGGACGTCGACACCGCCGGGAAGTGGTTCGGTCTGCTCGACGAGCACGCAGCGGTGGTCGATCAGAAGGTGATCGGCGCCGACCTGAACACCGAGTTCCGCAATGCTGAGGGGGAGAACAAGTGAGCGCGTTGGCACCGGTCTTCGAGCAGTGCCGGGCGCAGAACCGCGCCGCGCTGGTCACCTACCTGCCGTGCGGCTACCCGTCCGTGCAGGCCGGACGCGACACCGTGGTCGCGATCGTCGAATCGGGCGCGGACATCGTCGAACTCGGCGTCGCCTACAGCGACCCGGTGATGGACGGTCCTGTCATCCAGCGTGCCGCCGACGACGCCCTGCGCGCCGGGATCCGCGTGCGCGACGTCTTCGGTTACGCGGAAGCGGTCGCCGGTGCCGGCGGGGCCCCGGTGGTGATGACCTATTGGAACCCGGTGCTCCAGTACGGCGTGGATGCCTTCGCCCGTGACCTCGCCGCGGCCGGGGGCAAGGGACTGATCACCCCGAACCTGATCCCGGAGGAGGCCGGCGAGTGGATCGCGGCAGCGGACCGGTACGGCCTGGACAAGATCTTCCTGGTGGCGCCGTCGTCCACCCCGGAGCGGTTGGCGATGACGGCGGCGGCTTCGTCGGGCTTCCTGTACGCCGCCTCCACGATGGGGGTCACCGGTGCCCGGGACGCGGTCGACAACGTTGCACCCGAGCTGGTGGCGCGGGTGCGTGAGGTCTCGGACATCCCGGTCGGGGTCGGGCTGGGAGTGAAATCGCGGGAGCAGGCCGCCGAGATCGCCGCCTATGCGGACGCCGCGATCGTCGGATCGGCCTTGGTGAGCGCGGCGGGGGAATCCCTCGACGCGGTGCGCCGGCTCACCTCCGAACTCGCCGAAGGCGTGCGGACCCGGGCCTGATCGGCGGTCCGATCAGCGCATTCGGCGCTGAAACGGATTGTGGTAGTGCACCTGCCCTACGGTAGGCTGGCCCGTTGTGATTACCGCGACCGACCTCGAAGTACGCGCCGGCGTCCGCACCCTGCTGACCGCCCCCGGCGATCAGCTGCGCGTGCAGTCGGGCGATCGGATCGGCCTGGTCGGGCGGAACGGTGCCGGTAAGACCACGACCATGCGCATCCTCGCCGGTGAGGGTGAACCGTACGCCGGGCGCATCATCTCCACCGGTGACGTCGGGTACCTGCCGCAGGATCCGCGCGAGGGCGATCTCGACGTGCTCGCCAAAGACCGAGTGCTCTCCGCCCGCGGCCTGGATCAGATCGTCGCGCAGATGCACAAGCAGCAGGTCCGGATGGCGGAGCTGGTCGGCGACGAACTGGACACCGCGGTGCGCAAGTACGGCAATCTGGAGGAACGCTTCTCCGCACTCGGCGGCTACGCCGCGGAATCGGAAGCCGCACGGATCTGCAACAGCCTGGCGCTGCCGGAACGGGTGCTGGAGCAGCCGCTGCGCACCCTCTCGGGCGGTCAGCGCCGTCGCGTCGAGCTGGCCCGGATCCTGTTCGCCGCTTCGGACGGCTCCGGCGGCAAGTCCGATACGACGCTGCTGCTGGACGAGCCGACCAACCACCTCGATGCCGATTCCATCGGCTGGCTGCGCGGCTTCCTGCAGAACCACGACGGCGGGTTGATCGTGATCAGCCACGATGTCGACCTGCTGGCCGATGTGGTGAACCGGGTGTGGTTCCTCGACGCCGTCCGCGGTGAGGCGGACGTCTACAACATGGGTTGGAAGAAGTACGTCGATGCCCGCGCCACCGATGAGCAGCGCCGTCGCCGTGAGCGCGCCAACGCCGAGAAGAAGGCCGGGGCGCTTCGGGCACAGGCCGCGAAGATGGGCGCCAAGGCCACCAAGGCCGTCGCCGCGCAGAACATGCTGCGCCGTGCCGAGCGGATGATGAACGAACTCGACGAGGTGCGGGTGGAGGACAGGACCGCGCGGATCAAGTTCCCCGCGCCGGCCGCGTGCAGCAAGACTCCGCTCATGGTCAAGAACCTCACCAAGACCTACGGTTCGCTGGAGATCTTCACCGGTGTCGATTTCGCGATCGACAAGGGCTCGCGGGTGGTGGTGCTCGGACTCAACGGCGCGGGTAAGACCACGCTGCTCAAACTGCTCGCGGGCGTCGAGACCCCGGACACCGGCGGTCTCGAACCCGGTCGCGGACTCAAGATCGGCTACTTCGCGCAGGAGCACGACACCCTCGACGACGAGGCCTCGGTGTGGGACAACATCCGGCACGCCTCACCCGATGCGGGGGAGCAGGACCTGCGCGGTCTGCTCGGCGCGTTCATGTTCACCGGTCCCCAACTGGAGCAGCCCGCCGGCACGCTCTCCGGTGGTGAGAAGACCCGCCTCGCGCTCGCGGGGTTGGTGTCCTCGGCGGCGAACGTGCTGTTGCTCGACGAGCCGACCAACAACCTGGACCCGGTCAGCCGTGAACAGGTGCTGGAGGCGCTGCGCTCCTACGAGGGTGCGGTGGTCCTGGTGACCCACGACCCGGGCGCCGCCGAGGCCCTGAACCCGGAGCGCGTGATCCTGCTGCCGGACGGCACCGAGGACCACTGGAACGCCGAATACCAGGAGCTCATCGAACTGGCCTGACGATTCAGGCGCGTTCGGCGTAGATGAGGTCGTTGTTCTCGTACCCCATCGGCGGTCCGATGAACCTCCCGCCGCAGGTCACCAGGATCAGCGTCTCGGGGCCGTCCAGGCGATTGAGGTCGTCGGTGGGCAGCACGCCCTTGTTCACCGATGCTGTGCGGGTGACTCGGTAGCCGATCCGGGCACCGTCCTTGCCGGTGAGCGCCACGTGATCGCCGCGCTTGAGAGCGGAGAACCTCTTGGCGAAGCCGGTTCCCTGCCGGGCGTCGTCGACGTGCCCGGTGATCACCACCGAGCCCTTCCCGGATCCCGGTAGTGCGGAGTCGACCCACCAGCCGACCCGGGCGACATCGGTGGGCGGATACAGCGCCCCCTGGGAGTCCGTGGCCACCGCGTCCACCGGGGCGTCGGCACCGTCGGCGGTGACGGTCACCGGAGTGGTCGGGTCCGAGGCGGTCGCGGTGACGGGGGGCCGCAGATCACTCTGGGCGCTGGGATTGGACGACGGTGCCGACGCCGTCCCGGCGACCGTGTCTGCGCACCCCCCGAGGGCGAGCAGGCCGACCAGGGCCAGCGGAGCCGATGCCGCGACCGTGGACCGCCACCGCCCGTTGACGGTGCCCATCACCGGGTCCGCCCGGACGGGACGGAGGCGATCGGGACGCGGACGCTGAGGTTGCGCACCACCGGTCCGGCGGTGATCGCCGAGTTGGTGACCCGGACCTGGAACTGCGGGGTCAGCTGCACCTCGAAGGGCACTGCTGCCGAGTCTCGGATGTACCCGGCCGGTGCGGCGGTCTCGATCGCCCGGTAGCAACCAGACGGCAGAGCGAACGCCGCGATGCCGTTCGCACCGGTGGTGACCGCCTTGACCGCCTCGTCGGAGCCGCACCGTGCGATGACGAAGGATGCGCCCGCCAGCGGTGCCCCGGTGATGCGGTCGGTCTTGACCAGGGTGCCGTCGGTCTCCACCTGGTCGGGAGGAGTCGTGACACCGCAGCGGAACCGGAACGCGAGCCGGTTGACGCCGTTACCCTCCACGCGGGAGTAGGCATTGGGTCCGAGCAGAACGCACGATTCGGGCCATGCGATGGGCACCACGCTCACGCAGTCGCGGGGGAAGGCTCCACCGCCGTCGCCGGCGCTGTCGGTGCGCGCACCGCCCACCGGCCGCCAGCTGCCGCATTCGGCGACCGCGTACTCCGAGGGCACACCCCGTCCGTCCTGATCGCGGGCGGCCAGAGTGAAGCGGACGTTGCGGTTCGGCGGCGGCGTGGTCGACGTCGGCGGCACGATGCCGCCGCGTTCGAGGCTGAAGATGAAGAACACGCGTCCCGAGTCCGACGTTCTGGTCTGCACCGAGGGGGAGACGAGGTGCCAATTCGTCGGCACGTTCTCCACGGTGGCGCGAACGCAGGGCCCGGTCACCGCCGCGGCGCCGCCGTGCGAGAGCGTCGCGGCCGGGCCTCCGGAGCAGCCCTGTACCCGCACGGTCGCGCCGGGCACGCCGATGCCCTGGGTCTTCGCGTCGATGATCGCGACCTCCGCCACGGTCGGCCGCGCGGGGTGCCCCTGCGGGGGTGTACTCGTGGCGGGTGAGGTGGGAATCGTGATCGTCGGAGACGGACTGGGTGTCACAGGCCGGGGAACGGTGGTCGTGGGCGGTTGCGTCGCGGAAGTGGACGGCGGCGGCGGTGGTGGTGTGGGCGTGGTCGTGGTGGTGGTCGCCGGGGTGGACGGCGTCGGCGCCGGTGTGGTCGGTTCCGCCGATGCCACCGCGGGCAGCAGCCCGAGCATCGGCACGATCGCGGCCGGAATCACCAGCGCGCGACGGATACGGGTACTGCGGGTCCCGGTGTGCATGGCGTTCTCCTCGCTGGTGACCGGTGTCTACGTGGAGGAGATCGGGACGTCACGCGGGCTTCGTTAGCGGTGTTACTCGATCGTTATTGCGGCACAGCCGGTCCCGCGGCTCCGCGGGCATCGACGGCGACGGTGAACGGCCAGGTCAGTGCGGTTCGGAGCGCCCGCATGCCCGGCGGCGCCAGAACGGGAGGTATCGGCTCGCCGAGTGTGGAAACCCGGACCGTCGTCCCACTACAGCAACCGGTCCGAACGCACCTGCGCGGCGGGCTCGTGGAAGTACTCGGTGCCGGCGACGGGGGCGATGGCCCATGCCGGCAGACGCAGTAGCAACCGCATCATCTGGGCCATGCGCCCCGTCTTGGCGATCTCGGTGCGATGCGCGGCCAGCGCCCGCTGCTTGAGGGTGACGAACCGGCGCACGTCGATCCGGTGGGTGACCTGATCGGCGGGGGTGAACCAGGTTCGCGCCGCCGCTGCGTCACCGTCGCCGATCAGGCGCAACCGGGCCGCGGCAGCCAGTGCCCGGACCACGCGTTCCCGCGGTGCGGTGGCCTCGACCAGCCGGACACCGCTGGTTCCGGCGGCGCGGCGGGCGATGGCGTGCACTGCGAGGTGATCGCGGTGGCCGTAGCCGCCTGCCGCGTCGTAGCCGATCAACAGTTCCGCGGCCTGTTCGTCGAGGATCTTCGCGAGTTTGCCGGCAGGCTCGTCCACCCCCGCCTGAGCCAGCCGGACGCGCCCGCACGGGTCCGGGTGCAGATCCCGGCCGTGACCGCTGTCGGCGTATCCGAGCCAGTGCACCTCACTGACTCCGAGCGCCGTGGCGGCCTCGGCGAGCTCGTCCAGCCGGACCGAGGGGTGCGGCTCGTCGTCGCCGTGCATCATGCCGTCGGTAGCCACCACCAACACGACACGGTGCCCTTGAGCTGCGAGTTTCGCCAGCGTGCCACCGGTGAAGATGCACTCGTCGTCGGGGTGTGCGTGCAGCGCGACGACGGTGGCCATGCCACCTGTCTATCACTGGCGTCGCCGTCGTGCGGGCCGCGAGCGGGCTCCCGGTCAGAAGGTGGGCAGGAACGAGCCGAGAGTCAGGACCACCAGAACACCGATCAGCGGCGGAATGATGGTGACCATACCGATGTCCCGGTACGACTGCCGGTGCGTAAGGCCGCACACAATCAGGAGCGTGACTATCGCTCCGTTATGCGGTAGTGAATCGAAGCTGACCGAGGCCATCGCGATCACCCGGTGCAGGAGATCCGGGCTGATTCCGTGCTCGTCCGCGAGTTGGGCGAGCTGTGCGCCGAAGGTCTCCAAGGTGATCGTCAAGCCACCCGACGATGATCCGGTCAGGCCGGAGATGATCGCGGTGGTCGCCGCCCCCACGACGAGCGGTTCGTCGCTGAGCCCGAAGATCGAGTTCTGTAGGGCGGTGAAGACGGCGAGTGAAGCCACCACGGCGCCGAAACCGACCTCGGAGGCGGTGGTCAGTACCGGGATCGCCGCGTTCCGCGCACCCTCCGACAGCGCGCGGACATACCGCGAGAACATCGAGGGTTTCATGGCGAAGATGACCACGATCGCCGCGATCATTGCAATGGTGACCGACCACACTCCCAGCACGGCGTTGATCGAGGTGGTGCCGTACTTCTTCTCATCCAGGTAACCGAAATCGAGCCTCCTGGACAAGACGTACACGAAGAGCAGATTCACCGTGACCACCACGATGACGGGCAGCAGTGCCTGCAGGCCGCGGATGGTGGTCGAGCGGTCGGGCAGGCCAGCCGCGCGGGGTGGATCAGCAGGTGCGGCCCCCGATGGATCCGCGGATCCATGACCGGGCGACGCAGTTGCGGACACAGCCTCGTCGGCATTCGGGACGGGGAGCGCGCCGTACCCTTCTCCTTGTGCGGCCAGGGTGCGGTTGCGCCGTTGCAACCAGACCATACCGAGGCCGAAAGTAACTGCGGCGCCGATGATTCCCAATCCAGGAGCGGCGTATGTCGTGGTGCCGAAGTACTTGGTCGGGATGGCGTTGTGGATCTGCGGGCTGCCCGGGAGCGCTGCGGTGGCGAAGGTGAAGATGCCGAGCGCGATCGCAGCCGGCAACAGCCGGCGGGGGATGTTCGCCTCGCGGAACAGGGAATCAGCGATCGGGACCATGGTGAAAGCGATGACCCAGGCGGAGATCCCGCCGTAGGTGAGCAGGGCAGTCGCAACCGCGGTAGCGAAGATCGCCCGCTCGGCCCCGACCATCCCCGAGATCCATCGCGCGAGGTGGTCGGCGTATCCGGAGATCGACATCAGCGCCCCGAAAACCGCTCCGAACAGGAACAGCGGGAAGAAGTTCGCGATGAACCGGCCCGCGGCCGGCATGAAGATCTGGGTGTACGAGGCCATCAGCGGCGCGCCGGAGAACAAGGCACCGACCAGCGCGGCGACCGGGGCGGCGACGATGACCGAGTGGCCACGGTAGGCCAGCACGATCAACGTGAGCAGGGCCAGGACGACGCCGGCGGCTGCGAGAACCATGATGGTTCCTCCTGAATGGAGATCGGGTGAATGCTCGTCACGGGCGCACGCCCGGCGGCGAGCGCAAGTATTACCCAGATCACATTATCTAGTCAACAACTGAACTAGATTAGCGGCGTCGAGTGAGTAGGGAGCTCAGGTTGGCCGAGGAGGTCGAGCCATCGTCAGCGAAGCCGGCGTCCCTCTGTCGCCGCGTGTCCGGCGAGTAGCTTGTCCAGGAGGATCAACAGGATCGACCGCTCGGACTCGGTCAGTGCTTCCGCCCAGCGTGCTTCCTGGTCGTTCTGTCGTTCGTAGAGTGAGCGCGCCTCTGCGACTCCGCTCTCGGTCAGGTGCAGAATGTGACTGCGCCCGTCCTCCGGTGCGGGAATCTTCTCCAGAAGCCCTTCTTCGGTCAGCTTCGCGGTGAGGCCGGACACTGCTGCACGGCTCATTCCGGTCAGTGCGGCGGCTTCGGACGGGTACATGTCACCCGCCAGCCATATCGTGTAAAGCAGCTGGTAGGTGGCCCAGTTGCGGCCCGCAGGGCGGTGAATGGTCGACTCCATGGAGTGGGTGAAAGCGGTCGCGCCGCGCACCAGCGCCAAGAGCACCGAGGTGGCGTCGTGGTCGGCGGTCGGCGACTCGTGTGCCAACCGCCCCCGCACGTGGTCGACGAACTCCCAGTAGTCGAGGCCGCCCGCGTAACGCGGGCGTTCTGCGGCACCGCATCGGGTCGGCGCATGACCTGCGCCCTCGGTCGCATCACGATCGTCAGCCATGGAATCACAGTAGCCCGCAGGTGCGGGTGTTCCGTGGAGGCGCAGGACCCCGGCGTACCGCGGTAGTGCGGGTGTCGTGGTGCGCGGGAGCCGAGCAGAATTCCGAAAGTAATTCAGATATGAACTAGAATCTGTTAGGTTTCTGCTCGACGAACACTCCGACCGGGAAGGCGACATGCCCCACTACCGACGCCTCGGGACCCTGCCCAGACACCGCCACACAGCGCTGCGCGATGAATCCGGCCGACTGATCTATGAGGAGTTGATGGGAGAGGAGGGCTTCTCATCGGACTCGTCCCTGCTCTACCACATCGGCATTCCGTCGGCACTCGTCGACGTCCGCCGCTGGGAGTTGCCCGACCAGCGGCTGACCCCGAACGACCCGCTGCTGCCGATCCACCTCAAGCTGCACGAACTCGGGAAAGCCGGCGGCGGCGCGGTGGACGCGGTTCGAGGGCGGAGGATGATCCTTGGCAACGCGGACGTCCGGCTCGCGTACGCACACGTCGATACGACGTCTCCGTTGTACAAGAGCGCCCTGGGCGACGAACTCGTCTACGTGGAGAGCGGATCCGCTCTGGTGGAGACGCAGTTCGGGCCGATCGAGGTCGCCGCCGGCGATTACATCAACATTCCTCGTGCCACCATCCACCGCTGGGTCCTCCGGGACGGCGAGCGGGCCCGTCTGTACTTCATCGAGGCCAACAGTCACATCGGTCCACCGCGCAGGTTCCTCTCCAGCCGCGGGCAACTCCTCGAACACGCTCCGTATTGCGAGCGTGACCTGCGCGGCCCACAGGAACTGCAGCACGAGCGCGGTTCCGACGTCGAGGTGTACATCAAACATCGCGGCGGCGGAGCATCCGGGATCTCCGGATCGATCCACGTGCTCCCGCAGCATCCGTTCGACGTTCTGGGCTGGGACGGGTGCCTGTACCCCTGGGCGCTCAACATCGACGACTACATGCCGCTCACCGGCAAGGTGCACCAACCCCCACCTGCGCATCAGGTCTTCGAGGGTCACAATTTCGTGGTCTGCAACTTCGTGCCCCGTAAGGTCGACTACGCCGAGGGTGCGGTCCCCGTTCCCTACTATCACTCGAACGTCGACTCCGACGAGGTCATGTTCTACGTGGCAGGCGACTACGAGGCGCGCAAGGGTTCCGGCATCGGTCCCGGGTCGGTCACCCTGCACCCGGGCGGTCATCCGCACGGACCGCAGCCCGGCGCAGCCGAGGCATCGATCGGCAAGGACTACTTCGATGAGCTCGCAGTCATGGTCGATACCTTTGCACCGCTCGGCCTGGGCGAAGCCGCCCGGGAGATCGACGATCCCGCCTACCGCTCGTCGTGGACCGGCGGACCCAGGGCAGGGGAGTGACGTCGCGATGTTCGAGAAGTTCATCGACGACGCCGCCGTGTTCCCGCCCGGACTGGCCGAGCTCACAGATGCGGTGACCGACCACCTGGCGAACTCCGCCGGGTCGGCCGCGCCCTACGTCGGTCCATTGGTGCTTCCGCTGGACCAGGTGATGACAGCGTCGCAGATCGCCGCCGACCGGCCGATCATGATCTCGGTCGTGGTGCCGGCCGCATGCTTGCCCACTGTCGCCGGCCTGCTTCCGCACCTGCCCCCGACGACCATCATCGTCGCCGTCGAGTTGAAGATCGACGCGGCTGATGCGGATCTCCAGATCGAGGACGCTGCGCGCTTCGCGGCTCGTCACCGGATCGTGGTCTGGGCCGAATTGCACGCAGACATGGTCAACGACGGTCGCTTGATCCGGATGCGTGAGAACGGGGTCGCCCTCAAATTCCGGACGGGCGGCGTCACCCCGGAGGTGTATCCCACAGCAGGGGAACTGTTGACCGTGCTGTCGGCGGCAGTGCGTGTCGGAATCCGCTTCAAACTGACCGCCGGGCTGCACCGCGCGCTGAGGTACACCGAGGCCGGCGAGCACGGGCGGATCGACCATTTCGGCTTCCTCAACATCGCGGCCGCCGTGGCTGCGCTGCGTGCCGGAGACGCCGCCGGCGCCATCGGTGTGTTGCACTCCGACGACGGTGCCGAACTCGTCGCTGCAATCGGTCAGGATCCCAACTGGCGCAACAATTTCATCAGCTTCGGATGCTGCAGCATCGTCGAACCGCTGTCCACCCTCGCCGATGTCGGCGCCGTCGCCGACGAGGTACTCGCCGGGGTCGTCACCCGGCCGGACGACACCACCGACCGAAAGGAATCGAATCGATGAGCTCAGCCGCTGACAAGTACAGCGCCCACGGATTCGGAGTCGCCAACCTCCCGTACGCCTCGGTGACCGCCGACGACCGCACCTACCTCGCGACGCGCCTCGGTGATCGAGTGATCGACATCGCCGCACTGGCGGAGCGGATCCCCGGGCTCGACGAGGTCACCACGTGCGCCGTGTCATCACCGAATCTGGACGAACTCCTCGCGGCCGGAGTCGAGCACTGGGACCGGCTGCGCCGCTGGCTCATCGAGTCGGTCTCCGGTCAGTGGAGCGCGATCCCGGTGGAGGCGGCGAGTGTGCCCGTCGCGGCGGTCGCCTACAACATGCCCTTCACCCCGGCCGACTACGTCGACTACTACGCCAGCGAGGACCACGCCTCGAACATCGGCAGGATGTTCCGGCCGGATGAGGCACCGCTGAAGCCGAACTGGAAGCATCTGCCGGTCGGCTACCACGGCCGATCAGGTACCGTCGTCGCCTCGGGCACGGATATCGTGCGTCCCAAAGGACTGTTGCCCCGCCCCGGCGGGATCCCCGAGTTCGGTGCTTCCGAACGGCTCGACATCGAGGCCGAGATGGGCTTCGTCTGCGGTGGGGCTCCGCGTCGTCATGAAGTGACGGTGAGCGAGGCACCGCAGTACATCTTCGGCGCATTCCTGTTCAACGACTGGTCCGCCCGGGACATCCAGAACTTCGAATACGTGCCGTTGGGACCCAACCTGGGGAAGTCCTTCGCCTCCACGGTCGGTGCCTGGGTGGTGCCCTTCGCAGCACTCCACTCGGCCCGGGTGGATCCCCCGCGCAGGGAGTTCCCGATCGCCGACTACCTCGCAGACGGTGCGCAAGCCGGAGGGCCGTGGGGTCTGGACATCACCCTCGAAGTCGATCTGGACGGTGAGATCGTCTCGCGGCCCGAGTATCGCTCGATGTACTGGACGCCGCCGCAGATGCTCTCCCACATGACCATCAACGGCGCCTCGCTGCGTCCCGGTGACATGTTCGGATCGGGCACCATCTCCGGCCCGCAGCCGAGCACGCGCGGATCCTTCATGGAGTTGTCGTGGGGAGGGCGTGAGCCGTTGACCCTGCGCAACGGCGCCGAGATGACCTTCCTCCAGGACGGCCAGACGGTGACCTTGCGGGCGCTGGCTCCCGGCGCCGGCGGGGAGAGCATCAGCTTCGGCGAGTGTGCTGGAACGATCCTGCCGGCGACGGGACACTGACCGCGCGACCCGGGTCCGCCTCTCCACCCGATCCTCCGGGGCCCGGGTCGAGTCAGCGGGCGGAGGTGAGCTCGCCGAAGGTGGCGTACCGGGCGTCGGAGCGGGCACCGTCGGGACTGGACTGCTTGTCGACCAGGATCACCTGACCGATGAACGGCTCCACGATGCCGACCATCCGGATCGGTGCGGCGATGATCAGCTGGAAGCCGAACTGCTCGAAGGCGCGCAACGACTGTGCCGAGAACCGCTCGTCGGACTTGCTGAACGCCTCGTCGAGCATCAGCGGAGCGAAGGCCGGAGCATTGCCGGTGTCATCGCCGCCGGAATGGCTACCGAGCGCGAAACTGAGCGCGGCGGCGAGACAGAACGCGACGAGCTTCTCCTGTTCGCCTCCGGAATTGGTCGCCGTGTTGCGGTAGGTCACCACCGCCGGTGCATCCGGATCGGCGCCGACGGCGTTCTCACGACCGTAGAACGAGTAGCCGGTGCGCACGTCGAGAACGTTCTCGGTCCATCGGCGCGACTCCGGATCGTCACCGGTCAGCCTCAGAACCAGCCCGCGGATCCGTTTGAACTGTGCGGCCATGGCGACCGGATCGGCCCGTTTGGCGGCAGGGGCGTCACGCACCATCTCGTCCACCAGCTTCGCGAACTCGGTGGCCTCCGGAGTGGGCCGCGCAGCGTACGCGATCTGCAGATAGGTGCCCTCGTTGAACTCCACCCGGCGCAGTCCCTCGTTGACGTCGGCGATTCCCCGGGTGATCGTCCGGTGGGTGTCGTCGACCTCCTTGAACAGGTTCGACACCGAGTGACTGACATCGGTGGTGATCAGTCGCCGGAACTTCTCGGTGGCAGCCGCAAGACCGTGCGCCACCAGGTTCTCGTGCACCTTCACGAAGTCGGCGGCCGATGCCACATCCGCTGACAGTTCGGTGGACGCGTCCGGCCACTCCCGCAGGAACTGCTCCGCAGTGCGCACGATCCGCGCCTGCGCCGCGTCGCGGTCGGCGGTCGCCGCAGCCTGTTGTCGCTCCAGCTCGGCCCGCAGATCCGCACGGACCTCACCGTAGGTGTCCAGGGTCAACCGGCGCGGACGGGCTTCGTCGGCGGTGAGCAGGCACCACAGTGCGGTGTCGAGGAACTCGCGATCGTCGTCGGTCAGCTTCGGGGCGCTCTCGCCCTCGATCTTCTCCAGCTCCGCGAGCAGTTCATCGAACTCACTGCCCGCCCGGCTCATCGTTTCCGTGAGCGCACCGATGCGGGTCTGCGCTTCCGCCAGATCGCCGTAGGCGTTGTCGGCCTGCAGCTCCAACTCACCCAGGTCGGCGTTGCCGGACCGGGCTTCGGAGATCCGGTCCGCCAGGTCCTGCGCCTCCGCCTTCGCCGCCCAGTGGTCGAGTTCGGCCCAGGAGCCGTAGCCGAGCACACCGGTCGCACCGTCGGCGACCGACTTGTGTTCTGCTAGATCGTCCCGCAACGTCGCCGACGCCTCCGCGGCCTTGGCGTGCACCGCCGCGAGCTCGTCACGACGCCGCTGCAGTGCCTCCCGCTTGGAGCCGGTGTTGGTTCCCAGCACCCACTGCGAGCGGTCCGCCACGGAGCGGCGGTCGTCTTTGCGGAAGCGGCCTCCGGCGCTCTTGACCAGCCCCTCCGGGGTGACCGCCTGCTCGTAGCGTTCCAGCTCGGCGGGGGAGTCCACGCAGATGTGTCGCGCCGCCCGCGCGACCGCCCCGGACAGCCACCGTCCGGCGACCGAGGAGGTGTCGACGGTCAACTTCGTCGCGAGCGAACCCGGATCCGGACGAGTGGTGTCGGCACCGTCGACCACCTGGTAGGTGAGTACGCCCTGTACCCGGGTCGCGTTCACGTGATCGGCGACGGCCCGTTGATGCTCAGCGGGAACCAGCAGCGTGGTGGCCAGTGGGCGCAGCACGCGTTCCGCGGCGCCGGCCCACCGCTCCTGCTCCTGTGGCCGGACGTCGATCAGCTCCGCGGCGTACGGCAGATCCTCCGTGGGGACCCCGGTGGCACGGGCGATCGCATCACGGCTGTCCAACAGAGCCGGCGGGAGCAACGAGGCGCGGCGATCCAGCACCGAGAGTTCATCGTCGACCGACTCGACGGCGCGGCGCGCATCGGATTCGTCGGTGTACGCGCTGTGCACCCGGCCGGCCAGGGCCTCCGCCGCCTCCGTCGCGCGATCCCGGATCCCGGGAACCTGCTCGCGCAGAGCCGCGAACTCCTCCGCCGATTCCGGAGCGCGTTCCCCGAGTCGCTCGACGGCCGCGGCGAACCGCTCGTAGGCACGCTGACGGGCCTGGGTCTGCAGCTCGCGCGACTGCAACTCGGCCTCCAGCACACCGACCTCACCCTGCTCCTGCCGGAGCCGGTGCAGCAGGTCGTTGTAGCGCTGCTTGCGCTCCTCCGCGCGATCCTCCCAACGGGCGATCTGCGCATCCATTCCCGCGCGTTCGCCCTCGATCCGGTCCATCTGCTCCTGCAGAAGGCGCAGCCGGTGACCGCGCAGGTAGGAGCGGACCGGAGCACCGAGCAGATCGGCGGCGCGGGTGGTCCCGACGGTGGCCGACCGGTAACTCTGGTAGGCCTCCGGCATGGGGCGCAGCACCTTCTCCTGCGCCTGGGCACGGGCGGCGGCCCGGTAGGCCTCATCGAGTTGGGTGAAGTTCTCCACCAGGCGTTCTGCGCGGGCGTAGGTCTGCGGCCGGTCCAGCATGTACGTGCGGATGAAGGCGTCGAGATCGCCGACGTTCTTCATCGCCTTGGCCTTGCCCAGGAGCGCCAGAGCCGCACTGGAGGTGCCGATCCCGACCCGCCTGCGCAGTGCCTCCTGGTAGGCGGCCTGGGTGTCGAAGGACTCCACACCGCTGTGCCGTGCGCGCCAGCCACGGGTGTCGAAACCGGCGCCCGCCCAATCCTGCAGTTCAAGCAGATCGAACGATCCGGAATGGAGCTGGTACCAGGACTTGAGCGAGGCACCGTCGGTGCCCGATCCGGGGAACCACTTCACGGCGACCGCGGTGGTGCTGCTGCCGGCACCGTTGTCGTAGGTTGCGGCGACGGCGGACCACGTGGCCGAATCACCGCGCAGGTACTGCACTTTGGACTGCTGGTGCTCGTCGTCGTTGACCGCCCAGGCACCGCGAACGTAGTCGGCCATGGAGCGGGCCGCGCGTTTGGCGCCCTTGGCGCTCATGTCCGCCGACGCGTTGAAGGACTGGTCGTAGGTGGGCAGCAGTACCACCGAATGCGCGTCCATCAGCGAGCTCTTACCGGAACCCGAAGGGCCGGTGAGGATCACGCCTCGATCGTCGATGGGGAAGTCCTTGTAGCCGTCGAAGGTGCCCCAATTGACCACCTGCAGACGGGTCAGGCGGAACTGGCCCAGATGCCGGCGGGCGCTGCGCGCGATCACTTCTGCTCCTCGTTGTCGGAATCGTCCGGCTCGTCAGCACCGTCGACGGGGGCCGCCGCCTCGCCGAGATCATGGTCGGCGGTGGACAGGTCGCGGTACGCGGCGGTGTACAGATCCACCTGTTCGGGGGTGAGGAGCGAGGCGATCACCGAGTGCACGGCGTACCGGTCGGCGGTGCCCAGCCGACGGATCAGCCGACGGGTCTCGAGCTGATTGATCGCCGCATCGGCCTTCTTCACGAAACCGGCCTCGTCGGTGTCGCGCGCGGGGCGGAAGGTCAGCAGGTGGTCGATCATCTCCTGCCGGTCCACCACGGCGGTCTCGTCCGGGCTGGATAGATGCTTGAGCCGCAGGAACAGTGCCAGCACCGACGCCGCCAGCGACAGGCTTTGGGCGCGTAGCAGATTCCGCTGCCGCGGGTCGTTCTCGGTGACCTGCCGGGTGAAGGCGTGCTTGGTCTCCCGGTTGATCTCCAACTGCAGGTTCAACTCCGAGAGCCGGCTGCGCAGGAGCGTCTCCTCGGCCTCGATCACCGCCCAGTTCTTCGACCGGGACGAGACGTGCGGAGCGGCGATCAGCTCCTGCAGGGCGTAGCAGACCGTATTCGGCAGGGCGGAGGTGTCACCGTCGAAGCGGGGCGCGGTGTCGGCGCCGCGGAGCGACTTCACGGCCTCGTCGTCGGCGATGCTGAAGTCGTCGAGGTCGATCTCGGGCAGGCCCTCGTCGGCGGCGACGTCGAGCGTGTCGTCGAGCTGCGTCTCGTCGGTCATGTCAGGCCTCCTGCTCGAAGAGCGTGGTGGGCTCGGGCGCGGCCGAGGCGGGGGTCAGGGGCGGGAGCGCGGCGGCGAAGGCGACGTGCGGCACCGTCATCTCGCGGGGCCCGCGTGTGGTGTGCGCGACGACGGTGACGGGCCGTTCCGCGTCGACGGTGCCGTACCGTGCGCCGAGCGACCAGACGCCGACCACGTCGCCGGCGCGGGGCGTGTCGATGGCATCGAGAACGTCGGTGAGGGTCGCACCGTCGGATGTGCTGACGGCCTCGTTGACGGCTGTGTTGATCGCGCTGGCGAGCGCATCCCAGTCGATCGCCTCCCGGCCGACCAGGCGGGCGGGGTCGATGGTGAACTCGCCGGAGGTCTCACGAACCTCGGGCGGCAGGGTGACGACGCCGTCGTGGAAGCGCAACGCGCCGACGGAGTTGGTGTCGATGGCACTCATCGGTACCGCGAGCCCGGTGTCACGTCCGGCTGACACCGCATCGAAGGCGTCGACGGCCGCGCGCTGCGCCTCGGTGATGCGGGCGCGCAGCGACTGGTACTGCAGGAAGTCGCCGTCCTTGACGAAGGTGTTGATGCGGCGATAGACCTGGCCGCGGATCTCGTCGACCCGCTGGACCTGCATCCACATGCGGTCGAGGAAGCCGGTGAGCGAGTCGCGCAGATCGTCGGGGAGCTCCACCTCCTGCACCACCGACGCCACCGAGGTCTCGAGCTGCCGGCGCAGGCGGTGGTCGGAGAGCAGGGTGTAGAAGGCGTCGAAGGCCTTGCCCTCCGGTGTGTTGGCGAGTTCGTCGTGGCCGTCGAACAGACGCTGCAGGGTCTTCGCGTAGGCGCTCGCCCCCGTGTCGGTTTCGCCGGCGGCGGTGTCGGAGGTGTCGAGACCGTGGGTGAGCAGCGCGCGGGTGTGCTCGCGCAGTTTCTCGCCGTAGCCGAGGATGTCGGCGGGCATGCGTTCGGCGAGCGAACTGACGATCTTGAGATCGTCGACCACCTTGTCGTGGTCGTACTCGGGGATCAGGCCGGCCCGCAGCGCCTCGCGGCGGCGGGTGAGCTCGGCGATCTGTTCGTCCAGGGCGCGTAGGTGATCGTCCGGGTCGGCGCTCACGGTGACCGCCACCGCGGAGAGCCGAGCGGTGACCAGCTCCAGCGCGGTCTCGGTCGCGACGTTGCGGTCCAGTGAGACGGCCTGCACCTGTCCGAGCGCCGTGGTCGCGCCGCGGGTGAGTTGGATGATCTCGCGGTCGGTCTCGTCCAGTGTGCGTGAGACGAAACCGTGCTTGACCCATTGGTCGAGGACGTCAGTACCGGCGGGGACGGGCCGCGCCCGCTCCGTGAAGTGGTGCGCGAGGGATTGCAGGTCGACGGTGAGCGCGTCGCCCAGTTCCTCGGCGTCGACGGGGCCCGTGCCGAGCCGCGCCGCCATGAGGGCCAGGTAGGCGACGGCGTTGGGGGAGCGGAGCAGGCGGAGTGCGACGTCGTTGTCCGTGTTGTCGGTGAACGCGGCGTACAACTGCGCCGCCGACATCCGCGTCGGGAGCGAAGCGAGCGGGCGGCGTGACTGCGCCATCGTGTACCTCCCCTTGCGTATGCGACGGTCCAGTGTATCGAGGACGTCGCGCTGCTCGGGTTGGGCCGCGTCCTGGGGGACCGGCTACTCGGCGATGCGGCGGACGAGATCGGACAGATCGACTTCGAGTGCCCTGCTCAGCGCGACGAGCGTGGTGAAACGTGGATTCGCCGGCGTGCCCTTACGGCGATCGGACAGGCCGCTCTCCAGGAGCTGGAGGTGATTGGTGCTGATCCCGACCTCCGCGGCGAGGGCTTCCTGACTGAACCCTCGATCGACGCGTAGGCGGCCGATCTCGACGCCGAGCCGCTGGGCGAACGCGGCTTCGAAATCGGACTCGGGCATTTGACAAGGGTCTGGGCCCGGACCAGTCGGAGCCACCATGTATACATGGGGAAATGTCCGATCGAGATCAGCGGGGAGGCCGTGGTGACGATCGAGCCCTATCGCCTGTCGTTCACCGCCGGGGGGCTGCTGGTGGAGGAGTCCGCTGCGGTCGCGAGGTTGTTGCTCGACGAAGGCGATGCGTCGCGCGCATGGAAGCTCGGTGTCGAACGTAACGTCGTGCAGCAGCGCTCACGCCGTTCGACAGTGCGCCTCACGAGCGAGGCTGTTCAGCGCCTTGCGCTACTACCGTCCCGTGGCCTCCGCGTGCTCGCGGCGGGCCCGGGCGCGCAGTCGCGGATCCTGCTCTGGGTGGCGGCATGTGCGCGCTACCGGTTACTGCGCGATTTCGGCAGCGAGGTGCTCCGGGATCGCTTGGTCACCGAGCGTCCGCTGGTGCAACCGGACGATTTCGAGACGTTCTGGGATGTGCAGGCCGCGTGGATCGACGAGCTACGAGATGCGGCACCGTCGACGCGGGTGAAATTGCGTCAGAGCACGTTCCGAATGGCCCGCGAGGCGGGATTCGTGGCCGACGGTGGCCGCGTGGTCGCGGCGGCCCCGTCCCCAGAAGTCGCGGACGTGCTGAGCCACATGGATGCCGCCGTGGCGCTGAGTCTGCCGCTGTACGAATCCCAGTTCGCCGACATCGGAGCGAATGCTGGGGGGCAGCGGCTATGACGGAACCGAACCGGGAGAACATGTCGCCGGCCGAGCGGTTCGACCTGGCGTACTCGGTGATGCGTTCGGACGACTTTCTCCACATGCGGGGGCAACTCGGCGAGGTGCCCTATTTCATCCTGGGCCACCCCGCGGCGGACGAGCCGGAGATCGGCACCCAGATCCGGCGCCTCGTGAGTCGACTGCGCGCAGACGGCATCGAGGTCTGCGAGGTGGACCTCTGGGCCCTCGCCCGTGCGATGTGGGACGAGACCGGCCAATGGAATCAGATCCTTGAACAGGAGTCCGCATTACCCAAGGACGCATTCGCGGACGTGGGCAATGTGGTCTCACCGGAGCGGTACTTGTCACCGCGGATCGCGTCCGTCGTCCGCGCTCAGGAACCCTCGCCCCACTTGGTCATTCTGACCCATGTCGGCCGGCTGTACCCGCTGGTTCGTGCCCACACCGTTCTGAACACCCTGCAGCCACTGCTGTCCGATCTGCCCGTGGTGCTGGTCTTCCCCGGGGAGTACCGGCAATCGCCCACGCAGGGGGCCTCTCTCGTGCTGTTCGGCCAACTCCACGACGACGACTACTACCGCGCATTCGACCTGCTGAAACTGGGGAACCCGTGACGAACCTGGAACAGATCCTCGCCAAGGACATCGATCGTCCGCTCGACGGTGTGGTCAAGGCGTCCAGCTCGGGACGGCTGCGCACCGAGGTGCAGGAGTACGTGATCACCGCAGAGGTCGCCGACCACCTGCGGGACCTTCTGGACGCGTACACGTTCCCGGGCGAACCGCCGTCGAACGGGGTGTGGATCGCCGGGTTCTTCGGGTCCGGCAAGTCGCACCTGCTCAAGATGCTGGCGTACCTACTCGGCGACGTTCCTGGGTCGGAAGTCCCTCGCGCGGACGTCGTGGCCGAGTTCACGGCGAAGCTGCCCGCCGACGACGCGATCCTCCGCGGTGCTCTCGGTCGCGCGGCCGCCACACCGGCCACGTCCCTGCTGTTCAACATCGACGAGAAGGTCGACAAGAACAACAAGGATCAGCCGAGTGCGCTGCTCGACGTGTTCGTCCAGGTGTTCTACGAGGCGGCCGGGTTGTTTGGTAAGAGCCCGTACATCGCCCGGTTCGAGCGTGATTTGGCTGCGCAGGGCGTCCTCGAGCAGTTCAAGGTAGCGTTTAAGAGGCACTACGGCAAGCCCTGGGAGCAGGGGCGGGAGCTCGCGATCTTCGCCGACGCCGCTGCCGAGAAGGCCTACGCAGAGGTGACCGGGCAGTCCGTCACCGCGCCGCTCGCCACGTACCGGCAGACGCACAGCGCCACATCGATCGAGGCATTCACGGAGGAAGTAGCGCAGTGGCTCGACGCGCAACCGGCCGGGCACCGTCTTGCATTTTTCGTGGACGAGATCGGCCAGTTCATCGGTCAGAACACCCAGCTCATGCTGAGCCTGCAGACCATCACCGAATCGCTGCACACCCGGTGCCGCGGCCGCGCGTGGGTTTTCGTGACCTCGCAGGAGGTGCTCGAGTCGATCTTGGGCGACCGCTCCAAGGAGCAGCAGCAGGACTTCTCGAAGATCCAGGCGCGCTTCGCCGTTGCGCTCAAGCTGGATTCACGCAACGTCAAGGACGTGGTCTCGCGGCGCTTGCTGGAGAAGACGCCGGACGGCGTCGGGCTCCTGTCGGGTATCTACGAGACCAAGCACGAGAGGTTCCGGTCACTGTTCGCGCTGCAGAATCAGCGCCCCCTCAGCAGTTACGCCAGTGAGAGCGACTTCGTAGCCACCTACCCGTTCGTGGACTACCAGTTCGAGCTGTTCCACGACGCGATGCGCGGCCTCTCGGACTTCAACGCGTTCACCGGTAAGCACTCCTCGGTCGGCGAGCGCTCGTTGCTCGGGGTCACGAAGGACATCGGCTCGTCGATGAAGGCGTCTGGTATCGGCGCGCTCGCGACGTTCGACATGTTCTACGACGGCATCGAGAAGTCGCTGAACTCCGATATCAAGGCGAACGTGATCAGCGCGGGGCGCAACATCACCGGGACCGATCGCGATCTGCAGTTGCGGTTGCTCAAGGCGCTGCTGATGACGAAGTACGTCGACTGGTTTGAGGCCACTCCGCAGGCATTGTCGGTGCTTCTCACCCACGAGATCGGCGCGAATGTGTCGGCGCTGCACACCGACGTCGAGCGGGCGCTCAAGGAACTCGAGCGTGCGACGTACGTGC
The DNA here is from genome assembly GCF_054780975.1 of Tsukamurella serpentis. Lineage (NCBI taxonomy): Bacteria > Bacillati > Actinomycetota > Actinomycetes > Mycobacteriales > Tsukamurellaceae > Tsukamurella > Tsukamurella serpentis. The sequence goes on from NZ_BAAGVH010000001.1 coordinate 374,980, forward strand.
AGCGCTCGGGTAACACGTACTCGTATCTGACGAACGAGGAACAGGACGTCGAGAAGGCGATCAAGAACCACGCCCGCAACGACGCCGACGTGAAGAAGCTGCTCAACGATGAGATTGTGGCGACCACCGGCGTGGGTGGCAAGATCCGCCACGATGCCACGAGTGTTGACCTCGGGCTCGAGCGTTGGCTCGATGACGAGCGGCAGGGCCGCGCGGAACCACTGAGCGTTCGGTTCATCACTCCGTACGGGTATCGCACCGTCGACGATGTGAAGCAGCAGTCGATCGGTGCGGCCGGGGCGTTGTACGTCGTGTTGGACCTCACCGACCGCACCAGGGACGACATCGAGCTTCACGTCCGTACCGCGAGCTACGTGCAACTGCAGATGAAGTCGACGCTGCCCGAGTCGAAGCAGCGGATCCTGGCCTCACACGGGCGCGCCAATGTCGAACGAGGTCGCGCCGTGCGCGCGGAGGTGGCGCGCGCGGTCGCGAACGCCGACCTCGTGCATAACGGGACGATCGTGCAGGTAGGCGGTGGAACCGCGAAGGATCGAGTGAACGCCGGCCTGCAGGTGGCGATCGAATCGCTGTACCTGCGCATCAACGAGGCCCGCGCGGCGTCGAGTCTCTCGGACGGCGACGTCGGCCGCATTCTGCGCGAGGAAAACACGCTCGACCTCGACGTGACTTCCTCGCTGGATGAACTGGCGCGCACCGTCGTCAACGAGGTGCAATACGCGAGGTCGCGCCAGGTGGACGCCACCGTGGGCCACCTCGTGGAGCACTTCGCGAAGCCGCCGTTCGGCTGGTCCACCCCGACGGTGCTGGCCATCGTCGCGCACGCCGTTGTCGCCGGACAGGTGCGCCTCCGCCTCGACTCGCGCATTCTCGTGCGTACCGAGATCGCAGGAGAGCTGACGAATCGTCACAAGCATCGCCAGATCCACGTGGACGAGGTGCGCGCGCACGACCCGGCCAAGGTTCGGAAGCTGCAGCGGTTCCTCGCGGAGTTCGCCAACATCAGTGACGCTTACCCGAACACTGACGACCTCATCGAGAAGGTCCGGTCCGAGCTGGCCGGCACCGCCGACGAGGTTGCTCGGTGGGTGGGGGAGCCGTACCCGTTCACGGATCAGGTGGGGGCGCTGGCGAAGCGGTTGCGCGCGGTCGTGGACGGCCGGGCGCCGGAGTGGTACCTGGGTGAGTTCCTCGACGATTCTGACGACCTGCTCGACCTCAAGGAAAACGAGCTCGATCCGATCCGCGGGTTCCTCAAGGGGCAGCAGCCCGCCGTGATCGCTGCAGCACGGAGTTTCCTGCGGGACAGGGATGCCGACCTGCACGACGCCGATGCCGATGATCTCGCGCAGCTCCGTGCAGACCTCGCTGATCCGGGATTCCTTCGTGGGGACGTCGTGCCACGGATCAAGCGCGTGCACGAGCGCTTGCTCACGCATGTCGACGATGCCGTGGCACGAGACCGCGACGCGCTCGATGCGGAGATCGACGCGACGGTCATCGCTCTTCGGTCGAAGCGCGAGTACATCGAAGCGGACCCGGCTGCCCGGGAGAGCGCCGTGACGGCGCTGCAGAAATCACGCGACGCCGTAGCGAAGTATGCGACTCGTGGCTCCATCGCGTTGGCCTCACAGTCCTTCCAGGCCACCTACCAGGCAACACTGAACTCGCTCCTGGCGGCTCGAGCGGCGGTCGATACCTCGGGCGGTGACGGGGATGCGAAGAAGGGCGGCACCGAGCGGGCCGGCACTACGCCACCGCCTCAGCCGGTCACTGTGCATGTCTCGAAGATCAGAGTGCCGAACGTACCGGCGACGCTGCAGACCATCACTGATGTGGACGAGTACCTGGGGGAGTTGCGCGCCAGCCTGGTGGCGGCGATCGACGCCGGGAAGACGGTGGTCCTGTAATGGATTCCTCGAAGCTCGAGAAGTTCGCCACGGCGGCGCGAGTCACCCTCCTCGATCAGATGGCGGGCCTGGTGACTCAGGCCCTGAACGATCCGAAGATCGCAGCCGAGTACCCGAACGATGTCGCGGGGCTGCGTGCGGCAGTCGCAGAGCACGGCGAGACCTGGGTCGCCGACACCGCCGCTCACACCTGGTTCAACCGCCTGACGGCGGCACGCTTCATGGATGTGCGCGGCTTCTCCGGGCTGTACCGCGTGGTGTCCCCGGCGGAGGGGGCCGCGTCGAACCTGCCGGAGATTCTGCTCCGCGCGCAGTCCGGGGAGTTCGGCGATGAGATTCCCGATCGCACGCAGGCCGAGGTGTCCGCGCTTCTCGGCGGTCGGCGTACCTCCGCGAACCCGCAGCTCGAGGCATATGCGTTGCTGCTGCGCGCGATGTTCGTGGCCTGGTATCCGTCGATGCCGGAGGTCTTCACCGGGCCTGCTGACTGGATCCGCCTGCTGGTGCCGGCCGATCTGCTCGCGCCCACGTCCGTCCGGGAGCGTGCCGTCGCCGTGATGGACGACGACGCCTGCGAGACCGTCGAGGTGGTCGGCTGGCTGTATCAGTTCTACAACTCCGATCTCAAGGATGAGATCAACAAGGCGAAGGTGCCGATCGACGCCGCGGAGCTCCCGGCCGTCACCCAGCTGTTCACCCCGCATTGGATCGTGCGATACCTGGTGGAGAACTCGCTGGGGCGACTCTGGCTGCGATCCCGGCCGACCAGCGGCTTGCGCGAGCACATGCCGTATTTCGTGGAGCCGATCGAGGGGCAGCCGGACACGGGCGTCACCGTCGACTCACCCGAGGAAATCCGCGTGGTCGACCCCGCTTGCGGGTCCGGCCACATGCTCACCTACGCCTTCGACCTGCTGTTCCACATCTACGAGGAAGCCGGCCACGCTCGAAGCGAGATCCCGCAGAAGATCCTCACGCACAACCTGCGCGGTCTCGAGATCGACTTGCGCGCCGCACAGCTCGCCTCCTTCGCGTTGGCAATGAAGGCCCGGGAGAACGACCGACGGTTCTTCAAGCCCAAGAACGGTGCGCCGGTCCGCCCGGACATCGTGCGGATCGAACCGCTGGACTTCGATGGAGACGACGTCGAGCTACTGGCGCGGGGCCTGGACCGCGACGACCGTGCGGCGCTGGAAGCCCTGCTGCACTCGTTCGTCCACGCCGATACTTTCGGCTCGCTCATCCGCGTGGAAGCTGCGGGTATGGCGGTTCTCGGCCGGATGCTCACCGATGCCGAGGCGTCCGACGGCGCCGATACCACCGTGGAGGCACGTCGGGAAGTGCTCACGCGAGCGCGACGCCTGTATCGGCAGGCGAGTGCACTGGTGGACGATCAGTACCACGTCGTCGTCGCCAATCCGCCTTACCTCGGCAGCACAAAGCTGGGGACGCTCCTAGCCGAGTTCTCGATCAACGAGTACCCGGTGTCGAAACTTGACCTGTATGCCATGTTCATTGAGCGCAACGGTGAATTGTGCGTTACCGGTGCTTCGGTGGCGATGGTGACGCGAGACGGATGGATGTTCCTGAGCACCTACAAGAGTCAGCGGGCTCGGATGCGAGAGTCGTATCTCCTCTCATCCAATGTGCACCTCGGTACCGGAGCGTTCGACAGAATCAGCGGAGAGGTGGTGTCCACCACGGCGTTCGTCCTGGATGTCGCACCATCGCGCACGTCGTTGACTCGCTTCTTCGGACTCTCGGCTGTCCAAGGGGACGAGGAGCAGGAGCAAGAATTCCGGCAATTGATCGATGATGACACTTTGGCGGGCAGCGGAACCGTGGCCGCTGCGCCGTTGTCCGTGTTCGATATCGTGCCCGACAGCCCGATCGTATACCAATGGCTGGGGCGGACACTTTTGTCGTTGTTTGGATCTGTTCCATTGCTCGGCGATAGCGTTCCGATAAAGAAGGGGACAAATACCTCTAATGATGCTCGGTTCGTCCGTCTGTGGACCGAGATCTCGTACGGACGATTTCAGTCTCACTCGGCGTCGAAGAAGGAGTCTGAGGATTCGGCAAAGAAGTGGTTTCCATTCCTTAAAGGTGGAGGGTATCGAAAATGGTCTGGGAACTCCCAGTTCTGCCTGAACTTTGAGGACTCCGGCCGCGAGTTGATTAATGATTGGGGGCGGGCGAGCGTCCGCAGTCGGACGCTTTTCTTCGAGCCGGTAATCTCGTGGTCGGACATTACGTCCGGCGCTCCCGGGTTTCGGATGTATCCACCTGGATACATCTCGAGTAGCGTCGGTCAGGGAATATTCGCTACCGATTCTGACATGCACTTCGTCCTGGGGTTGCTGAACTCTGCAGTGTCTCGTGAAATTCTCGCAGCCCTTTCTTCGGGGCTGCATTTTAATGCGGGTGAAATTAAGAAGATTCCTCTGCGTATGCCGGAGATGGGGGACGACGAACTGACTGAGATCTTGGCGAATGTGGACTCACTGGTTGAGATCTCGCAATCCGACTGGAACGCTGCCGAGACGTCCTGGGATTTCTCCCGTAATGCTCTGGTGTGTCGAGGTTCCGAGGTGCTGCTGGAGGCCCTGTGCGCGATCGAGTGGGACTCTGCGATGATAAACAGCTCACGCGTATTGGCGTTGGAGGAGCGGAACAATCGACTCTTTCTCAGATTGTATGGGATTCTGGACGAAGTTGACTGGTCCGTTGCGATTAGTGAGGTGTCTTTGTCGCAGAATCCTTACTTCCGGTTTGCGCCCACGAAGGGTGAAGTGCGGACGGAGGAGGAGTACCGCACTTTCTTCAATCTTGACCTGGCGCGGGAACTGTTGTCGTATGCGGTCGGGTGCATTATGGGTCGATACAGCCTCGATGAACCCGGACTGATCCTCGCGGACGCCGGATCGACGCTGGCGGACTTCGAGGCGAAGGTGCCGAATGCGCGGTTCCGGCCGGATGAGGACGGGATCGTACCGATCACGGAGAACGAGTACTTCCCAGACGACATCGTCTCCCGGGTACGGGAATTCCTCGCCGTCGCGTTCGGCGAGGAGAACCTCACCGCGAACGTGAGTTGGATCGAGTATGCACTCGGGTCGGGCAAGCGGAAGGACCTGCGGCAGTACTTCCTGAAGGACTTCTACAACGATCACCTCAAGATGTACTCGAACCGGCCGATCTACTGGCAGGTGTCGTCGAACTCGAAACAGCCCAGCAAGGGCTTCAATGCGCTGATCTACCTGCACCGATACACCCCGGCAACGCTCGGCATTGTCCGTGAGAACTACGCGAACGACATGTTGGACAAGCAGGAAGCCCGGCTCACCACGATCGCGCACGCCCTCGACACTGCGGACAAGGCTGAGGCGACCAGGCTCCGCAAGGAACAGGACGAGCTGACCCGGATGCAGCGCGAGATCCAGGACTGGCTCACGACCACACTGTTCCCGCTGTCCACCGCGGAGATTGCGCTCGACCTCGACGACGGCGTCAAGCAGAACTATCCGAAGCTCGGCGCGGTGCTGAAGAACGTGAAGGGACTGTCGTGACGGCGGCACCGTCGAACCGGATCGCCGAGCTACTGGCGGAACGGTACGCCAGCAGCCCCGTCGTCAACTGGAACGACGTACCGGGGGAGTACGCGGAGAGTCTCGACGTGATCGTCGGCGCACTCGGATGCGACGGCTATGAGGTGTCCGTGCATCGTGTCGGGAACAATGAACTCGGCATCAAGACCCGGGTGTACGCGGACCTCGACGACCCGTCGCGCGACCAGAAGCATTGCCACCTGGTGTATCGCATCGGCGAGCGGCCGGCGAAGCGGGAGAACTGGCTGCTCGATCTCGAGGTCGGATACGGCCTTTTCACAGCAGACACCGCGGCGATCCTGGTGCACGAACTCGGGCTCACAGACCGGGGCGTCGATCACGTCGTGGCGGCGCACGCCCCTGCGTTCGCCGCTCCCGGCCGCGCCGAAAAGATCCGCTTCCGACTGGCCGCACTCGATCCCCAGCTCCCGGCTGCCAAGCTCGCGGAGACCGCCCTGGCCTACCTGTCGGCTGAGATCCTGGGACTCGACGGTCAAGGCAGTCACCGGTTGCAGGAGATCGTCACCGCGCTCTTCGAGGACTACGCCGACGGGGATGACGCGCGGTACCAGTCCCTCGTGGACGCTGGCCTTGCGGACTTCCTGTGGCAGGGATGCGCGCGGATCTACGGCTTTCAGTCCCCGGATCCGAGCGTCGCCGGGCTCGTGACCTGGATGTTCGACCAGGCGTGGAAGCAGTGGCCCGACGCCCGAAATCCTGCCCGGATCGACTTCGAACGGCTGCGTGACGGCCGGCGTTACGGGCCCCTGTTCAAGCGTCTTGCGGAGACCGCGGAGCGGGACCTCAACATCGCGGACCAGCTGCGCGCAGGCGACCAACCGGTCGCGGAGCTGGCCGTCACCGATGTGTTCCCCGTCGTCGATCACGCCATCATCAGCAAGCTGGCCGCAGCCGTGTACCGGCGTGAGCTGGCTCCCGACGCGGCCCGCGAGATTCTCGCCCTGCGGCGCAGCACCACCTGGTTCTTAGACCAGGAGAATGCCTACACCGCCCTTGAGGCTGCAGCCGAGTGCCTCACTCGGATCGAGGCATTCCTCCCGGTGATGGCGGATGCCACCGACGGCATCCGCAGCTACGCGTCCTCGTGGGCGCCCATCGACGGCGCCTACCGCCGGTTCCGGCGCTGCTTCGCCACGGCGGAGACCGAGCTGCCCACCGAACTCGCCGACAAGGTCGAGAAGCAGTACCTCCAGGTGTACCAGCGTCCGCTCGCCGCTGCGTGGCAGGCCCAAGTGGACAGCCTTGACGAATGGCGAGTGCCCGGAATCGAGCTGTTGCGCGGATTCGCCGCGCACGATCTACCTGCCAAAGCCAAGACCCTCGTCATCATCTCGGACGCCTTCCGCTACGAAGTCGGCCTCGAACTCGCACAGCGCGTCAACCGGGAGGACTACTGGTTCGATGCGACCGTCGAACCGCGCCTGTCACCGCTGCCCTCCTTGACCTTTGCCGGCATGGCGGCGATGCTCCCGCACACCCGACTGAGCCTGCACGGCGAGTCGGTCCGGGCCGACGGTGCCTCGACCTCCGGGCTCACAGCCAGGAACGCGCTGTGGGCCAAGGCACACGCCACTGCCATCAAATTCGACGAGGTCATGTCAATGGGTCCGGCCGACAGGTATGCGTTGTGGCAGGGCAACGAAGTGCTCGTCGTGTACCACGACACCATCGACACGGCCGGTCACGAGGCGCCGCACCAAGTGCCCGAGGCCGCCTACCGCGCGGTGCGAGATCTGCTTCGGATCATCAAGACCTTCGGCAGCGGGAAGATGCGCGCGAGCAGGGTGCTTGTCACGGCAGACCACGGGTTTCTCTATCAGCGGTCCGACCTCGAGCCAGCGGACTACCTCAGCGAGGCACCCCAGGGCGACGCAGTCGCGTTCGGCCGCCGGCACGTGATCGGTGACGGACTGAAGGACCAGTCCGCATTCACGACGTGGACTCCGCAGGCGCTCGGGTACGACAGCGGTGACGAGGTCCAGATCCCGCGCGGGCTGCACCGGCTCCGCAAGCAGGGCGGGGGATATCAGTACGTGCACGGCGGAGCTTCGTTGCAAGAGGTCGTGGTGCCACTGGTGACGCTCACGCGCGGGCGCAGTACCGCAGTGAGCAAGGTCTCGGTCGACGTCAACGTCAGCACACCCACGATCACGACGAGCACCGTCATGGTGACGCTGCTGCAGCGGGATCCGGTGCTGGGAAAGAAGCGGGGACGCGAACTCGTGATCGGCGCGTATGCCCCCGACGGAGTTCTGCTGTCGGGGGAGCGCACCGTGGAGGTGGCGAGCGAGGCGGAGGACATCCGTGACCGGGGGCGCACCGTCGAACTCGTACTGAACGAGGAGGCCGAGCGCTATAACGGCCAGGTGATCACGATTCGGGCGGCGGAACGGGTCAACGGTCAGTTGACCCCGTATCAAAGCACGACGGCAACACTGCAGCGCGGATTCGGAGGATTCAATGACGCATTCTGAGGGTGAACTCGGATCCGTGAGCGACGACCTGATCGAGGACGGTTCGATGGCGGAACCTGTTGTCGATAAGACTGATTCGAGTGCGTTGGATGCGAAAGCAAACGCGCAGTTCCCCGGCTTTGTGGTGCGGAAGGATCTCGTCGGGCGGATCAAGGGAAACGCCGTTGTACCGGGCTACGTTCTCGAATTCCTTCTCGCTCAGTACTGCGCCACTGACGATCCCGCGACGATCGAAGCGGGCATAGAGTCCGTCCGCGACATCCTCGCCAAGCACTACGTGCATCGCGGTGAGGCGGAGCTGATCAAGTCGACCATTCGTGACCGCGGCAAGCACCGCGTGATCGACAAGATCTCGGTCGTGCTGGACGTGAAACGGGATATGCACACTGCGTCGTTCTCCAATCTCGGGCTCAAGCACGTCCCGATCGACGACCGCACGGTGAAGGCGAACGAGAAGCTGCTCACCGGCGGGGTCTGGTGCATGGTCGACGTCGAGTACTCGGCGGGTGATGTCAGCGAGGACCCGTGGATCATCTCCGCGCTCCGGCCGATTCAACTGGGGCAGTTCGACTCCGCGCACTACACCGCCGCACGTCAGGAGTTCTCCACTGAGGAGTGGATCGACCTGCTCGTCAGCACGATCGGCTTCGATCCGAACAAGTTGTCTCCGCGGGCGAAGCTGCTGCAATTGGTGCGGCTCGTCCCGTTCGTCGAGCGCAACTACAACCTCGTCGAACTGGGACCGAAGGGGACGGGCAAGTCGCACGTCTACTCCGAATTCTCACCGCACGGGACGTTGATCTCGGGTGGTGAAGTGACTGCGGCCAAGCTGTTCGTCAACAACGCGAGTGGCGGGATCGGCCTCGTCGGCTACTGGGACGTGGTGGCGTTCGACGAGTTCGCCGGCCAGAAGCGCGTCGACAAGACGCTGGTCGACATCATGAAGAACTACATGGCGAACAAGTCGTTCTCGCGCGGAACGCAGACGCAGACCGCCGAAGCGTCGATGGTGTTCATCGGCAACACCTCTCGTCCCGTCCCGACGATGCTCGCACATTCCGACCTGTTCGAGGCGCTACCCGAGTCGTACCACGACGCCGCGTACCTCGACCGGATACATTACTACCTGCCCGGCTGGGAGGTGGAGATCATCCGGCGTGAGCTGTTCACCAACGGCTACGGGTTCGTGGTGGACTACCTCGCTGAGGCGCTGCGGCATCTTCGCGGGCTTGATTTCTCCGACCGCTATGCGGCGGAATTCACACTGAGCGAGCAGATCTCGCAGCGCGACCGAGACGGAGTGCGTAAGACCTTCTCCGGGCTGATGAAGCTGCTGCACCCGGGCGGTTCGGCCACGGCGGATGAGGTTGAAGTTCTGCTGCGGTTCGCCATCGAGGGGCGCAAGCGCGTCAAGGATCAGATCCTGCGGATCGACTCGACGATGGACGCCGTGACATTCGGGTACTCGGACGCCGCGGGCGATTGGCACGACGTGGCCACCCGCGAGGAGCTGGACTATCCGCGCCTGTACCACCGCGACCCTGTGGAGCCAGCGGACCACGAGCCGGCCGACTCTGCGGCACCGACGGGCGTTGCGGGAGGTGGAGTGCCGCTCGATGGGACCACCGTGGTCGCTGACGACTCGCCGTACGTCGAGGAACTCTTCGCCGGGGTGATCGATATCCCGGACGATTCGATCGGGTACTCGTACGCGAATCTGCTTCTGCCCCATCTGGCCGGTGCGAGGGAGATCGAGATAATCGATCCATACATCCGGAAACCGCATCAGCTGCGCAACTTGCATGACTTGCTGCTCGAGCTCATCGGAGCGAAGGCCGCCGAGGAGACAGTGGCAGTGAAGCTCGTCACCGGCGAGGAGACGTCACGCGAGGACTGGACCAAGGCGCAACTGATCGGGCTTCTGGAACTCAAGAACGCCGTCGCGGACGGCGGAGTGATCCTGGACGTCGAATTCCGGACGGACATCCACGACCGGCAGATCACTACCGATACGGGTTGGCGGATTCTGCTCGGGCGTGGGCTCGATATCTTCCAACCGTTCAGTGGGTCCGGTAGGTACGACCTGAGGTACCGATTCCAGGAGTACCGGCGGACGCGATCGACGACCGTGACGTATGTGAAGTCGGACTGATCGAGCGTCCGAGCGCCGTGCCCCGGCAACGAATCAACCTTCACGTGTGCAACACAGACCTCGGTGGTGTAGTTTTCCACCTGAAGTCACACTTGTCACGGAGGTCAACATGCGTGTCTCTGGTTTCATCCGCTCGGTTCTGTCGGCGACGGTGGCGGTCGCCGCGATCGTGACCGCGACCCCCGGGACCGCGGGAGCGGCACCGTCGACCCCGGCGTCGACGGCGTCGACCACGTCTCTGACGAACCGGGCGATCGACGCGCAGGCGGCGGGCGACACCGCGGCCGCCCAGGCCGCCATCAACCAGATGCCGATCGATCAGGCGCAGAAGGTGGTCGCCCTGATGACGAACGTGAACAAGGCACTGACCTTCCCGCTCACCGATCAGGTGCCCGGCGGCGTCGCGCCAGGGACGGCGATCGTGATCCTCGGCTACGGACTGGAGGACAACGGCGGCCTGCGCCCGGTGCTCGTCGAACGACTCACCAAGGGGCTCGCTGTGGCGCAGGCCTACCCCGCGTTCCCGATCGTCGTGACCGGCGGAGCGCCGAAGGCGGGCAAGACCGAGGCCGCCGCGATGAAGGAGTGGTTGCTCGCTCAGGGCGTATCCGCCACCCGGATCTACACCGAGGACCGGGCGGGCTCCACCCAGGGCAACGCGATCAACACCGCATCACTCATGCGGCAGAACGGCTTCGGGAACGGCGCCGTGCTGGTGACCTCCGCCGACCACACGCGTCGCTCGGTCGCCGATTTCCTGGTCGCCGGAATCACCCTGCAGGCCGTGGTCGCCTCCGATGCCAAGATCCAGTCGGCACCGATGTCCGCGAGTGGAGTCGCAGCGGTGTACCGGGACGCACGAGGGGTCGCCAAGCTCTAGAACTTGTCGGTCGGGTGTGGAAGCGTTACCACCATGACCGAGTACACGGCGCCGCAGGGCGCACCCGTCTGGATCGATCTGATGTCCTCCGACGTTGACGCGGCGGTGGAGTTCTACGCAGCGGTGTTCGGCTGGACCGCGGACCCGGGTAGCCCGGAACACGGCGGCTACCGGAACTTCCGGATCAACGGACACATGGTCGCCGGAGTGATGGCGGCCTCGGACGCCGATGACGGGCCGGCCGATGTCTGGTCGGTGTACCTGCGCACCGACGATGCCGAAGCGGCGCTGGCCGCGGCAACGGAGGCGGGTGCCACGGTGGTGGTGCCCGCGATGGCCGTGGGCGAGATCGGCAGTTTCGGCTTCTTCATGGACCCCGCGGGAGCGGCGATCGGTGTCTGGCAGCCCGGCACCCACCCGGGCTTCGTCGAGCAGGGCACTCCGGGAACCCCGTACTGGTTCGACTGCATGAGCCGGGACTACGAGCGTTCGCTCGAGTTCTACCGCACCGCCTTCGGCTGGGAGTACGAGGAGGCCGGTACCGGCGGTGAACCTGCCGCGATCGGCCCGTACAAGTACAGCGTGGTGCTCGCCGGCCCGGACGGCGGTAAGGACGGTGTCGCCGGGATCATGGACGCTGCGCCGTTGTTCACCTCCGGCGCCCTCCCCGCGGAGGCGCCGTCGTTCTGGCAGGTCTATCTCACCGTCGACGATGTGGCCGCTGCCGGGGAGCGGATCACCGCGGCGGGCGGCACCGTCGTCCAACCGGGCGAGGTCACCCCGTGGGGCACCCTCGCCGCGGCGCAGGACGTCAACGGCGCGTACTTCTGCTACGCGACGCCTCCGGCCGACATGTGAGAGGTGTGCGCCGTCAATCGCGGCGGCGCACACTCTCCTCGACCAGGTCCAGCACCGCCTCCAGACCCGATGTTCGCCGGCCGGAGGCCAGGTGCGTGACCAGACCGTCGAGAACCAGATCCAGATAGGCCAGGATCACGTCGGTCGGGAGGTCGTCGCGCAGACGGCCACGCTGCTTCTGCCGCTCCAACCGGCGCAATGTGGCATCGGTCAGCTCGGCGCTGCGCTCAGTCCACTCCGCACGGAAATCGGCGTCGTTCTTCAGGCGCCGGGCGATCTCCAGCCGGGTGCCCAGCCAGTCGAACCGCTCGGGATGGGCGAGCATGTCCCGCATGACCTGCACCAGGCCCTGATCTGCCGCGATATCGGCCATCCGCTCGGCGTCCTCGCGTGCCAGCGCCAGGAACAGCGCGTCCTTGTCCCGGAAGTGGTGGAAGATCGCGCCACGCGAGAGCCCGGTCGCCGCTTCCAGGCGGCGGACCGTGGCCCCGTCGTAGCCGTACTCGGCGAAACAGGTCCGAGCACCGTCGAGGATCTGCCGCCGTCGTGCGGCGAGATGGTCGTCGCTCACCTTGGGCATGTGGACGCTCCTGACCGAATGGGGAACAGGTCTCGTTGTGCGCTACGCGAACGGCGGGCCCGGCCGCAGGGGCCGGACCCGCCGTCACTGGTCGGAACTCGGGCGATCAGCTCTTGACCATGTTCCGCAGCACGTACTGCAGAATGCCGCCGTTGCGGTAGTAGTCCGCCTCACCGGGCGTGTCGATGCGGACGTCCGCGTCGAACTCGACCGTGGAAGTCACGGTGCCGTCGTCCGCGATCTTCTTGGCGGTCACGTGCACCGTCTTCGGGGTGACGCCGTTGTTCAGCTCCGTGATGCCCGCGATGTCGAAGGTCTCGGTGCCGTCGAGCCCCAGGGACTTCCACGACTCGCCCTTCGGGAACTGCAGCGGGACCACGCCCATGCCGATCAGGTTCGACCGGTGGATGCGCTCGAAGGACTCGACGATGACGGCCTTGACACCCAGCAGGCTGGTGCCCTTGGCCGCCCAGTCGCGCGAGCTGCCCGAACCGTACTCCTTGCCGCCCAGGACCACCAGCGGGGTGCCGGCGGCCTGGTAGTTCATGCACGCGTCGTAGATGAACGACTGCGGGCCGCCCTCCTGCGTGAAGTCACGGGTGTACCCGCCCTGCGTCCCCTCCAGGCCGATGGTGTCCAGAACCCGGTTCTGCAGGCGGATGTTCGCGAACGTGCCGCGGATCATCACCTCGTGGTTACCGCGCCGCGAGCCCAGCGAGTTGTAGTCCTTGCGGGCCACACCGTGCGAGTCGAGGTACTGCGCGGCCGGGGTGCCGGGCTTGATCGGGCCCGCCGGGCTGATGTGGTCGGTGGTGACCGAGTCGCCCAGCAGCGCCATGACACGAGCGCCCGAGATGTCGGAGACGGGAGCGGGCTCCATCGTCATACCGTCGAAGTACGGCGCCTTGCGGACGTACGTCGAGTTCTCGTCCCAGGCGAAGGTGTCGCCCTCCGGGGTGGCGAGGTTCTGCCAGCGGTGATCGCCCTCGAACACGGTCGAGTAGGACTTGCGGAACATGTCCTGGTTGATCGCGTTCTTGATGGTGTCGTCGATCTCCTGCGCGGACGGCCAGATGTCCTTGAGGAAGACGTCGTTGCCGTCGTGGTCCTTGCCCAGCGAGTCGGTCTCGAAGTCGAAGTCCATGGTGCCCGCCAGGCCGTAGGCGATGACCAGCGGCGGCGAGGCCAGGTAGTTCATCTTCACGTCGGGGGAGATGCGACCCTCGAAGTTACGGTTACCCGAGAGCACCGCGACCACGGTGAGGTCCTCGTCGTTGACGGCCTTGCTGATCTCGTCGGGCAGCGGGCCGGTGTTGCCGATGCAGGTGGTGCAGCCGTAACCGCCCAGGTAGTACCCGAGCTTCTCGAGGTAGGGCCACAGCCCGGCCTTCTCGTAGTAGTCGTTGACGACCTGCGAACCGGGAGCCATGTTGGTCTTGACCCACGGCTTCGTGGTCAGGCCCTTCTCCACGGCGTTGCGGGCGAGCAGAGCCGCGCCGAGCATCACCGACGGGTTCGAGGTGTTGGTGCACGAGGTGATACCCGCGACCGCGACGGCGCCGTGGTCGAGAATGAACTCGCCGCGCTCGCCCTTGACGCGCACCGGCTTGCTCGGGCGGCCCTCCGCACCGTTGGCGGCCGACTGCACATCGACGGCACCGTCGTCCGCGAACGACAGCGCGGCCGGATCGGAGGCCGGGAACGACTCCTCGACGGCCTCGTCGAGCTGCGTGTGCGCGGCGGGGTGCTGCTCCTCCACGTAGTTGTGGATGTCCTTGCGGAAGGCGACCTTCGACTCCGACAGCAGGATGCGGTCCTGCGGGCGCTTCGGGCCGGCGATCGACGGGACGACGGTGCCCAGGTCCAGTTCCAGGTACTCCGAGTAGGCGGGCTCGCGGTCCGGATCGTGCCACATGCCCTGCTCCTTGGCGTACGCCTCGACGAGCGCGAGCTGCTCGTCGGTGCGGCCGGTCAGACGCAGGTAGTTGATGGTCTCGCCGTCGATCGGGAAGATCGCCGCGGTGGAGCCGAACTCGGGGCTCATGTTGCCCAGGGTCGCGCGGTTGGCGAGCGGCACCTCGGCGACGCCCTTGCCGTAGAACTCGACGAACTTCCCGACGACCCCGTGCTGCCGCAGCATGTCGGTCACGGTGAGCACCACGTCGGTGGCGGTGACGCCGGGCTGGATCTCACCGGTGAGCTTGAAGCCGACGACGCGGGGGATGAGCATGGAGACCGGCTGGCCCAGCATGGCGGCCTCGGCCTCGATGCCGCCCACGCCCCAGCCCAGGACGCCCAGGCCGTTCTCCATCGTGGTGTGCGAGTCGGTGCCGACACAGGTGTCGGGGTAGGCCTGGCCGCCGCGCGTCATCACGACCGGTGCCAGGTACTCGATGTTCACCTGGTGCACGATGCCCATGCCCGGGGGGACGACCTTGAAGTCGTCGAACGCACCCTGGCCCCAGCGCAGGAACTGGTAGCGCTCGCCGTTGCGCTGGTACTCCAGGTCGACGTTGCGCTCGAGGGCATCCGCCGTGCCGAAGACGTCGAGGATCACCGAGTGGTCGATGACCATGTCCGCGGGGGAGAGCGGGTTGACCTTGTTCGGGTCACCGCCGAGGGTGGTGACGGCCTCACGCATGGTGGCGAGGTCCACGATGCAGGGCACGCCCGTGAAGTCCTGCATGATCACGCGCGCCGGGGTGAACTGGATCTCGACGCTCGGCTCGGCCGACGGGTCCCAGTTCGCCAGGGCGTTGATGTGATCGGTGGTGATGTTCGCGCCGTCCTCGGTCCGCAGCAGGTTCTCTGCGAGGACCTTCAACGCGTAGGGCAGCTTCTCGGTGCCGGGCACGGCGCTGAGGCGGAAGATCTCGTATGACTGATCGCCCACCTCGAGCGTGCCGCGCGACGAGAAGGAATCGATGCTCTTGCTCACGTCAGCTCCACTCAACGTTTGTGGTGTGCACCGACGGGCTGTGCCGGTGCCTGAAATCCATAATACAGTACGCTTGTCCTGTGAACGTCCGCCGGGTCGACACCCGCGGACGCTGCTCATTGTGCCTCCTTCCCGGGCTCGGCGTGGCGGTGTCGTACTGTGAGCGGCATGGGCCTGCCGTTTGTCACCGAAGTCCCCACCGACGTGGATCTCGCCGCGCTCGAAGTGGACCTCGCCGACGACGGTGTGGCCGTTCTCAACCCCGCTCACGCCGGTGCGGTTCCGCAACTCGCGCAGGTGGTCCGAGACGCGCAGGGGAAGGGGATCGAGAACTTCAAGGTGATCGTCCTGGCGCACGACTACCTGCCCGACACCTCGCTGCGTGACCTCGGCACGCAGGTCGGCAAAGACCTCAAGGCGAAGGGGCAGGAAACCGCCACCGTTCTGGTGATGTCCCCGAACCAGGTGGCCGGCTACTCGACGCAGCTGAGCCGGTACCAGATCGAGTCGGGCCAGGAAGGTCCTACCGGCAAGCTGGCGCTCGGCAACCCGCCCAAGGCGGCCGGGGACTTCGTCGACACCGCGCACGGCGCCACGTTCCCGTGGGCGGCGTTCACCCTCGCTCTGGTGCTGCTCGTCGTCGCGCTCGCTGCGGCGGTCCGAGTGATCACCCGTCGGCGCAGCCGTGCGGTGGACGCCGCGCGCCGCGCAGCCGGCCTGCGCCCCGATGGCTCGGCGACCGCCGATGGGAATGGCGTGATCGCTGCACATCGCACGCAATAACGCACATTCATTCGAAATTCCAGCTGTGTGATCCGGATTCCGCTGTCCGAATTCGTTTGATCCGATCACGGCTGGAAGCACCAGGTCAGAAGTGTGGATACGCAAGTGACAAACGTGTAATTTGTGACCTCTGTTTTCCATTGTTGCGAAAGTGCCGTACGGTACTTCTGGAGCCAATGTTGTACGTGGGGCAGCCGCGTACTCATAGGGCGTGAACGCGATCATGAGTGAGGGAGACACCTTGAGGCGTACGGCAGACCTCGCCACCCATCGAGCAGCGCGGTCGCTGCTGGCACTGGCCGCCACCGGAACCCTGGTGGTGGGCACCGTCGTGACCGCCGGACCCGTGCTCGCCGAGCCCGGGGATTCCGCCACCCCCGCCAACGTGGTCGCCGCCCTCGTGGACCGACTCGCACAATCCGATCAGCGGATCGCGGACCTGCGCGGTGAAGTCGCCGCGAAGCGTCAGTCCGTGAACCGTGCCGTCGTCGACCTGCAATCAGCGCAGAACGCCGCCTCCGCCGCCTCCGGTGCGGTGAAGGTCTCCGACAACGCCGTCGCCGACTCCGCAGCGAAGATCGACACCGCTCAGAACGCCTTCGACGCGGTCGCCCGTGCCGCGTACCAGCAGGGCAGCAGCGCCGGGGGACTGGTGGACACCCTCGGCGGTGACCCCGGCGTCGCGGTCGACCGCGCGACCACTCTGCGCATCGTCGCCGAGAAGCAGCGCGCAGCGCTCACCGATCTGCAGGCCGCGAAGAAGCGTGCCGAGGCCTCCCGGACCGCCGCCCGCGCGGCGAAGGTCCAGGCCGACGCCGCAGCCGCGACCGCCGAGGACCGCAAGAAGCAGGCCGAGGACTCGATCACCACCACCGTCGCCGCGCTGAACACGCAGGAGCAGGAGCAGACCAAGCTCAGCGCCCAACGCGAACTCGCGCAGCGGGCTCTCGACGATGCCAAGCGGGCCGAGAATCGTGCCGCCCAGCAGCGCATCTACGCCCAGTACGTGGTCGACGAACGACAGACCCAGCAGCTGACGCCGGCCGCTCCCGCCGCCGCACCGGCTGCGGCGGGGGGCGCTCCCGCCGCAGCGCCGGCCGCTCCCGCAGCGGCCGCACCGGCCGTACCCGCACAGGGATCGTCGGCGGACCCGCTGGCCGCTGCCCGCACCTTCGCCCAGGGCCTGGTCGGCCAGGCCTCGTCGCTGTTCACCAACCCGTTCGGGATCGGCGCGCCGGCGGCACCGGCGGCCGCAGCGGCGAGCCCCGCCGCACCCGCGCCCCAGGCCGCGATCAGCACCGCGGGCATGTCCGGCGCACAGATGATCGAGGCGGTCATCCAGCGCGGCATGTCGGTCCTGGGCGTCCAGTACGCCTGGGGCGGCGGCAACGCCTTCGGTGCCACCAAGGGTGTGCGCGACGGCGGCGTGGCCGACAGCTTCGGCGACTTCAACCGCATCGGATTCGACTGCTCGGGCCTGATGGCCTACGCCTACGCGGCCGTCGGCATCGCGCTACCCAAGTACTCCGGCTACCAGTTCACCACCGGCAACAAGGTGCCGGTGAGCCAGCTCAAGCGGGGCGACATGGTCTTCCGCGGTCCCGGCGGAACTCAGCACGTGGCGATCTACCTGGGCAACAATCAGATCCTCGAATCGCCGCAGTCCGGTGGTGCGGTGCGGATCGCGCCCTTCGACGCTTCGACCTTCCTCTCGCAGGCCGTCCGAGTCATCAACAGCTGATCGCCGCGATTGCGTACCCTCGGGTGAGCGATCGGTGCGAGCCGCATCGCGACGGCCGGTATCGGCCGGGGGACGAGACGACGAAGGGACTTGTGTGACGCACTCTCAGGGGCCGGAGATCGCCACCAGCGACGAGGTCAAACTGCTGGAGCGGGCCGTCTACGAGGTCAAGCGAGTGATCGTCGGCCAGGACCAGCTGGTCGAGCGGATCCTGGTCGGCATGCTGGCCAAGGGGCACGTCCTGCTCGAAGGTGTGCCCGGTGTCGCCAAGACGCTCGCCGTCGAGACCTTCGCGACGGTCGTCGGCGGATCGTTCTCCCGGATCCAGTTCACCCCCGACCTGGTCCCGTCCGACCTGATCGGTACTCGCATCTACCGGCAGGGCAAGGAGCAGTTCGACACCGAGATCGGCCCGGTCTCGGCGAACTTCCTCCTCGCCGACGAGATCAACCGTGCACCCGCCAAGGTGCAATCGGCGCTGCTCGAGGTGATGGCCGAGCGCAAGGTGTCCATCGGCGGCCAGACCTATCCGATGCCCGATCCCTTCCTGGTGCTCGCCACCCAGAACCCGATCGAGAACGAGGGTGTCTACCCGCTTCCCGAGGCGCAGCGGGATCGCTTCCTGTTCAAGGTGGTCGTCGGCTACCCCTCCATCGAGGAGGAGCGCGAGATCGTCTACCGGATGGGCACCATCCCGCCGACCGCGTCGCAGGTGCTCGACCCGGAGTCGATCCAGCGTCTGCAGCGCGCCGCCAGTGAGGTCTTCGTCCATCACGCCCTGGTCGACTACGTGGTGCGGGTGATCGCCGCGACCCGCACACCCCGCGAGTTCGGACTCGAGGACGTCGCCTCCTGGATCACCTACGGCGCCTCTCCCCGCGCCACCCTCGGCATCGTCGCCGCGGCGCGGGCGCTGGCACTGCTGCGCGGGCGCGACTACGTGGTCCCGCAGGACGTCGTCGAGATCATCCCGGACGTACTGCGCCACCGCCTGGTGATGAGCTACGACGCCCTGGCCGACGAGATCACCGCCGATCAGGCGATCACCCGCGTCCTGCAGACCGTCGCCCTGCCGCAGGTCGTCGGACAGGCCCAGCCCCAGCAGCAACCGCACCAGCAGTTCGTGCCCGCACCCTCGCCGCAGGGCTGACGACGATGCGCCGCACCCCGCTCCCGAGCTTCGCCGGCGGCGAGGTCGACGAGGCCCGGATGCAGGCCTCGCTCAAGACCCTCGAACTGCTGGTCCGCCGCCGGCTCGACGGTGTCCTCAAAGGCGACCACCAGGGGCTGCTTCCCGGACCCGGTTCCGAACCGGGGGAGTCGCGGCCCTACACCCCGGGCGACGACGTCCGCCTGATGGACTGGTCCGTGACCGCGCGCACCACCCACCCGCACGTGCGGCAGATGATCGCCGACCGGGAACTCCAGACCTGGATCGTGGTGGACCTGTCCGTCTCGATGGACTTCGGCTCCACCGGCGGCACCAAACGCGATCTCGCAGTCGCCGCATCGGCCGCGGTCGTGCACCTGGTGAGCGGTGCCGCGAACCGGGTCGGATGCCTCGTCACCAACGGCTCCACCGTGGTCCGCGTGCAACCGAAATCCGGCCGGGCGCAGCGGCAGAAGGTGCTCAAGGCGATAGCCACCGCGCCGCGAGCGGACGAGGGCACCCGCGGCGACCTGCGCGGTGCACTCGACGCACTCCGCCGCCCGGAGCAGCCGCGCGGCCTGGTCGTGGTGATCAGCGACTTCCTCGGCGACGTCGACTACGTCCGGGAACTGCGCGGACTCGCCGCCCGGCACGAGGTGCTCGCCGTCGAGGTACTCGACCCGCGGGACGTGGAGTTGCCCGAAGTCGGGGAGATCGCCTTGCGCGACGCCGAATCCGGCGCCGTCCGTGAGCTCACGGTCACCGCGGATCTGCGGGACCGGTTCGCCGACGCGGCGCAGGCGCACCGCCGGGAGGTCGCGCGCACCCTGCGCGGCATCGGAGCACCGGTCCTCGAACTGCGCACCGACCGGGACTGGCTGGCAGACATCGTGCGCTTCGTCGCCGCCCGCCGGCGCGGATTGGCGGGTGCTTCCTAGATGGGCGGACTGACCTCACTGGCCACCCCGATCTGGCTGCTCGGCATCGTGGTGGTGCTGGCCATCGTGGCCGGGTACGTCTACAACGAGAAGCGGCGTAGCAAACGCGCGCTGAAGTTCGCGAACATGTCGGTCCTCGACTCGGTCGCGCCGCCCGGCCGCAACCGTTGGCGACACGTGCCGATCGCACTCCTGAGTATCGGGCTGATCCTGCTCATGGTCGCCCTGTCCGGACCGCAGGCCATGCGCAAAGTACCGCGCAGCCGCGCCACCGTCGTCCTGGTGGTCGACGTCTCGTTGTCGATGAAGGCCACCGACGTGAGTCCGAACCGGCTCGACGCCGCGAAGGAGGCGGCCAAGAAGTTCGTCAACGAACTGCCCCAGGGGATGAACCTGGGCATCGTCTCGTTCGCCGGTACCGCGCAGCTGTTGGTCTCACCCACCCCGGACCGGTCACTCGCGACGAACGCGATCGACCACCTCGAACTCGCGCAGCGCACCGCCACCGGCGAGGGCATCTACTCCGCGATCCAGTCGATCAAGAACATCCGCGACGTGCTCGGCGGTAAGGACAACGCGCCGCCGGCCCGGATCATCCTCGAATCCGACGGCAAGCAGACCGTGCCGACCGATCTCGACGATCCCCGGGGCGGGTTCACCGCCGCGCGCAAGGCCAAGGAGGAGGGCATCCCGATCTCCACCATCTCCTTCGGGACCCAGAACGGCACCGTCGACATCCAGGGGCAGAGCATCGGCGTGCCGGTCGACGACGCCTCGCTGAAGAAGATCGCAGAGCTCTCCGGCGGACAGTTCTTCTCGGCCTCCTCGCTGACCGACCTGAACCAGGCCTACGGCACCCTTCGCGACGAGATCGGCTGGGAGATGCAGAAGGGCGACAACTCACGGATCTGGCTGCTGTGGGGGACCCTGCTGCTCCTGGCCGGTGCGGCGGGCGCAGTCGCCTTCAACCGTCGGCTGCCCTGATAGGTTTGCTGGCATGTCGACTTCTGAATTCACGCCCCGGTCCGTCCTCGTCACCGGCGGCAACCGCGGCATCGGCCTGGCCATCGCGCAGCGCCTGGCCGCCGACGGACACAAGGTCGCGGTCACCCATCGCGGCTCCGGCGCACCCGAGGGACTGTTCGGCGTGCAGTGCGATGTCACCGACACCGAATCCGTGGATGCTGCGTTCAAGACCGTTGCCGAGCACCAGGGCCCGGTCGAGGTGGTCGTCGCCAACGCCGGTATCACCGAGGACACCCTGCTCATGCGGATGAGTGTGGAGAGCTTCGAGAAGGTCATCAACGCCAACCTGACCGGGGCCTTCCGGGTCACCAAGGCCGCGACCCGTGACATGCTCAAGAACCGCTGGGGCCGGTTCATCTACCTCGGCTCGGTCGTGGGCCTGATGGGCACCCCCGGCCAGGCCAACTACGCCTCGTCCAAGGCCGGCGTCATCGGCCTCGCCCGCTCGGTCACCCGTGAGCTCGGCGCCCGCAACGTCACCGCGAACGTCATCGCACCCGGTCTGATCGACACCGATATGACGCGCGATCTGCCCAAGGAGTACACCGAGACCGCCGTCAAGCAGGCCATCCCGGCGAAGCGGATGGGTCAGCCCGAGGAGGTTGCTGCGGTGGTCTCCTTCCTCGCCTCGGACGACTCCGCGTACGTCTCCGGCAACGTCATCAACGTCGACGGTGGCCTCGGTATGGGCCACTAGGCCCGCGCACCGTCGAACCAGCTCAGTGCAACCGCAGAACCCGAAGGAGGCACGTCCGTGACCGGACTGCTCGAAGGTAAGACCATCCTGATCACCGGCATCATCACCGACGCCTCGATCGCCTTCTCGGCCGCCAAGGTGGCCCAGGAGCAGGGCGCCAAGGTGATCATCACCGGCATCCCGGACCGGCTCCGGCTGATCGACCGGATCGCCAAGCGACTGCCGAGGGAGGTGCCGCCGGCGATCCCGCTCGACGTCACCGACGAGGAGTACCTCGGCACCCTGGCCGAGAAGATCCGTGAACTCGCCCCCGAGGGCATCGACGGTGTACTGCACTCGATCGCCTTCGCCCCGCGCACCCTGATGGGACCGGAGGCACTGCCCTTCCTCGAGGGACCGGGCCCGGACGCCGCGAAGTCCTTCGAGATCTCCGCGTGGAGCTACGCCTCCCTGGCGCGCGCCGTGCTGCCCGCGATGAACGAGGGCGGATCCATCGTGGGTATGGACTTCGATCCGCGGACCGCGCTGCCCGACTACAACTGGATGGGCGTGCAGAAGGCGGCCCTGGAGTCGGTGAACCGGTACGTCGCCCGCGAGGTCGGCTACGCCAAGAAGATCCGCTCGAACCTGGTGGCCGCGGGCCCGATCAAGACGCTCGCCGCCAAGGCGATCTCGGGCACGGCGACCGACGACGCCAAGAAGCTCAACATGCTCAACACCTACTGGAACGGCGCCTCGCCGATCGGCTGGAACGTCGACGACCCCGAGGTCGTGGGCAAGAGCGTGTGCGCGCTGCTCTCGGACTGGCTGCCCGGTACCACCGGCTCGATCGTCTACGTCGACGGTGGCGCCAGCCACAACACCTGGTTCCCCGACGAAATGATCAACGCGCAGTAGTCGTGACCGAGCACACCTGGGACGCGCTGCTCGTCCTGAGTTTCGGAGGCCCGGAACACCCTGACCACGTGCGGCCGTTCCTGGAGAACGTCACCCGTGGCCGGGGCATCCCGCCCGAGCGCTTGGACGCCGTCGAAGAGCACTACCTGCGCTTCGGCGGCGTCTCGCCGCTCAACGCCCAGAACCGCGAGATCATCGACGCCGTCGAGACCGAACTGTCGGCCCGGGGCCGCGACCTGCCGGTGTACTTCGGCAATCGCAACTGGCACCCGATGGCCGAGGACACCGCGGCGCGGATGGCGGCCGACGGAGTGCGTCGTGCCCTGGTCTTCGCGACCTCCGCGTGGGGCGGTTACTCCGGCTGCCGGCAGTACGACGAGGACATCGCCCGGGTCCGCGAGGCCGTCCCGGACGCACCGGAGCTGACCAAACTGCCCCAGTTCTGCGAGCACGAGCGGTTCCTGCAGAGTTTCGCCGACTCCGCGGCCGCGGCGCTGGCACAGCTGCCGGCCGGTTCCCGGCTGGTGTTCACCGCGCATTCGATCCCCGAAGCAGCGGACCTGGCGGCGGGCCCGCCCGACGTTGAGCGGTTGTACTCCCGGCAGGTCCGGGAGGCCGCGGCGAACGTCGCAGCCCGGTTGGACGTGGCCGAACACGACGTGGTCTGGCAGTCCCGGTCGGGTCCCCCACAGGTCCCGTGGCTCGACCCCGACATCTGCGACCACATCCGCGCCCTGCACCAGCAGCGGGCGCCCGGCGTGGCCGTGGTCCCCATCGGCTTCGTCTCCGATCACCTGGAAGTGATCTGGGACCTCGACACCGAGGCCAAGGACGTGGCAGCCGAGCTCGGTATGCCCTTCGCCCGCGCGTCCACCTGCGGATCCGACCCGCGGTTCGCCCGAATGGTGGTGGACCTGATCGACGACGCCTTCGCCGGAAGATCGTCCGGGCTCGGCGTGAGCACCAACGGAGCGGCCTGCGTCGAAGGATGCTGTCCGGCGGTGCGTCGCCCACACCGCACCGACTAGCGCAGTTCCTCGCGGCACACCGCGTTGACCGCGGCCACCCGCGCCGCCCGGACCGTGCGCCACAGATCCCGGTACGTCTCGTCGCCGCCCTGCGCAGATGCCAGCGTCAACCCCGAATACGGGGCCTGTGCGCCCGCGACCAGCAGAATCGCCTCGACCATGCCGGCGCTGTCGAGCACCCGGTGCGCCCGCTCGGAGGCGCTGCGCGGCAACCGGTGCGCTCCCAGGAACCGCGTCAACTCCATCACCAGCCGGCGCGGATCGTCACCGGCGTCCGGTGCCGGCGGCAGACCCGCCAACGCCGACGGCGCCTCCCGCACCGCGCCCCGCAACTGCTGCTCGGCAGCGCCGAGCGGCAGTTGATCGGGATCGGTGAGCGCCGGCTCGTGCGCGAACGCCTGCCATCGCATCACGTCTCCCGCCTCCGGCGTCGGAACCAGCGCGATCGAGGTGTGAGCTGCGTCGAAGACCACCGACTCCCCGCGTGCCATCGCCGCGTCCTCGAGGTCGGTATCCGCCGGGAGTCCACGGGCATCACCCGGCGCGGGCAACAACAGCCGGACGGTGTGCGGGGCCAGTGCCCGGATCTCGGCCAACAGGCCGGGGAGGTCACCGTCGACGACGGACTGCACCGGCGCCCACTCCGCCAGTGAGGTCAGTAGTTCGTCCGTTCCGGCAGAGCCGGACAGCCACGCCGCGGACCACACCGCGAAACCCTGCGCGGGCCCCGCGGTGGCGCGCCGGGCGAGTGTGGCGACCGTCGTCATGAGCCCCGATGGTAGTCGCCCCCGCACTCGGCTACGGTTGATCGCCGTGGCGAACAGGTACGGGGACATCTACGCCGGGCACGCGAGCAAACGGGCACGGACCGTCGCCGAGGTGCCCGCCGATCGCGGTCTGGTCGCCGAGGACGCGGCGACCGGCTTCTGCGGAGCGGTGGTCGGCTTCGACCGCAGCTACGACGGCGAGTTCGTCAAACTCGAGGACGCGCGCGGCAGGGTCCGGCTGTTCGCGATGCGCCCGGCGGCGTTCCTCATCGACGGTGTCCCCGTGACCCTGGTGCGGCCGGTGGCGAAGACCCCGTCGGGTCCTCAGCGCAGCGCATCCGGTTCGACCCGGGTCGAGGGCGTCAAGGCGCGGGTGGCCCTGCCCAGCCGGATCTGGGTCGAGGGTGTGCACGACGCGGCGCTGGTGGAACGGGTGTGGGGTTACGACCTGCGGGTCGAGGGTGTGGTGGTCGAACAGTTGGAAGGACTCGATCACCTCGGTGCCCGGCTCGCCGAGTTCGGACCCGGACCGGGACGCAAGGTGGGAGTGCTCGCCGATCACCTGGTGCAGGGGTCGAAGGAATCGCGGATGACCCAGTCACTGGGGGAGTACGTGATGGTCACCGGCCACCCGTTCATCGACATCTGGGCGGCGGTCAAGCCCGCCTCGGTCGGGATCGACGCCTGGCCGGATGTGCCGCGGAGCGAGGACTGGAAGACCGGGACCTGCCGGCGGCTGGGCTGGGGCAGCCCACAGGACGGCTGGCGCCGGGTGCAGGCCGCGGTCGATTCGTTCCGCGACCTGGACGCCTCGCTGATCGGCGCGGTGGAGCGCCTCGTCGACTTCGTCACCGAACCGTAGGACGCAACCACGCGTGAGCGCTCCTCGGTGTCCGAATTCTGGCAGGATCGAGGTATGGCGGCTGCGCTGTGGTTGATCGGAGCGATCGTGCTGACCGTGGCGGAGGTCGCGGTCGGTGAGTTCACGCTGCTCATGCTCGGTGGCGGCGCGCTGATCACCGCCGGTGCGACCGGCCTGTTCGACCTACCCACCTGGGGCCAGGGGGTGGTCTTCGCCGTGTCGTCGATCCTGTTGCTCGCGCTGGTGCGACCTCCGCTGCGACGGTACGTCGAGAGCAAGCGCGGGCAGGCACCGTCGTACCTGGAATCGCTGCCGGGCAGCATCGCCGAGGTGACCGGAGAGGTCACCGCCGACGGTGGCCGTATCCGTCTCGGCGGTGAGGAGTGGACCGCCCGCACCCCGTACGACGGTGCTCCGATACCGATCGGCGCGCAGGTCACCATCGTCGAGATCGACGGTGCCGTGGCCGTGGTCGTCGATGACTGACTGATCGAGAAAGGGAGATCCGCATGGAGGGAATCGGAATCGGACTGGTCGTGCTGGTGCTGCTGATCGTGGCAGTGGTGGTGGTACTGGTCAAGGCGTTGGTCCTGGTGCCGCAGGCGCAGGCCGCGGTGATCGAGAGACTGGGGCGCTACACCCGGACGGTGTCCGGCCAGCTGGCACTGCTCATCCCGTTCATCGACACCGTCCGGGCCCGGGTTGACCTGCGCGAACAGGTCGTCTCGTTCCCGCCGCAACCGGTGATCACGCAGGACAACCTGACCGTGAACATCGACACCGTTGTCTACTTCCAGGTCACGCGCCCGGAGGCCGCGGTCTACGAGATCAGCAACTACGTGGTCGGCGTCGAGCAGATCACCACCACCACCCTGCGCAACGTGGTCGGCGGCATGACGCTGGAGGAGACGCTCACCTCGCGTGAGGCGATCAACGGCCAATTGCGGGGTGTGCTCGACGAGGCCACGTCCCGCTGGGGGCTGCGCGTGGCGCGGGTCGAGCTCAAGTCGATCTTCCCGCCCCCGTCGATCCAGGAATCGATGGAGAAGCAGATGAAGGCCGACCGCGAGAAGCGGGCCACCATCCTCTCCGCCGAGGGACATCGGGAGGCGGCGATCAAATCCGCCGAGGGCGACAAGGCCAGCCGCATCCTGCTGGCCGAGGGGGAGCGGCAGGCGGCGATCCTCGCCGCCGAGGCGGACCGGCAGGCCGAGATCCTGCGCGCCGAGGGCCGGCGCGCCGCCTCGTACCTGGAGGCCCAGGGTGAGGCCAAGGCCATCGAGACCACGTTCTCGGCGATCAAGTCCGGCCGTCCCACTCCGGAGCTGCTGGCCTACCAGTACTTGCAGACCCTGCCCGAGATGGCACAGGGAGACGCCAACAAGGTGTGGGTGGTGCCCAGCGATTTCAACGGTGCGCTGCAGGGCTTCATGCGCAATCTCGGCAGTCCGGGCAGCGACGGAGTGTTCCGGTTCGAGCCGTCCGACGACGGCCAGGCCAGTGCGCCGGAGATCGATACCGAGGGCTGGTTCGACACCCCGGAACCGGTCTCACCGGTCCTGGTGACACCCGACCAGGTTCCGGACGCCCCGGTTGTCCGCACCGCGCCCGCCGATCCGGCGCCGAGCACGGGGTTGCACGCCGAGCCCGATCCGGCGGTGCCGGTTGCCCCCCGCGGTGCCCGCGGACGCCGCACCGGAGATCACGGCCGGGATGCCGGAGATGAGTGAGACGACGCAGCTGCCGGTGAGCTCCCGGCACGCGGCGCCCGGACCGTATCAGGTGCAGCAGCCCGGCTACCCGCCGCGCACCGAGGCCTGATACAGGCCCGACGCCGCCCGGCATCGGCTGGACCGGGGGCGGTGGTGCGGGATCAGCGTCCCACTGCCACCGCCACTCCGGCGCAGCCGCAGGCCCACAGCACCGAGACGAAGGTGCCGATGATGAACTGCTCCGCCGCACCGGGATGACGCAGTTCGGGATACCGGGCGAGCCCCTTGGCGGCCACGATCACCGCCAGGCCCGCACCGAAGTTCGCGAGGACGCAGACCACGATGGCCGCGCGTTCGAGGACTCCGATCGCCAGGCCGCCGCGTAGCGGCGACGCCGGCGTCGCGTCGTCGGGGAGGTCTCCGGCTTCCCCGACGGCAGCGTCCTCACTACCGCTGTGGGCTCCCTGGTCTGCGTCGGAGGCGTCCGGATCGGTGGACTGAGCGGTCCCGGAGGATGGATCGTCACGCCCGGACGCCCCGGCCAGCACGAACACCGCCTTCACCAGAGCGCTACCGCCGGCCATCGCGGCGATCACAGCAGCGACCCGCACGGCGGCGAGGCCGGCGCCCTGTGCGGCGGGCGCAGCCAGTGCGACCAGCGCCGCGGCGACCACCAGCAGCACCGGAACCTCCGCTGCGGCGATCGCGACGCAATCGGGGCCGCGCCGCCGCGCGAGAGCGCCAGCGCCCGCACCCGCGATAGCGGTCAGGAGTAGGAGCGCGACGACGATGCCGATCATCGGGCGGTCCCGGTGCCGTGCGGTGGGTTGGCCGCATCGAGCAGTTCGATCGCCAGTGCGCGGCCCGCCGGCTCCACCGACCAGCCCGCTGCGGCCGCTCGCTGCGAGGCCGCCTGCCGCGAAACCCCCAGCTGTGCTGCGGCGGCGGTGATGGTCATACCGTCGTTGAGCAAGGCGGTCACCTCCTGACCCTCTCGTGATCTGCGGCCCACGATATGCCCGAGCACCGACAGAATCGCCTCTGCGCGGCGAGCGGCGTCACCGTCGGCCGCCCGCACCTGGACGCGGACGGGCACGTTCTTGGCCGCCTCGACCGCATCGCGGGCCGCTTCGAACGCTCGGCCCCGTCCCGCACGGGTCTGTTCCGGAAGTGGTGATTCGACGGTTCCCACTCCGATCCCGATGCTCCAGCGCCCGTCCGTGAGCAGTGCGAGGGCGGCGTTCACCGCGACCGCGGCGTCGTCGGTGACGGCCTGGAGTTCGTCGCCCGCCGTGCGTTCAGGAGCGCGAAGCCAGCCGAGGGGGGCGAGGAATGCGCGTGCGGCTTCGACCCGGTCGGTGTCGGTGCGACTGCCTCGTTGATCAGCGGTGAGGACCATCATGAAGCAAGCGTACAGCCTTGCATTCGCCTACCGCAAGGAGTTGGACTTGCGAGGATCGACTAAGCCAGGTCCGGATGCCGCAGCAGCCCTCCGCTCGCCAGGGCTCGCGGGAGAGTCCCGCGGGTGGCCACGATCCAGCCGGCCGACAGCCCGAGGAAGTAGGCGAGGGCGAGTGCGGCGTAGCCTGTGGCGCCGGTCGCGTCCATCGCACTGAACCCGGTGGCGCAGGTGCCGATCGGAAAGGTGAACGACCACCAGGTCAGCGCGTACGGCAGCCCGTCCGTGGAGCCGAGGGCGGTCCGTGCGGTGAGGGTCAGTGCGATCGCCGTCCACAGCAGCACGGCCACCGTGACGATCGTGCCGAAGCCTGCGGCGGCCCGCTGCAGGACGGCGGCGAGATCGGGACTCACCGCCAGGTGTGCGGCCGAGCCGAGTCCGTTCGCGGCGGTGATCGACTGCCCGAGCGGGCCGAGCACGATCCAGGCCGTCGGCATCATCGCCGGCGCCCAGGCCGGGCCGCGGAGCAGGCGCAGGATCACCGCGGGCAGCACCCGCAGTGCGGCGAACAGGGTGAAGGCGAAGCACCCGTAGCTGAACCACAGCAGGGCGCTGCGTGTCGCTCCTTCCGGTGTGTAGGGCATCAGCACCGCGCCGCCGGCCGCGGTGACCATCGGGGAGACCACCGGCATCAGCCATCCGGCGAACGCCGCGTCCGCCCGGTAGTGGCCACCGCGGATCATCATGACCGGAATGAACAGGGCGAAGAACAGGCCGAGTGCCGTGCCGGTCACCCACAGGGCGGCGCCCAGAGTCAGGGCGGCCGGCAGTCCGAGCACGTCCCGGCCCACCAGGACCGCGCCGATCCCCACGGTGAGGAAGGCCATGGCCATCGCGCCGTAGAAATTGCCGATCACCGGGTCGCGGTGATGGCGCCGGGCGAACTCGGGGTAGCGGATCCAGTGTGCCGCAGTGCCGACCGTCAGCAACGCCAGCAGGATCGCGGCCAGGATCCACACGGCTGCGGCCGTCGTACGCAGGCCGGGGATCTGCATCGGCAGGCTCACAGCCGCATTCGCGACGATGCCCGTTCCCATGACGCAGGCGAACCAGTTCGGCGTGAGGTTGGAGACGGCCTCCTGTGGGGTCCGCAGATCGCGCAGCAGCCGATTCCGTGCGGGCCCGGGGGAAACAGAGCCGGTCGACCTGGTGTGCATGGTGAACACGGTGTCTCGGGCGGAATCGTTCGGGAACCCACAGGGTGGCTATCTACCCATACGATGACTCTATGGAAATGCCGTCCGCGGAATCCCTCCGACTGCTGGTGGCCGTCGCCGATCTGGGATCCATCTCAGCGGCCGCCCGCGCGTGCTCGATCTCCCAGCCCAGCGCGAGCGCGCGCCTGCGTCACCTGGAGCGCCAACTCCGGCTGGAACTGCTCGACCGGCGCACCCGGGGAGCGGAACTCACCACCGAGGGCGCCGCGGTCACCGAATGGGCTCGGGCTGTCGTCAGCGCGATGTCGGCCCTGCAGACCGGCGCCGAGGCTCTCCGCTTCGACCACACGGTGCGGATCGCGTGTAGCCAGACGATCGCCGAGTACCTCATGCCGGCGTGGCTCGCCCGGCTGCGTGAGCACGCCGACGAGCCCGTGCACCTGACCGTCGGCAATTCCGCGGCGGTGATCGCCGACGTGCGTGGGCACGTCGCCGACCTGGGCTTCATCGAGGGGCCGACGGTGCCCGGCGATCTGGCCTCCCGGACGGTGCGCACCGACCGGATGGTGCTCGTGGCGGCGCCCGGTGACCGCCTCACCCGGCGGCGCGCGGACCGCCCCGTCACCCCCGCTGAGCTCGCGGAACTGCCACTGGTGACCCGAGAGCCGGGGGCGGGAACCCGCGAGGCCCTGGAGGCCGCGCTACGACGGGCCGGGTTCGAGCCGAACCCGCAGTCGGTGGCGCTCGGCACGAACGCGGCGGTCAAGATCATGGTCGCCGCGGGCGGGCGGGCGGCGGTGCTCAGCGAACTCGCGGTCGCCGCGGAACTGCGCGAGGGCCGCCTCGTCGAAGTTCCCACTGAGGGCATCGACCTGCGTCGCCGGCTGCGCGCGGTACGGCGCGACGACGCCGCACCCCGCGAGGTGGTCGATACCTTGCTGGCTGTGGCCAGCGGGCGCGCCGCAGGTGCGTCGCCCGACCACCGGCGATCATCACGCTGATCGAGGGCAAGGCATTAGCCTTGCTAGAGGATCAGTCAAGGTTTGACCCTTGCGGGCATCCGAGCGTCGAGAACCAAGCCGGTGATCCCGACCGCCATCAGTACTCCGCTGACCACTACCAGCCACGGTGACGACTCCCCGGCCAGCGCGTCACCGAGCAGCACCACAGCGGTCGTTCCCGGCGCCAGCCCGATAGCCGTCGCGACCAGGTACGGCCAGAACCGCACCGGCGACAACGCCGATGCGTAATTGAGGATCGAGAACGGCACCGCGGCCACCAGTCGCAGCGAGCCGACCGCCAACCAGCCCCGCACCCGCAGCCGGGCCGCGATCGGTGTGTACGCAGGGTGCTCGCGCACCCGGTTGATCACCTGCGAGGGGTGCCGCGCATCGACCCACCGCACCGTGAGGAAGGCCAGAGCGGCGGCCGCGATCGAGGCCGCCATGCACAGCACGATCCCGGCCGGACCGAACAGCAGTCCCGCCGAGACGGTGAACATGGTC
The DNA here is from genome assembly GCF_054780975.1 of Tsukamurella serpentis. Lineage (NCBI taxonomy): Bacteria > Bacillati > Actinomycetota > Actinomycetes > Mycobacteriales > Tsukamurellaceae > Tsukamurella > Tsukamurella serpentis. The sequence goes on from NZ_BAAGVH010000001.1 coordinate 406,144, forward strand.
CGCGGCACCGGGAAGACCGTCACCACGATGTGCGCCACGAGGAACAGCACCACGAACCACGGGCCGGTCGATTCCGCCCACCCGCGCACCGTGGCCACCCCAGGACGAGGAAGCAGCATCCCGCCCGCGACCACCCCCAGAACCAGCAGGCAGCCGAGGGCCGCGCGCAGCACCAGCGACCTGTCTCCGGGCCGCAGACGGGATTCGTTGTCGCTCACGTAGAGCCAACATACGCGGTGCTCACGAGGGTGGTCCGACCCTACTGGGGAGTCGTCACCGGCATCGGTTAACGTGGATTCTCGAACGCCGCTGTGACGCCCGCGGCAGCGAAGGCTCGCGCGTGTGCCGGGCCACAGTGAGGAGGCCCACGTGGTGGACAGTCACTACGAGTCATGGCGCGAATCCGTCGGTGCCGTGCTCGCGAAGTCGCGTGGGGGCACCCCGCCGGAGGACCCGATCGCGGCGCTCACCACGGCCACCGAGGACGACGGCGTCGAGATCGCGCCGCTGTACTCCCAGCGCGATGAACTCCCCGAGGCGCCGCTGCCCGGCGTCTTCCCGTTCCTCCGCGGCGGTGACCCCACGCCGGACGTCCGCCTGGGATGGCGGGTCGCCGAACGCTTCGACGAGCACTGCGACGCCTCCGACGTGCTGGGCGCGCTCGAATCGGGGGCCAGCGCGCTGTGGATCGTCCGCCCCGATCCGGCGCCGCTGCTCGGGGGCGTCTACCCGGATATGGCGCCCATCCTGCTCTCCGCGGGAGGCGAGGCGGCGCACGCGGCCGCCCAGGTGCTGGCCGCGCTCGACGTGGCCGCCGAATCCGAGGCCTACCGCGCCGACCTGGTGCGGGTGAGTCTGGGTGCGGCGCCGCTCACCTCGCAGGTGGTCGGACGTGCCGACGTCCCGCTCACCGAAGCCGTCGACCTGGCCCGGTTGGCCGACGCCCGTGCCGAGGACGTTCGGGCGATCGTCGTGGACGGCGCCGACCTGCACAACGCCGGAGCCACCTGCGCGCAGGAGCTCGGCCTCACCGCCGCTGCGGCCCTGGACCAGGTTCGCGCACTCACCTCGGCGGGACTCCCCACCGGATCCGCGCTGCGGCAACTGACCATTCGGCTCGCGGCCACCGACGATCAGTTCCTCACCCTGGCCAAGATCCGGGCCTGGCGCACCGTCTGGGCCCGCGTCGCGCGGCACCTCGGCGCCCCCGACGCCGGCAACGCACCGGTACACGCGGTGACCTCACGCGCCGCGACCACGCAGCGGGATCCGTGGGTGAACATGCTGCGCACCACCGTCGCCGCGTTCGGGGCGGGGGTCGGTGGGGCCGACTACGTGAGCACTCTGGACTTCGACGCCGCGCTCCCGGGCGGTGTCGAAGGGTACTCACCGGCGTTCGCCCGGCGCATCGCCCGCAACATCCAGCTGCTGCTGCTCGAGGAGTCGAACCTGGGCCGGGTCGCGGACCCGGGTGCCGGATCCTGGCACGTGGAAGCTCTCACCGACGATCTGGCCCGGGCCGCGTGGAGCGTGCTGCAGGTCACCGAACGGGCCGGGGGTTTCACCCGCGGCATCGCCGATGAGTCGATCGCCGCGAGCCTCGGTGAATCCGCGGACCGCCGCGACGGCGCCGTCGCCCGGCGGGCCAGGAAGATCACCGGGGTCAACGAGTTCCCCAACCTCGCCGAACCCGCGGTGGCGCCGACCGCCGCGGTCAACGGTCCGGTGGTGCGCTCGTACGCCGCCCCGTTCGAGGCGTTGCGCACCCGATCGGACGCCTTCCTGCGTGAACACGGGGTGCGACCGCGGATCCGGATGGTGACCATCGGCACCGTCGCCCAGCACAACGGCCGGTCCACGTTCCTGACCAACCTGCTCGCCTCCGGCGGAATCGAGACCGTGCAGGACGCGACCGAGCAGGCGTCCGGGTCGGCCTCGATCGACGGCTCACCCGGCACCAGGATCACCGCGCTGGCCGGCTCCGACGCCGGATACGGCGATCAGGGGGAGGCCCTTGCGCGCACTCTGCGGGAGCAGGGCGACCTGGTGCTGCTGGCCGGCGCACCCGGCACCGTCGACGACGGACTGATCGACATCTACCTGCACGCGAAGATCGACGCGGCCGCCGCGCTCGACGATCTGTTGACCCGGCTGGGGGCCTGAGATGACCGACACCACGATCGGCAGCTTCGCCGACGTCCCGTTCGACGACGATGCGGTCGCGGCAGCCCAGGCGCCGACGGGCGACGAGGTCGACGCCTTCGTCGAGGCGGCCGCACGGGCCCACGCCTACACCCCAGATCAACTGACCTGGTCGACGCCGGAGGGCATCGACGTCAAGCCGGTGTACACCCGCGCCGATCGCGACGCCGCCGCCGAGGCGGGATATCCGGTGGACAGCTACCCCGGCGCGGTCCCGTTCATCCGCGGTCCGTACCCCACGATGTACGTCAACCAGCCGTGGACGATCCGCCAGTACGCCGGCTTCTCGACCGCCGCCGAGTCGAACGCCTTCTACCGGCGCAACCTCGCCGCCGGCCAGAAGGGCCTGTCGGTGGCATTCGACCTGGCCACGCACCGCGGCTACGACTCCGACCACCCACGCGTCACCGGTGACGTCGGCATGGCCGGGGTGGCGATCGACTCGATCCTGGACATGCGTCAGCTGTTCGACGGCATCGACCTGGGCGGCGTCTCGGTCTCGATGACGATGAACGGCGCCGTCCTGCCGATCCTCGCGCTGTACGTGGTGGCCGCCGAGGAGCAGGGCGTGGGTCCGGAGAAGCTGGCCGGCACCATCCAGAACGACATCCTCAAAGAGTTCATGGTGCGCAACACCTACATCTACCCGCCGGCACCGTCGATGCGGATCATCTCCGACATCTTCGGCTACACCAGCACCATGATGCCGAAGTTCAACTCCATCTCGATCTCCGGCTACCACATCCAGGAGGCCGGAGCCACGGCCGATCTGGAGCTCGCGTACACGCTCGCCGACGGTGTCGAGTACATCAAGGCCGGTATCGAGGCCGGATTGGATGTGGACACCTTCGCCCCGCGCCTGTCGTTCTTCTGGGGCATCGGAATGAACTTCTTCATGGAGGTGGCGAAGCTGCGGGCGGCCCGGCTGCTGTGGAGTGAACTCGTCGCCGAGTTCGACGCGAAGAACCCCAAATCGCTCTCACTGCGCACCCACTCGCAGACCTCGGGCTGGTCGCTGACCGCGCAGGACGTGTTCAACAACGTCGGCCGCACCTGTGTGGAGGCGATGGCCGCCACCCAGGGGCACACCCAATCACTGCACACCAACGCCCTCGACGAGGCGATCGCACTCCCGACCGACTTCTCCGCCCGGATCGCGCGGAACACTCAGTTGCTGCTGCAACAGGAGTCCGGCACCACGCGCCCGATCGATCCGTGGGGCGGCTCGTACTACGTCGAGACGCTCACGCACGAGTTGGCGCAGCGGGCCAGGGCGCACATCCGCGAGGTGACCGAGGCCGGTGGCATGGCCAAGGCGATCAACGAGGGCATCCCCAAGCTGCGCATCGAGGAGGCCGCCGCTCGCACCCAGGCCCGCATCGATTCCGGTCGTCAGCCCGTGATCGGCGTGAACAAGTACCAGGTTGCCGAGGACGCGGTGATCGAACTGCTCAAGGTGGACAACTCCAAGGTCCGGACCGAGCAGCTCGCCAAACTCGAACAGTTGCGGGCCGAGCGGGACCCGCAGGCGGTCGAGGCGGCACTGGCGAACCTCACCCGGGCCGCTCGCTCGACCGACGGCGGCATGGAGAACAACCTGTTGGCACTGGCGATCGACGCGGCGCGGGCGAAGGCCACCGTCGGTGAGATCTCCGACGCGCTGGAACAGGTCTACGGTCGCCACCAGGCGGAGATCCGTACCCTCAGTGGGGTGTACCGCGACGAAGCAGGGGCGTCGGAGAACATCGCCACCGCCACCGAGCTGGTGGCCAGATTCGAGGAGGCCGACGGGCGCCGTCCGCGTGTGCTGATCGCCAAGATGGGCCAGGACGGCCACGACCGCGGCCAGAAGGTGATCGCGACGGCCTTCGCCGATCTCGGATTCGACGTCGACGTGGGGCCGCTGTTCTCCACCCCGGAGGAGGTCGCCCAGCAGGCCGCCGACAACGACGTGCACGTGGTGGGGGTGTCCAGCCTCGCCGCCGGACACCTGACCCTGGTGCCGGCGCTGCGGGAGGCGCTCGCGGAGGTCGGTCGCCCGGACATCACGATCGTGGTGGGCGGGGTCATCCCGCCCGGCGATTTCGACGAGCTGTACGCCGCCGGCGCATCGGCGATCTACCCACCGGGCACGGTCATCGCGGACGCCGCGGTGAACCTGCTGCACGAACTGGGCGGCAAGCTGGGGTACCAGCTGGCGTGAACACCGTCGCCGAACTCGCCGAGGGCGTCCGCGCGGACCGGCGCGCCATCCTGGCGCGGGCCATCACGCTGGTGGAGTCCCGCCGTACCGATCACCAGGCGCTCGCGCAGGAGTTGTTACTCGAACTCACGCCGGCCCCGGACGCGCCGATCGCCATCCGCGTGGGGATCACCGGCGTGCCCGGGGTGGGGAAGTCGACCACCATCGAGGCTCTGGGGAATCACCTGATCTCGCTGGGACACAAGGTCGCGGTGCTCGCGGTGGACCCCTCCTCGACCCGCGGCGGGGGTTCGATCCTGGGCGATAAGACCCGGATGGGCACCCTCGCGGTGAATCCGCGCGCCTACATCCGCCCATCGCCCACGTCGGGCACGCTCGGGGGAGTCGCGAAAGCGACCCGGGAGACCATCGTGCTGCTCGAGGCCGCCGGCTTCGACGTGGTCCTGGTCGAGACGGTCGGCGTCGGCCAGTCCGAGGTCACCGTGGCCAACATGGTCGACACCTTCGCCTTCCTCACCCTGGCCCGCACCGGTGACCAGCTGCAGGGCATCAAGAAGGGGGTGCTCGAACTCGCGGACGTGGTGGCGGTCAACAAGGCCGACGGCGACCACATCGTGGAGGCGAAGGTCGCCGCCCGGGAGCTGACCAGCGCCCTGCGCCTGATCCACCCGGCGGGTTCGCTCTGGCGACCGCCGGTACTGACTCAGAGCGCCCTCGACGGCACCGGTATCGAGGAGTTCTGGGCGGCGATCCTGCGGCACCGGACGACACTGCAGGAGGCGGGGGAGTTCGACCGCCGTCGCAGGCAGCAGCAGGTGGACTGGACCTGGACCATGGTGCGGGGGGCGGTGCTGCGCCGGGTCGAGCAGTCCGACGGTGTCCGCACCGTTCGTGCGGAGGTGGAGGCGTCCGTCGAGGCGGGCACTCTCACTCCGGCCCTGGCGGCGAGGCGGCTGTTGGACGCTTTCGACGGTTCCGCCTGATATATCCGAGTTCGCTTGTCACTGCCGTGACCAGCGGCCTACTGTTGCGTCCGTGGCCTCCTCGGTCGCCGACAGGCTGGCAAATCTGTTGTACGCGTACGAAATTCGTAACGCGTACGGTATCCATGGTGCGAACTCCGAGGACCTGTTCGCGGCGCTGCTGCGGGCACCGGAGCACGAGCGGCTGACGGTCACCATCACCAAGCACGAGTTCGGGGCCGGTGCCATGGCCGACGGCTCGGCCCGGATGACCGGACGGCCCGCCTGCCTGGTCGCGACCTCCGGCGGTGGCGCGATGAACTGCATCCCGGCGCTCGCCGAGGCCTACCAGTCCCGGGTTCCGCTCCTCGCGCTGATCGGCAGTCCGGCCACCACCGGCGAGCGGCGCGGTGCGTTCCAGGACATGTGCGCCGCCCCGCGCACCGTCGACCTGCTCGCCACCCTGCAAGGCGTCACCGGTTTCGCGGCGAAGATCGATCACCCCACCGGCGTCGGACCGGCACTGATCGGCGCACTCGACGCTCTCGAACGCGGACTGCCCGCCGCGCTGGTCCTGCCCAAGGACGTTCAGACCGCGCCGTGCCCGGTCCTGCTCCGACGCCCACCCTCCCGGGTGTCCGCCACGACACCGTCGGACCGGGTGGTCGACCTCGTCCGCGCGGCGCGCAGACCGTTGATCCTGCTGGGGGAGGCGGCGTCGCGAGCCGGACTCGCAGACGCGGCGTCCGAACTCGCCGCGGTGACCGGCGCCGTCGTCGCCACCGGACCGAACGGGCGGGACGCGGCACCGGCCACGGGGGTGGTCGGGGTCGCGGGTGTCATGGGACATCCGTCGGTGGTCCGCGTGGCGGCCGACGCCGACCTGATCCTGGTGCTCGGCAGCGACCTCGACCTCATGGACCGTGGCGGCCTCGACCCGGTGATGGACGTGACCTGCACAGTTCACGTCGGTGCGCAGCCGCCGCTACGGGAGGTCGACGTGCACCAGAGCTGCCGGGACCTCGCCGGGTACACCCGCTCGCTCACCGGCGCCGTCGGCACTGCGGCGCGTGCACCGTGGAGCACCGCCGCGCCCGAACCCATCGTCGTCCCGCACCCCGGTTCCGACACGATGACCTGCGCCGATGCGATCGACGCGCTGGCACCGGTGATCCCCGGAGATGCCCTCGTCTTCGCCGACGCGGGCAATGCGGGCGCGGCCGCGGTCCATCGACTCCCGTTCGGCACCGGGGACCGGTTCGCCGTCGCGCTGGGGATGGGCGGCATGGGTCACGGCATCGCCGCCGGGATCGGCGCCGCCATCGCCACCCGGCGGCGCACCGTGATCCTGGCCGGCGACGGCGCCTTCTTCATGCACGGCATGGAGATCCACACCGCGATAGAGGCCGGCGCGCCCGTTCTGCTCGTGGTGCTCAACAACGACGCCCACGGCATGTGCGTAGCCCGAGAGGACAAGTTCTTCCCCGAGCTGACCAGCATCAACCGGTTCAGGCCCAGCCGGATCGCCGAGGGTCTGGCCGCCATGTTCCCGACGATGACCGTCCGCTCGGCCGCCGCGCCCGACGTCGCCCGCTCCGCTGCCACGGACCTGCTCTCCGGTCCCGGGCCGTCGTGCCTGGAGATCCTGACCGACGCCGCCGAGATCCCCCCGTTCGCAGCCCTGCTACCCGACCCCGCGAAGGAGCTGTCATGATCCCCACGATCGACATCGAGGGCACGATCCGGATCGAGAGTCATCCCCGTCCGGTGGCCCAGCCGATCCTCGTCGACCGCCTCCGGTCGGTGTACCCGCACCACCAGATCTACGGCGACTTCTGCACCGTGCACGCGCACGTCGACGCGCCGCCGGACGAGCTGTACGACTGGCTCTCCGACACGCGCTCCCTGGAGGAGTGGACGTACAGCCTGCGCGGCTTCCGCGAGACCGCTGAACCCGGGCTGTGGGTCGCCCGCGACATGCTCGGCGCCGACACCGAGATCTACACCCGCACGATCGCCCAGCCCCAGGCCCGCACCGTCGACTACCACTGCGCGTGGGACCAGGGCGAACATCTCTGGATGATCTACCTGCTGCGGGTCGTCGACGCGCAGACGGTGCTCAATCGGTCCGGATCGGTGGTGCTGTGGACGAACTGCCACCATCCGTTCTACGACAGCAATCCGTATCCCGAGACCGCCCCACCGCAGCGGCCGGTGTGGGTCGGTGACCTGTGGGACACCTTCTCCGCCGGTCACCAGATGGAACTGGAGAACCTCAAGGCCATCGCCGAGTACCGCCACGCCCACGGTGAGTCGATCCGCCCCGAATGGATGAGCTCGTGACCGCGGCGCCGACCGCGCAGATCGTCGGGCTCGCCTCCCACCTGCCCGAGAACCGGGTCCCGGCCGACTACTTCCGTGCATTCGCCGACGCCGACAGCCGAACTCTCACCTTCGACCCGATGTTCGCCCCGCCGGCGTTCCGCCATCACGCCGGGGCCGGGGAGTCCAACGTGGACCTCATGTGCACCGCCGTCGACCGATTGCGCGAACAGGTCGGCGGATCCGAGATCGAGCGGGCCGACGTCGTGCTCACCCACTCCCAGCTGCCCGACCTGCCGGTGGTCGGCTGCGGCGGTGACGTCGCCCGCCGGTTGGGCACCGCACCGTCGCTGGTACTGGACCTGCACAACGGAGGCTGTGCGGCGTTCCTGCTGATGCTGCACCTGGCGCACACCATGTTCAGCGCCGGGACGGCCCGCAGTGCCCTGCTCCTGACGGCGACGAACGCGGCGGGCAACGTCTTCACCCAGGAGCACGTGCGGACCCTCCCGCAGGCATCGATCCCCGGCGACGGTGCCGCCGCCGCGCTGGTCGTCGCCGATCCCGGCGCGGGCGGTATCGAGGTCCGGCACGTTCAGCTCGCGCAGCACAGTGAGTACGCGGGCGATATGACCGCCGCGGTCGACCCGCCCCGCAAGTACTGGGAGCCCGGCGAGGGCCAGTTGCACGTGGGCTTCACCGAATCGAAGATCGCGAAGGTGCTCGCCCGGGGGAACCGGCTGGTACCCGAGGTCGCGCTCGCCGCGGCCGCCGCCGGTGGCCTGACCGGGCCGCAGGTCTCGCATCTGGTGACCAATCAGCCCAACCGCACGTTCCTCCGGAACTGGCGCGAGGCGCTGGAACTGCCGCCCGAGCGGCACCCGGACACCTTCGACGAGTGCGGCAACCTGTTCGCCGTCGGGGTCCCGCACACCCTCGCCACCGCCCGCGCCGACGGCCGGATCGGCGCCGGGGAGGACGTGGTGCTCGCCGCGTTCGCGCACGCCGGGGACTTCGCCGCGGCCGCGCTGCTGAGAACCTGACCACCGGAATCGACACCGGGTCGGCGTGCGGTCCGGGGCCCGCCGAATCTAGTCTGTGACCCATGACGCACTCGGACGCTGCCGCGCACCAGGACATCGATACCGTCGACGTACCGACGCACTGGTACAACCTGGCCGCTGAACTCGACACGCCGATCCCGCCGCACCTACACCCGGGCACCGGCGAGCCGGTGCAGCCGCAGGACCTCGAGCCGCTGTTCGCATCGGGCCTGATCGCACAGGAGGCGTCCACCGAGGCGTACCACCGGATCCCCGAACCGGTCCGGGAGATCCTCGCGATGTGGCGGCCGTCGCCCCTGATCCGAGCCCGGCGTTTCGAACAGGTCCTCGGCACGGATTGCCGGATCTACGTCAAGTACGAGGGTGTGAGCCCCGTGGGCTCGCACAAGACCAACTCGGCGGTGGCGCAGGCGTACTACAACCATCTCGACGGGGTGCGGAGACTGACCACCGAGACCGGTGCCGGCCAGTGGGGCAGCGCGCTGTCGTTCGCGGGCGCCCAGTTCGACATCGACGTCGAAGTCTGGCAGGTGCGCGCCTCCTTCGACTCCAAGCCCTACCGCGGTCACCTGATGCGCACCTACGGCGGCACCGTGCACCCGAGCCCGTCCGATCTCACCGAGGCCGGCCGCGCCATGCTCGCCAAGGATCCGAACACCACCGGCAGTCTCGGTATGGCCGTATCCGAGGCGGTCGAGATCGCCGCGCAGGATCCGGACGCCAGGTACGCCCTGGGAAGCGTGCTCAACCACGTGGTACTGCACCAGTCGGTGATCGGACTCGAAGCGGTCGAGCAACTGTCCCACCACGAGAAGGGCGCAGATGTGGTCTTCGGCTGCGCCGGCGGCGGATCGAATCTGGCGGGCCTGGCGTTCCCGTTCCTGCGGGAGAAGATCCACGGCCGGCAGGACCCGCGGATCATCGCCGCCGAACCGGCCGCCTGCCCGTCGATCACGCAGGGCGAGTACCGCTACGACCACGGCGACGTCGCAGGCCTGACGCCGCTGCTGAAGATGCACACCCTGGGGATGGACTTCGTGCCGGATCCGATCCACGCGGGTGGGCTGCGGTATCACGGCATGTCGCCGGCGCTGAGCCACACCGTCGAACTCGGTCTCGTGGAGGGCGCCGCGATCGCGCAGCGCGACGCCTTCGCCGCAGGAGTGCTGTTCGCCCGCAGCCAGGGCATCGTGCCGGCCCCGGAATCGACCCACGCCATCGCAGCCGCCGCCGATTACGCCCGGGAACACTCCGGCGAGGTGCTGGTGATCGGGCTGTCCGGTCACGGTCAGCTCGATCTGCCCGCCTACGCGGAGTATCTCTCCGGCACGATGGACTGATGCCGGGCTGACCTCGGAGTGGCGCCGGTCCGGCGGGGCCGAGGGGCGAGTCAGTCCGTGGTCTCCGGCTGCGCTGAGGACCCCAGGGACCGGCGGATCTCCTCGAGTTTGGCCTTCGCCGCCCTCTCCCGTTCGGTGAACGCCCGCTCGGCCTCTTGTCCGGCTGTGGATCCGTGGGCGAGTTCCTCGGCACCGATCGCGGTGCCCGCGCGGCGATCGATCTTCTCCCGTACGTGCTCGAAGGTGGGTACGCCGGATTCGGTGTACCCGGTGACCTGCTCGAAGCCGGGGGCGGTGTTCTCGGAGCCGTTCATGCTTCCCCAGGGTAGCGCCGTGAGCCGAGCCGCCGGGTCCGTCCGACTTCGGGTGATTCCGCAGACAGTCGGTGGCGACACCTGATAGAACTAGAACACGTTCTGTTGGTGTGCCCCGCGCCGCAGGTCAGGGACAGGAGTTCGCATGAAGTTCAACCTCGCCGATGTCTTCGAGGCGGTCGTCGACGCGGTGCCGGAACGTGTCGTATTGAGCTACGAGGGGCAGCAGACCTCGTACGCAGAGATGGATCAGCAGGCCAACCAGGTGGCGCATCTGCTCGCCGCGAACGGGATCGGTGCCTTCGATCACGTCGCCCTGTTCCTGAAGAACAGCGTCGAGCACGTGCAGGCGTTGCTCGCCCTGATCAAGATCCGCGCCGTTCCGGTGAACGTGAACTACCGGTACACCGGCCCCGAGCTCGAGTACATCTTCTCCAACTCCGATTCCCGCGGAATCCTGGTGGAACTGCCCGAGCACCAGCGCACCCTCGCTGCGATCGTGCCCAAGCTCCCACAGCTGCGCGTGGTGGTGGTGGTCGGGGAGACCGACCCGGATCTCGCCGCGGCCGTCGAGAGCACCCCGGGCGTCGCGCTCGTCTCGTTCTCCGACGCCTCCACGATGTCCACCGACCGCGACTTCGAAGCCCGCACCGGGGAGGAGCACTACATCATCTACACCGGTGGCACCACCGGCTACCCGAAGGGCGTCGTCTGGCAGCACGACGACTTCTTCCGCAAACCGCTCTCGGCCGGCGTGCCCTACGGCGGCGAACCCCGCCAGAACCTCGAGGAGGTGAAGGAAGGTGCCAAGCAGTTCCCGCCGCTGGCCTTCCTGATCGCCGCTCCGCTCATGCACGGGGCCGCCTCGTACTCGCTGTTCACGTTCTTCGTCCTGGGCTCGCGGATCATCCTCGAACGCGACTTCGACCCCGAACAGATCGTCCGCAACATCGCCCGGGACCAGACCCAGACGATCCTCATCGTGGGCGACGCGATGGGCATCCCGCTGGTCGAGGAGATGGAGAAGCAGAAGGACACCGCCGACTTCTCCTCGCTGTTCTCGATCGCATCCGGCGGTGCGATCTGGTCCAAGCACGTGCGGGACCGGATGTCGGCGATCAAACCGGAACTGCTTCTGCGCGACAACTTCGGTGCCTCCGAATCCGGCAACGACGGTGTCATGGCGCTCGACGAGAACGGCAACCTCAAGGCCCCGCCGACGGACAAGATGATCGTGGTCGACGAGACCTTCACCCAGATCACCACTCCCGGTGAGGTCGGCTACATCGCGCGCGTCGGGAACGTGCCGCTCGGTTACTACAACGACCCGGAGAAGACGGCGCGCACCTTTCCCACGCTGGCCGACGGCCGGCGGATCTCGGTCCTCGGAGACATGGGCCACCTCGCTGAGGACGGCGGCATCGTCTTCCTCGGTCGCGGCAGCCAGTGCATCAACTCGGGCGGGGAGAAGGTGTACGCCGAGGAGGTCGAGGCCACTCTGCACGGGCATCCGGCGATCTCCGATGCGCTGGTGGTGCCGGTGCCGGATTCCCGGTACGGCCAGAGGGTGGCCGCCGTGGTGTCCGTCACGCAGGGCCAGCCGCGCCCGTCGATCGACGACATCCAGGCCTTCGCCCGCACCGAACTCGCCGGCTACAAGGTGCCGCGCACCATCGTCTTCGTCGACCAGGTCAAGCGCACGCCGGCCGGGAAGGCCGACTACCGCTGGGCCAAGTCGACCGCCGAGGACGCCGCCGAGACCGAACAGCCAGCCTGATCCGATCCACCTCACCCTCACCCAACCCCGGGCGCGCCTACCGCCGACTCACCCAATCCAGGTAGGCGCGCCCACGCGGTGAGAGTTCGTACCCCACATCGTGACTGATCGTCAGGCCCAAGCCCTTGAGCTTGCGGATGTCGGCCTTCATCGGCAGCAACGCCACCCCGCGGAGTGCGGCCAGTTCGGTGGAGACGGTGCGAGGGTTCTCGCCGATCCAGGTCAGGATCTCCGCCGTCCAAGCGCCGGTGGGCCGGGCGTCCAGGCGGGCGAGGCGCGCCGCGATACCGGCCAGTTCCCCGTCGTCGGGAATCTCCTCCCGCAAAGCCAGCCGCGGATCCTCTCCCGCCCATTCGAGGTGGACCCGGTAGACGTACCGGCCACCGCGGCCCGATCGCTCCCGGCGCGGGGCGTCCGGATCGCGCGGGCGCAGTGCGCGCCGCAGCGCTGCGGCGTCCTTCATGCCCGCGGCGCGGGCCGCACGGTCGGTGATCCGCTCCACGTCCGACACCTTGGTGACGCGGGTGAATCGGAGCAGGCCGGCGGCGGTGAGCTGGGTCCCGCCGGCCTTCACCCGCGGGACGTCCCACCGGCGGTACTGCGTGGTGACGGTGCCCGCACGTACCCCTTCCGCGATCGCCTTCGGAATCATCATGAGATCAGTGTGCGCGCCGCAGCAGGACGTCGCGGCACATCTCCATATGGCCGGTGTGCTGGGTCAATTCGCGCAGCATATGGGTCAGTACCCACTCCGGCGTGGCGATGGCGCTGTCGCGCCGAGTGGTTCCGCGCGCGCCCGGCGCGCGGATTCCGACGGCTGCGACCGCAGCCCATCGCGGTAGGTTCGCACGCAGACCGTCGACGATCCGCCGCGCCTGTCCGACGGTGCCGGTGGCGCGGAACTCGGAGTCCCGGTCGCGGGGGATGTCCTCCCCGGCCATCAATGACCCGCCCCAGTACCCCAACGCTCCGGCGACGTGCGTGACCAGGACGAAGACTGAATTGGTCCCCGTCGCTCCCGGCGCCGCATTGACCGTCCGGTCGTCCAGGTCGTCGAGAACCCCCTCGACGGTGTCCAGGGTCTCCATCGCCACCGCGAGGAATGCGGTGATCTGCGCGTCACTGGCGGCCACGGGCGAGTCCTGCGATCGATTCGACGAGCTCGTCGAAGAAGGCGCTCGGGTCGGTTCCGACGGCGATCTGGGCGGTGTCCGGCCGGTTCCAACTGCCGTGCACGTCCGCGATCGTGGCGCCCCGGGTGAGTGCGCCGGTCAGTTCCACATCCACCGGAAAACTGCGGATCTGCGCGATCGACGGGTTCAGCGCCAGCGCCGCGGCGAACGGGTCGTGCATGTGCGCGATGTAGCCGAGGTCGAAATCGCGGTGGAACTCGAAGTAGAAGCGCACAGCGTCGGAGACGGCCCGGATCACCGGATTCCCGGCTTGCGAGCGGCGGCCGTCGTCGTCCTGTGGATCGAGGCACTCCGCAGGACGGCTCCCTGCGGCTTCGGCGAGCCGCAACAGGTGATCAGGGGTCAGTTCGAGCGTCTCGGTGAGATCGAGTGGACAGATGATCGGCAGCGGGGTACCGGTACCGTCGAGTTCGCCGTAGGCGCGCAGCACCTCCCACAGCGACTCCGGATCGACCGCGACGTTCCACTCCGAGGAGGGCGTGGTGTTGCCGGGATGCCAGAACGTGCCACCCATGATCACCAACCGGCGCAGGCGGGCCGGAATGCCGGGGTCGTCGCGCAGCGCCAGCGCCAGATTGGTGCACGGTCCGGTGACCAGACCCACCACCTCGCCCGGATGCGCGCGGGTCAGATCGGACCAGGCCTGCGCCCCGGAGACGGTCGACGGTCCGCGGCTGGGCGTGGGGAGCTCGGCGTAGCCGACCCCGAGCGGTCCGTGCGTCTCCTCAGTGGTCCGCAGCGGAGTGGACAACGGGGAGTCGGAACCGGCGAAGACGTCGATATCGGTGCGTCCCAGCAATTCCAGCCAGCCGAGATTGTTCTCGACCACCTGTGCCGTGGGGACGTTGCCGGCGGTGGAGACGATGCCGAGCAGATTCACCGCCGGCTTGCTCAGCAGATACAACAGGGCCAGGGAATCGTCGACTCCGGTGTCACAATCGATCAGAAGCTGCGTCTCCTGCACGGTGCAACCCTATCCGGCGAAGGACCGCCCGGTCCGGACCTTCCCGGCTCACCAGGGAGAGGGCTTGTAGTCCTTGAGGAAGCAACCGTACAGATCCACACCGGCTTCGCCCTGCACGATCGGGTCATAGACCCGAGCGGCCCCGTCCACCAGATCCAGTGGCGCCCGGAAGCCCTCCTCGGCGAGCCTCATCTTGGTGTGGTGCGGGCGCTCGTCGGTGATCCATCCGGTGTCGACAGCGGTCATCAGGATGCCGTCCTGCTCGAGCATCTCCGCACTGGAGGTTCGGGTGAGCATGTTCAGCGCGGCCTTGGCCATGTTCGTGTGCGGATGTCCGGCCCCCTTGTAGCCACGGCCGAACTGGCCCTCCATGGCCGAGACGTTCACCACGTACTTGCGCCGGGCGGGCGAGGCCGCCAGCGCGGGGCGCAGCTTCGAGATCAGGATGAACGGCGCCACCGAATTGCACAGCTGCACCTCGAGCAGCTCCAGCGGCTGCACCTCGTCGACCGTCTGCACCCAGGAATTGGTGTGCACGAGATCGGGCAGCAGTCCGCCGGCGTCGATGGCCGTGCCGTCCTCGATCCGGGCCGCGGACGACGACCCGCCGCGCAACGCCAGCGCGGTGAGCGCCGCGGGGTCGAGGGCCGCGAGATCGCCCGAGACGCCACCGGTATGGCCGTCGAGCGCTTCGGTGAGTGCCGCCGGATGCGCGGAGCTGGCCCGGCCGAACCGGATGATCCGGCTCGCCAGCTCGGGCGGAACGTCACCGGATTCGGCGTCGACCAGGGCGGAGTAGGCGCCGGGGGAGCGGCGCAC
Organism: Tsukamurella serpentis; assembly: GCF_054780975.1. Classification (NCBI taxonomy): domain Bacteria; kingdom Bacillati; phylum Actinomycetota; class Actinomycetes; order Mycobacteriales; family Tsukamurellaceae; genus Tsukamurella; species Tsukamurella serpentis. The sequence goes on from NZ_BAAGVH010000001.1 coordinate 421,304, forward strand.
CGTCTGCGCCGCGTTGTTGATGATGATGTCCAGTGGTCCGCGCGCTGCGACCGCATCGGCCATCGCGCTGACCTGCGAGGGATCGCGCAGGTCGATGCCCACGATGTGCAGTCGATCGAGCCACTCGGCACTGTCGGCGAGCGCGGCGAAGCGCCGCGCGGCGTCGGTGGGGAAGCGGGTGGTGATGGTCAGGTCGGCACCATCGCGCAGCAGGCGCAGCGCGATGTACATGCCGATCTTCGCGCGGCCCCCGGTCAGGAGTGCCCGACGGCCGGTGAGGTCGGTGCTGGCGTCTCGTTTGGAGTGACTGAACGCCGCGCACTCCGGGCACAGCTGGTGGTAGAAGGCGTCGATCCGGGTGTACGGCTGTTTGCAGATGTAGCAGCTCTGCGGCCGCAGCAGCTCACCGGCGCTGTCGCCGAGGGTGGGAGTGGTGAGCAGGATCCCGGCGGTCTCGTCGTCGATCCGCTCCGCGTTGCCGGTGGCGGTCCGTTCCAGGACATCCCGGTCAGCGGCCTTGACCTTCGCCCGTGCGGTCTTGCGGCGCTCTCGCTTGAGCAGCTTGAACATGTGTCCCACGGCGCGCTGAACCTCGATCGACTGGGGATCTCCCTCGTCGAGCAGCGCGGCGGTCTCCAGCACGCGATGGAACGCGGCGAGATCCTCCGGCGGGATCGGACTGATGGTCTCGGACATGGGACCAGTGTCCCCCATGAGTCCGACCCGCCCGCCGCACGGCCTCGCCGGTCACCGCCGCCGCGTGATGTACTCCTCGGGTGCCGATCCAGATCTGCGTGATGGGCGTCTCCGGATCGGGGAAGTCGACGGTGGGCGCCGGACTGGCGTCCCGCCTGGGCCGGTCGATGTCCGACGGAGACGATTTCCACACTGCGGCCGCGCGGGCGAAGATGGCCGCCGGTACGGCACTGACCGACGACGACCGCCGGCCGTGGCTCACCGCGATCGGCGCCCACCTGCGCGCGGAGACGGTCGCGGGCCGGTCCACCGTGATGGCCTGCTCCGCGCTGCGACGCTGTTACCGCGACCGGATCCGGGCCGGCGGCGCGAGCGTCTTCTTCGTGCTGCTCGACGGTGACGAGGACCTGCTGCGCCGGCGGATCGAGGCCCGGACCGGCCACTTCATGCCGGCGACACTGCTCGCCTCACAATTGCGCACTCTCGAGCCACTCGGCGAGGACGAGTTCGGGGCACGGATCGCCGTCGACGGGCCGCTGCACTCGGTCGTCGGTGCTGCGCTCAGTGCCTTCGCCGCGGCGCGGGTCCCCGGGGCCGGCTGAGGTCAATCACCGTCGCGAACCGGGCAGCGCGTGCGGGTGTAGATCGTGGGCATGCACAGGTTGCAGTGTGTGCACAGGTCCGGTAGGTCGGGGTTGTCCGCCATGCGATGTACCAGGTCGGGGGTGCGCAACAGGCCGCGGCCGATGGCCACGAGATCGAAACCCTCCGCCATCGCCGAGTCGACCGCGGGACGGTCGGCGATGCCGCCGAGCAGGATCAGCGGCATCGTCAGGCCGGCGCGGAAGCGGCGCGCCAGATCGAGGAGGTACATCGGGCGGTACGGATAGTTCCGCAGGAAGGCCGGCCCGGCGATCCTCAGACCCGCCCGCAGCGGCGGACTCGGGAAGGCTTCGGCGAACTCTCGTCGCGGTGGCGTGCCGTGGAACAGTCGCATCGGGTTGAGCAACGAGCTGCCGGCGGTCAGTTCCAGCGCGTCGAGCGTGCCGTCGGCCTCCAGCCACCGGGCGACGCGCAGGGCGTCGTCGGGCTGCAATCCGCCGAGCACCCCGTCGGTCATGTTCAGCTTCGCCGTCACCGCGAGTCGCCCGCCGACGGAGCGGTACACGGCCTCCGCGACCTCCCGGGCGAGGCGGGCGCGAGCGGCCAGATCACCGCCGTAGCCGTCCCGGCGACGGTTGAGGAGAGGACTGAGGAACGAGCTGATCAGGTAGTTGTGGCCGAAGTGCAGTTCGACCGCATCGAACCCGGCTTGTTCGGCGAGGAGCGCCGCCCGCTCGTGCGCGGCGACCAGCTCCGCGATCCGGGCGGTGTCCGGCCGCAGTGTCGGGCGAAGCGCGATCGGGCTGATCATCCGGCTGGGGGTGACCGGGCGGCGGTGCTGGGCACCGTCTGCGACCGGACCCGCATGACCCAGTTGGGCCGAGACCTTGGCGCCCTCGGCGTGGACCGCGTCGGTGAGGCGGATCAGGCCGGGAAGCGCCTCCGGACGCATCCACAGCTGGCGGCGTTCGGTGCGCCCCTCCGGTGCCACCGCGCAGTAGGCGACTGTGGTCATGGCGACTCCGCCACGGGCGAACTCGGTGTGGAACTCGATCAAGTCATCGGTGACCAGCGCATCCGGGGTGCGGCCCTCGAAGGTGGCCGCCTTGAGGATCCGGTTGCGCAGGTCGACCGAGCCGAGCCGGGCTGCGGCGAAGGCGTCCTTCATCCATGCAGTAGAACACGTTCCGGTTCCCGGGCGTGGTCGATCGGAGCGGACGCTAGTCCCGGCGCAGCGCCCCGGTGAACATCATCGACTTGTACGGGTGATTGACCGCGGTGTTCCACTGCGAGACCACCAGGCGGGCCGAGGTCATCGTCGACCCGGGGACCAGGTACCCGCCGTAGAGTTGCGCCACCCGGCCGTCGGCGTGATCCTCGTCCTCCCAGGAACTGCCCTTAAGGAGCGTCACCGGCTCCGACCAGGCACCGTCGATCCGGTCCGCGAAGCGCGCCGCGATGCGGTATCCGGCGGCATCGAAGTAGGTGAGCACCCAGGTGCCCTCGACCAGAGACAACGAGAGTTCGCCGTAGCCCGCGCCCAGCGCCAGATCGGTGGGCGGGTTCCCCCAGGCCCAGCCGGTGTCCTCACGCCAACCCCAAGGCTCCCATTCGACGTTGATCCCGTCCCGCAGTGTGCCCAGTGTCTCGGTGCGCATGCGGTGCAGCCGCAATCCCTTGTTCCGGCTCAGGCCGCCGGTGGAGACGGTGTAGGTGTAGCCGTCCGGTGCCGGGCACATCGCCCACATGCACCAACAACCGTCGGCGTGACCGGCGTGGTACTGCGCCACCTCGCGCCAGGACCGGGCGCCGTCATCGCTGCGCCACAGGCCGGTCTGCACCACCTTGTCCAGGCTCTTCATCGTCATCGTGTGCAGGTAGAGCGCCCCGTCGACATTGATGCAGGACGTGGGCAGGATGGTGGTGAACCTGCCGGTGTTGTGGGAGTAGTCGAGCAACTGCCGTGCGCGCTTGCGGTCCGGGCCCGCCGGCCGGCTGATCACCCCGTTCCGATCACCGAACAGCCCGACCGGCGAACGCCAGTCCCCGGCCCCGATGGTCAGTCCTTTGAAGGTGTCGCCGAAGACGTAGAGCACCTCGTCGCCGACGCGGCAGGGCACACCGAGGTCGGTGCCGCCCACCCCGAACCGGGTGACGGGGGAGATGTCCCGGAGCTTGCTCAGACGCGGCTGCTCGATCGATCCTGGCACGCCACTCACCCTGCCAGAGACCGGCCCGGTCCGCCGTCCGGATGGACCGGAGAGACGGATCACCGGAACCGCCCCGCCGCACCCGGCGAGCGCACCATGGAGGCATGGACACCTTCTCCGGGCGCGAGTTGTACGAGGCCTTCCACGCGGATCACGACGCGATCACCGACCGCGACGCTCGGATCTACGACGCCGAGGGAAGACTGGTGGCGGTGGGCCGGCTGGCCGGGCTGCACCTGGTCGGGCCGGAGGGCCGGACGGTGGAGTACAGCTTCCTCTCGCTCCACGACGATGTGGCCTGGGATCCCACCCATCGGATCGAACTGGCGCCGCAGCCGGTGCAGTGAACCGTGAGCCGGCGGAACCGACCCGGAAACACGAGAACCCCGGCTGGGCCGGGGTTCTCGTTCAGTGTGCGCGGAGGGGGACTTGAACCCCCACGTCCATTAGTAGGACACTAGCACCTCAAGCTAGCGCGTCTGCCATTCCGCCACCCGCGCTGGGAAGCTCTGTCACAGTAATCCACCACCCCCGCGCGGACCAAATCGGCACGTCCGTGGTCCGCGCTCGGCGCCGCTCCCGGGCACCGGCGGGCGTGGTAGGTATATGAGGTGGCCGCAACTGCAGTGAACGCGCTCGACGAGGTGGTCGAGACCGTGAGCGCCCTGATCCGGTTCGACACCTCCAACACCGGGGAACTCGAGACCACCCGGGGCGAGGCCGATTGCGCGCGGTGGGTGCAGGCCAAACTCGAGGAGGTCGGCTACACCACCGAGTACGTCGAATCCGGGCAGCCGGGGCGGGGCAACGTCTTCGCCACCCTGGAAGGCGCGGACCCGCGGCGCGGCACCCTGCTCGTGCACGGACACCTCGACGTGGTGCCCGCAGAACCCGCGGACTGGAGCGTTCACCCGTTCTCCGGAGCGGTGGAGGACGGCTACGTCTGGGGTCGCGGCGCCGTCGACATGAAGGACATGTGCGGGATCATGCTGGCGCTGGCCCGTCAGCTCAAGTCCACCGGCACCGTTCCTCCCCGCGACATCCGATTCGCCTTCCTCGCCGATGAGGAAGCGGGCGGCACCTGGGGCTCGCAGTGGCTGGTGGCGAACCGCCCGGACCTCTTCGACTCGGTCACCGAGGCCGTCGGAGAGGTCGGTGGATTCTCGCTGACGGTGGATACCCCGTCGGGCGACAAGCGGCGGCTGTATCTCGTCGAATCGGCGGAGAAGGGCCTCGGCTGGATGCGCCTGACGGCCAAGGCCCGCGCCGGACACGGCTCCTTCGTGCACGAGGACAACGCGGTCACACTGCTCGCGGAGGCCGTCGCCCGGCTGGGCCGGCACCGGTTCCCCCTGGTGCTGACCGACACCGTCGTCGAGTTCCTGCGTGCCCTCAACAGCGAATCGACCATCGACATCGACGTCGACGGTCCGGACGTGGAAGGACAACTCGCCAAGATCGGGGGACTGGCCCGCATCGTCGGTGCCACCCTCCGCGACACCGCCAACCCGACGATGCTGCAGGCCGGGTACAAGGCCAACGTGATCCCGCAGACAGCGCACGCCGTGGTGGACTGCCGGGTGCTCCCCGGCCGTCAAGCGGCGTTCGAACGCGAACTCGACGAGATCCTGGGCCCGGACATCGAGCGGGAGTGGATCACCAAGCTGGACTCGTACGAGACCCCGTTCGACGGTGCGCTGGTGGACGCCATGAACGAGGCGATCCTCGCGTACGACCCGGCCGGGCGGACGGTGCCGTACATGCTCTCCGGCGGTACCGACGCGAAGGCCTTCGCGAGACTCGGTATCCGCTGCTTCGGCTTCGCGCCGCTGCAACTGCCCGAGGACCTCGACTTCGCGGCGCTGTTCCACGGCGTCGACGAACGCGTGCCCGTGGCGGCACTGGAGTTCGGCACGCGCGTCTTCGAGCACTTCCTGATGAACTCATGACCGACACCGCAGAGCGAGAGGAACAGATATGAGCGCACCGATCGATCCCTACGCCGGCCTTCCGGCGCTGCCGGCCCTGACCGTCACCTCCACCACGTTCACCGACGGACAGGAACTGCCCACCGCGCAGCGCAGCGGTGTGATGGGTGCCGGCGGCGAGGACCGCTCGCCGGAACTGTCCTGGAGCGGTGCCCCCGAGGGCACGTTGTCGTACGCGGTGACCTGCTACGACCCGGACGCTCCCACGGCGGCCGGGTTCTGGCACTGGGCGGTCGCCAACATCCCGGCGACGGTCACCTCGTTGCCCGAGGGGGCCGGGGACGGGGCGAACCTACCCGACGGTGCCATCACCCTCAACAACGACGCGAGCATGCCGAAGTACGTGGGTGCCGCGCCGCCCGCAGGGCACGGTCCGCACCGCTACATCTTCGTGGTGCACGCGCTCGGCGTCGCGCACCTCGACCTCCCGGCCACGGCGACGCCGTCGTACCTCGGGTTCCTGCTGTTCGGTCACGCGATCGCGCGCGGCTCGATCACCGGGATCTACGAGCAGAGGTAGGTCAGCGGTCGGCGCCGACGGCCTCGGAGATCGATGCGAAGCCGTCGGCGCGCAGCCGGGCCGCCAGTTCCCGCTGGACCGTCCGCGGCCACAGCGGTCCGCCGTAGATGAACTGGGTGTACACCTGCACCAGCGAGGCTCCCGCGCGGATCCGCTGGTACACGTCGTCGGCGGTCTCGATCCCGCCGACGGAGATCAGTACCAGGTCATCACCCACCCGCGCGGAGAGCCGGCGGAGCACCTGCAGCGAACGCTCCTTGACCGGAGCGCCGGAGAGCCCGCCCGCCCCGATCGCGGTGACCTCGGCGGCGGGGGTCACCAGGCCGTCCCGGCCGATCGTGGTGTTGGTGGCGACGATCCCGGCCAGGCCCAACTCGACCGCGAGATCGGCCACTGCGTCGACGTCCGCGTCGGCGAGATCGGGGGCGATCTTCACCAGCACCGGCACGCTGACGGTATCGAGCACCGCCTGCAGCACCGGCCGCAGAGATTCGGTCGCCTGCAGGTCACGTAGGCCCGGCGTGTTCGGTGAGGAGACGTTGACCACGATGAAGTCGGCGAGCGGGCCGAGCAGCATGGCGCTGGTGCGGTAGTCGTCAGCGGCGCGATCGAGCGGCGTGACCTTGGTCTTGCCGATGTTCGCGCCGATCGGGACCGCGGTGATGCCGGGTTCCCGCTTGCGGAGCTCGTTCGCCGCAGCACCCGAGCCGTAATTGTTGAAACCCATGCGGTTGATCAGGGCCCGGTCGGCGGGCAACCGGAACAGCCGCGGCGTGGGATTGCCCGGCTGCGGATGCGCGGTGACGGTGCCGATCTCGGCGAAACCGAAGCCCAGTGCGCCCCAGCCGTTGACCGCCCGGGCGTTCTTGTCGAAACCCGCCGCGAGCCCCACCGGCGCCGGGAACCGGACACCGAACACGGTCTGTTCCAGGATCGGGTCGCGGAAGGCGAGCGTGCGGCGGATCAGAGCGCGGACCGGCGGCACCGCGGTGGTGGCCCGGATGAGCCCGAAGACCACGTGATGGATGCGCTCCGGGGAGATCAGGAACATCACTCGTAGAACGGAACGGTAGATCGCCTCGATCGCCGGCATGGTCGTCACAACCCCCTCGTGGCGTCCGGCGGCAACATGCCGGACGTTTTCGTGCGTTTGCGCCGGAGCAGGATCCGGCGCGATCCGTCGGTGTAGAGCCGCACGCGGCTCAGTTCCCAACCGCCGAACTCCGCCTCGATGGCGAGGCGCATCGCCGCGGTGACCCGGGAAACCTCCCGCGGCAACCGCAGCGGCAGGAAATCGTACTCCTCGGTGGTGTAGGCGGCCGCGGCATGCCACGTGTGGCCGTGGGTGGCGCGAGCCGTCATCGGTCCTCCTACTTGGTCGGGATCGCCTGGATTCCGCCCCCGGTCGCCGACTGCACGTACAGCGTCGCGGTCTTCGCGTCGACGGCGATCGCGTTCGGTTGACGCACCGTCGGGAACTGCATGCGCTGTTCGGGCATCCCGGAGCCGAGCGAGTAGCCCACCACCTGGTTCGTCGCGGTCTTCGTGACCCACATCAGACCAGCCGATTCGTCGTAGTCTACGGCCCACGGCGCATCCGGCACCGGGTAGAGGAAGCGCTCCATGAACGGCTCGACGGTGTAGCCGATCACCTGGTTCTTGCCGGTGTCCACCGCGAAGATCCGGCCGAAGGAGTCGATGGCCGCGTTGGTGATGCCGCGGCCCACGCGCAGGCTCCGCCCGATCTCGGGTCCGCCCACACCGACCTCGGTGATCGAGGCCTGCAGGCGGTCCACCACGGCGGCGTTCTGCCCGCGCACCAGGATCCGGCTGGCCTCCACCGGACCGTCGATCGAGGTGTTGTCCGCACCCGAGCGCAGGAGCACGATCCGCCCGGTGGCCGTCCCGGCGAGCGCCCAGACCGCACCGTCCTTCCCGGCCTCCTTCGTGCCGGCGTCGTACGGGGCCACGGTCAGCGCGCCACCGTCGATCTTCTGGACCGTACCGGCCCGGTCGTCGTCGATCCGGAGCACGCCGTCGCCGGTCGCAACCAGGAACCCGGGCCCCGCGCCCTGCGGAACCACCTGGTTGGCGCGGCCCGGGGTGGAGACCTTCGCAACCTCCCGGAGGCCACCGTCGACCGAGTACAGCACCACCGCACCATCGGTGATCGCGGCGAGCCGTCGGCCGGCCGGGTCGAAGGCCAGTCCCTCCCCGGCCCCGGCGGCGGTCACCGAACCGGCCGGCGGCGCGGCCGGCTCCGGGGCGAGCGCGGGCTGCGCCGGTGTGATGGTCGGACGGTCCTCGCGAGCCGGGGTCGAGGAGCACCCGGCGAGCACCAGGCAGACGGCGAGGGCCAGTGCGGCGAATGTGCGGGTCATGATTCTTACGAAACTACCGCCCGGCCCCGGTGGGCGGTGCGGCCGGTAGCCTGCTCGCGTGGAGATGACGTGGTTGCAGGCGATCGTGCTCGGTCTGGTGCAGGGATTGACGGAGTTCCTACCCGTCTCGTCGTCCGGACACCTGCGGATCGTCTCCGAGATCTGGTTCGGTGACGACGCCGGTGCGTCGTTCACCGCGGTGACCCAGTTGGGCACCGAACTGGCGGTGCTGATCTACTTCGCCAAAGACATCTACCGGATCGTGATCGCCTGGTTCCGCGGCCTGTTCGACCGGGCGCAGCGGGGCCTGGACTACCGGATCGGCTGGTACGTCATCATCGGGACCATCCCGATCGGTGTGCTTGGCTACCTGTTCAAGGACGAGATCCGGACCGCGGCTCGCAACCTGTACCTGGTTGCGACGATGCTCATCGTGTTCTCGGTGGTGATCTTCGCGGCGGAGTACGTCAGTTCCAAGGTGTTCGCGAACCGGCAGCGCCCGTTGGAGCAGGTGACAGCCCGCGACGGCATCCTGATGGGGCTGGCGCAGTGCCTGGCGCTGATTCCCGGCGTCTCCCGCTCCGGAGCCACATCCAGCGCCGGTCTGTTCCTGGGCCTGTCCCGCGAGGCCGCGGTGCGCCTGTCCTTCCTGCTCGCGATCCCCGCGGTGACCGCGTCGGGCCTGTTCAGCCTGCCCGATGCCTTCCAGACCGGAGGGCCGGGACTGCACGCCTCCGGGCCACAACTGTTGGTGGCGACCGTCGTCGCCTTCGTCGTCGGGTACGCGGCGATCGCCTGGCTGCTGACCTTCGTCTCCAAGCACTCGCTGAACTGGTTCGTCGGCTACCGGATCGTCGTCGGTCTACTGGTCCTCGGCCTGCTGTGGGGCGGAGTGATCAGCGCGACCTAGCGCGTCGCGGGCGGCGGCGATCATCGGATCGGTGCCGGCCCCACGCCGGTAGGCGAGCGCGGTGCGCCGCGTCGATCCGACCGGGGTCAGACGCACGCCGGTCGGGACGCCCGCTGCCGCCAGCTCCGGGATGAGCGCCACGCCCTGTCCGGCTCGGACCAGGGCGAGCACCGAGGCGAAGTCGTCGGTGCGGTGTCGAACGTCCGGCGTGAAGCCGGCGTTCTCGCAGGCGCGGACGGTGGCATCGTCGCACAGGGTGCCCGGGGTGCCGGAGATCCAGCGTTGACTCGCGCACTCGATCAGGGCGGTCGGCGCGTGGGCGTCGCCTGCCAGGTAGACGGTCTCCTCGAAGAGTTCCTCGGTGTCCAGTGCGCGGTCGTACCCGATCGGAAGCACGTCGTAGCGCTGGATCAGGGCCACGTCCAATTGGCCTGACCGCAGTCGCAGAGGGGCGCTGGCCGGGTCGATCTCGGTGACTCCGACCCGTAGCAGTGGGTGACTGCGCGTCAGGTGCACCAATGCCGGGGCGACGACCGAGGCCATGGCCGAACTGAACGCACCGATCCGCAGTTCGCCGATGACTTGGCCGTCGAGTGCCCGCATTTCGGCCCGGGCCTGCTCCAGCCGGGCGAGCACCTCCTCGGCGTGACCGGCGAGCCGGTGACCGGCCTCCGTGAGCTCGACGCTGCGTCCGGTCCGCTTCAACAGTGGACGCCCGGCTTCGCGCTCCAGGGTCGCGAGCTGTTGCGATACGGCGGAGGGGGTGTAGTCCAGGGCACGGGCGACGCCGACGATGGTTCCGCGGAGCGCCAGTTCCCGTAGCAGTCGGAGACGATGGACGTCGAGCATAAGAACAGCTTATTCTGAGCGTCGATAATGCGCGCTGGATCTTCCGGTCGAAGTGACTCAACCTGTATTCATGCAGCCCACTGGTCTCCACGTCCCGATCGTCACCCCGTTCACCGCGGCCGGCGCCGTCGATCTGGTATCGCTCGAGCGCCTGGCCCGTGATCTCCTCGACCGCGGCGCCGACGGTCTGGTCGCGCTCGGTACCACCGGAGAACCGGCGACGCTCACCACCGACGAGAAGCGAACGGTTGTGGAGGTCGCAGGCGGAGTCTGCCGCGACCGCGGTGCGATGTTCACCGTCGGCGCGGGCGGCAGCGGCACCGACGACAGCGTGCGGTGCGTCCGCGAGCTCAGGGGGACCGCCGATTTCGCGCTCGTGCCGGTCCCCTTGTTCACGACTCCGCCCGAGGCCGGGGTCGTTGAGCACTTCCGTCGAGTATCGGAGGAAGGCACGCTGCCGGTGATCGTCTACGACGTCCCGCACCGCACCGGACGGCCGCTGTCGCTCGGCACACTGCTGGAGCTCTCCCGCCTCGACGCTGTCGTCGGGTTCAAACACTCGATCGGCGCCGTGACCGAGACGACGGCCGGACTGCTCGCCGCCGCTCCGGCCGACGTCTGCGTCCTCGCCGGCGACGACCCGCTGGTCGGCGCCGTGCTGGCGCTGGGCGGCCACGGTGCGATATCGGCGTGTGCGAACGTGGCGACCGAACGATTCGCGCATCTGATCGCCGCATGGCGCGAGGGCCGCGTGGACGAGGCCCGGACGGTGGGCCGCTCCCTGACCGCCCTGTCCACGGCCCTGTTCGCCGAACCAAACCCGACCGTGGTGAAGGGTGTTCTCGCCGCGCAGGGACGCATCGCGAGTCCCACGGTCCGGCTGCCGCAGCTCCCCGCCTCGCGCGCCGCCGTTGCCGCCGCGGTGGATCTGGCCGGGTCCGCCGAGCTGTGAAGCCCCTGGCCGGCCAGCCGAGGCGGCGCTGATGCCGGTGCGGCGGGGATCGCCGCGCATACACTCGGGGACATGACCGTGATCCTGCTCCGCCACGGCCGCTCGAGCGCCAACACCTCCGGTGTGCTCGCCGGCCGCTCCGAGGGCGTCGCTCTCGACGCGGCGGGGCGAGCTCAGGCGGCCGACCTCGTGGGTCGTCTCGCCGACGTCGACCTCGTCGCCGCGGTCCGGTCGCCGTTGCTGCGGTGCGAGCAGACCCTCGCTCCGCTGATCGCCGCCCACGACGTGACCGCCGAGGTCGACGAGCGGCTGATCGAGGTCGATTACGGCTCCTGGACCGGGCGGGCGATCAAGGACCTGCTGGAGGAACCGTTGTGGCGGGTGGTGCAGGAACAGCCCTCCGCTGCCCGGTTCCCCGACGGTGAGGCCCTGGCCGAGGTCCAGGCGCGCGCGGTCGCTGCGATCAGGGATCACGACAGGCGCGTCACCGACCAGCACGGCCCGGGCGCCACCTGGGTCGCGTGCAGCCACGGCGACGTGATCAAGGCGGTCCTCGCGGATGCGCTCGGTACCCACCTCGATCAGTTCCAGCGCCTGTTCGTCGCACCGGCCTCGGTCTCGGTGATCACCTACGGCGCCGCGCGCCCACTGGTGCAGTGCGTGAACTCGTCCGGTAGCGTCGCGCTGCCGAAACGTCCAGCGAAGGAGGCAACGGTGGGAGGCGAGGCATGACCCGTTCGGTGCACGTATTCCGGACCCCCGACCGGTTCGTCGTGGGCACCGTCGGACAACCCGGCGACCGTGCCTTCTACCTGCAGGCGGTGCACGAAACGCGGATCATCTCGGTGTTGCTGGAGAAGCAGCAGGTGCAGGTGCTGGCCGAACGCATCGCCGCGCTGCTCGACGAGGTCGCGCGCCGTTTCGGCGCCGCCGTACCGTCGTCGAAGACGCCGGTCAGCGATCTGCAGCCGCTGGTGATGCCGGTGGACGCGGAGTTCCGGGTCGGCACCATGGGCCTGGGCTGGGACAGTGAGGCCAACTCGGTGGTGATCGAGCTCCTGGCCATCACCGAACAGGAACTCGACGAGTCCGTGGTGCTCGCCGACGACGCCGAGGACGGCCCCGACGCGGTCCGGGTGTTCCTCACTCCGGACGCCGCGCGGGAGTTCGCCAACCGGTCGGAGAAGGTGCTCGGCGCCGGTCGTCCCGCGTGCCCGCTGTGCTCCGAACCCCTGGACGCCGACGGTCACATGTGCGTACGCCTGAACGGGTACCAGCGCGGTGCGGCGTTCGGCTCCGAGGACTGAGCATTGGACAGCGCGGCGGATCTCACGACCGCCGACCTGACGATTCTCGGCCGGATCCCCGCCGCCTCCAACGCCACCCTGCTGTGCGAGCTCACCGGTACCGACCAGCGCGCCGTCTACAAGCCGGTTCGCGGTGAGGTGCCTCTGTGGGATTTCCCGGACGGGACGCTGGCCGGACGTGAGGTGGCGGCCTATCGGATCTCCGAGGCACTGGGCTGGGACCTGATCCCCGAGACCGTGCTCCGCGACGGTCCGCTGGGCAACGGCATGGTGCAACGCTGGATCTCCGAACCGGACTCCGAGGACGGTGGCTCCGAGGACGGTGGTCCCGACCCGGTGGACCTGTTCCCGCTGGGCGAGGTTCCCGACGACTACCTGAAGGTGTTCAGCGGGTACGTCGAGGACGCCGGCGCACCGGACGGATTCGCCGAGGTGGCGCTCGCGCACGCCGACGACCCGCAGTTGCGGCGGCTCGCGGTGCTGGACGTGATCATCAACAACGCCGACCGCAAGGGCGGGCACGTACTCACCGGCCCCGGCCGGCGGATCCTCGGCGTCGACCACGGCATCTGCCTGCACGCCGCACCGAAGTTGCGCACCGTGCTGTGGGGATGGTCCGGACGGGCGGTGCCCGACGATCTGCTCGCCGACGTCGACGGCCTCCTCGCCGCTCCGCCGGACCTGACTGGCCTCATCACGGCGGGGGAGAGGGAGGCGCTCTCCGAGCGTGCCCGCACGCTGATCGAACTGGGCACCATGCCGCTACCGACCCCGGACCGCCCGATTCCCTGGCCACCGTTCTGACCCCGCGGCCGCGGGCGCATAGGGTGGAGGCATGCGTGCCTGGCCGACCCCCACCGTCCCCAGCGTGCCCGGACCGTCGGTCCCGCTGCGCCTTCACGACACCTCCGACGGTGTGGTCCGCCCGGTCAATCCCGGTGAGGTCGCGGGCGTGTACGTCTGCGGGATCACTCCGTACGACGCCACTCACCTCGGTCACGCTGCCACCTACCTGGCCTTCGACCTGGTCAACCGGATGCTGCGGGACAACGGACATCAGGTGCACTACGTGCAGAACGTGACCGACGTCGACGATCCGCTGTTCGAGCGGGCGGACCGCGACGGGGTGGATTGGCGGGACCTCGGTGCCCGCGAGACCGACCTGTTCCGTGAGGACATGCAGGCGCTGCGGGTGATCGCGCCGCAGGACTACATCGGCGCCGTCGAGTCCATCCCCGAGGTCGTGGAGTACGTGGGCAGGCTGCTGGACAACGGCTCGGCGTACGTGGTCGACGACGCCGAGTTCCCCGACGTCTACCACCGCGCCGACGCGACCGAGCAGTTCGGCTACGAATCCGGCTACGACCGGGCCACGATGGAGCGGTTCTTCGCCGAACGCGGCGGTGACCCGGAGCGGGCCGGCAAGCGCGACCCGATCGACCCGATCATCTGGCGGGCGGCACGCGAGGGCGAACCGTCCTGGCCCTCACCGCACGGCCCCGGACGCCCGGGCTGGCACATCGAGTGCGCGGCGATCGCCGCGAACCGGCTCGGTGCCGGCTTCGACATCCAGGGCGGCGGCAGTGACCTCATCTTCCCGCACCACGAGTACTCGGCCGCGCACGTCGAGGCCGCCACCGGTGAGCGGCGCTTCGCCCGGCACTACGTGCACGCCGCGATGATCTCCCTGGACGGGGAGAAGATGTCCAAGAGCCGCGGCAATCTGGTCTTCGTCTCGACGTTGCGCCGCTCCGGCGTGGATCCGGCGGCGATCCGGCTGGGCCTGTTCGAAGGGCACTACCGCCAGGACCGTCCGTGGTCCGATGCCGTGCTCGCCCGTGCCGAGTTGCGCCTGGACCTGTGGCGCCGTGCGTTCGCGGCACCGTCGGGACCGGACGGCGCCGAGTTGATCGCCAGAGTGCGTCGCTACCTCGCCGACGATCTGGACACCCCGCACGCGCTCGCGGCGATCGACGCCTGGGCCGAGAAGGCGGTCGTTGGAGGGGGGCCGGACGCCGGTGCCCCCGCCACCGTGGCCTGCGCTGTCGACGCGCTGCTGGGTGTACCTGCCGCCGCTTGACACCCGGACACGCTATATTGCGCCTGTGAGGACCGTCAGCGAGCTGGCCCCGGATCTGACCGAGGGCGTCTGGACCGTACAGACCCGCACGTCCACGTACGTCGTGGACCTGGCAGAGATGACCCTGATGCGGGCCCCGGGTATCGGGGGAGACGCAGCAGATGAGCAGTGGAGCATCAGTGCGCTCCGCCGTGACTCCGAGGACATCCCCCTGCTCGGCATCAAGAGCTGCCGGGTCGGTGAATCCGCGCAGTTCTGGGTCCGCGCCGCCGACGACCCGGATGTGCGCACCTGGCGCATCACCACGCCGGTGGTCTCGATCGAGCGGATCGGCTGAGCCGCCTGCGCGGTCCCGAGCTTGCGCCTACCGGGCCTCGATGAGACGGCCGGCGCCACTCAAGGACCGGTACCGGGATCCCGCCGTCGCAGGTACTTCTCGAACTCCGCTGCGAGCGCTTCGGCGTCGATGTTCTGTTCCGCGTTCTCGCGCTCGGCCTCTTCGTCGCCGCGTTCCTCCAGGCCGCGTACGTACGCCGCGACGTCCTCGTCGTCCTCGGTCATCTCACTGACCGCGGACTCCCACTCCTCCGCGCGGACCGGGAGGTCGCCGAGCGGTACCGCCAGATCAAGCACCTGCTCGACGCGCTGCAGCAGAGCGACGGTGGCCTTCGGGTTCGGTGGCTGCGAGACGTAGTGCGGTACCGCCGCCCAGAACGAGATCGCCGGCACTCCGGCCCGGACGCAGGCGTCCTGGAGCACCCCGGTGATCCCGGTCGGTCCCTCGTAGCGGTTCTGCTCCAGTCCGTACCGCTTCGCGGAATCGGCGTCGTAGCCGGCGCCGGTCACCGGAACCGGACGCGTGTGCGGCGTGTCGACCAACAGCGAACCCAGGATCACCACGGTGTCGATCCGCAGTTCGGTGAACACCGAGATGAGCTGCTCGCAGAAGACGCGCCACCGGAAGTTCGGCTCGATACCGCGCAACAGGACCACGTCCCGGTCCGCCTTCGGCGGGCGACACACCGACAGCGTGGTCGAAGGCCACTGCACCGCGCGGGTCACTCCGTCGACCTGCTTGATGGTGGGACGATTGACCTGGAAGTCGTAGAAGTCGTCGGAATCGACCTCGGTGATCAACTGGGCGTCCCAGGACAGTTCCAGGTGCTCGACGGCACCCGAGGCGGCGTCTCCGGCATCGTTCCAGCCTTCGAAGGCTGCGATGAGTACCGGCCGCTCGAGTTCGGGCAAGGACGTCACCGCAACAGCGTACGCCGGGTGCACCCGGCCGATTTGTCAACACCCACTACCCTTGGACCATGCCCCGTACCCATCAGCAGCCGCTGCAGTCGAGTTTCCTGGAGGCGGCCACGAGCCGCGTTCTGATCGGAGACGGGGCGATGGGCACCATGCTGCAGGCCGCGGATCTCACGCTCGATGATTTCCTCGGCCTCGAAGGGTGCAACGAGATCCTCAACCACACCCGGCCGGACGTGCTGGAGCAGATCCACCGGGCGTACTTCGCGGCGGGTGCCGACGCGGTGGAGACCAACACCTTCGGCTGCAACCTCTCCAACCTGGGCGATTACGACATCGCGGACCGGATCCGGGAGCTCTCGGAGAAGGGCGTGGCGATCGCGCGTGGTGTGGCCGACGAGTTCGCCGCCGACGGAACCCCCCGCTTCGTGCTCGGGTCGATCGGACCGGGCACCAAGCTGCCCACCCTGGGGCACACGTCCTTCGCCATGATCCGCGACGCCTACGCCGAGGCCGCACGCGGCATGCTCGACGGTGGCGCGGACGCCTTCCTGATCGAGACCTGCCAGGA
This sequence comes from Tsukamurella serpentis, assembly GCF_054780975.1. NCBI lineage: Bacteria > Bacillati > Actinomycetota > Actinomycetes > Mycobacteriales > Tsukamurellaceae > Tsukamurella > Tsukamurella serpentis. The sequence goes on from NZ_BAAGVH010000001.1 coordinate 437,625, forward strand.
CATCCTGCAGGCCAAGGCGGCGGTGCTGGGTTGCCGGCTCGCGATGGAGGAGTTGCAGCAGCGGATTCCGATCATCGTGCACGTGACCGTGGAGACCACCGGGACCATGCTGCTGGGGTCGGAGATCGGTGCCGCCCTGACCGCGCTGGAGCCGCTGGGCATCGACATGATCGGCCTGAACTGCGCGACCGGCCCGGCGGAGATGAGCGAACACCTGCGGCACCTGTCGCGGCACTCGACGGTCCCGGTGTCGGTGATGCCGAACGCCGGCCTGCCGGTGCTCGGGAAGAACGGCGCCGAGTACCCGCTGACCCCCGAGGAACTCGCCGAGGCACTGTCCGGGTTCGTCCGCGAGTTCGGGCTCAGCTTCGTCGGCGGCTGCTGCGGGACCACCCCGGAACACATCCGACAGGTCGCCGAGGCCGTGCGGGAGACCGAGCGGGCGCGACGCGCGCCGGAGACCGAGAGTTCCATCAGTTCGCTGTACACGTCGGTCCCGTTCGCGCAGGACAGCTCGATCCTGATGATCGCCGAGCGCACCAACTCCAACGGTTCCAAGGCCTTCCGGGAGGCGATGCTGGCCGGCGATCACGACAAGTGCGTCGACATCGCCAAGGACCAGATCCGCGACGGTGCGCACATGCTCGACCTCAACGTCGACTACGTCGGACGCGACGGTGCCGCGGACATGGCCGCGCTGGCCGCGCGCCTGGCGACGGCGTCGACGCTGCCGGTGATGATCGACTCCACCGAACCGGCGGTGATCCAGGCGGGTCTCGAACACCTCGGCGGCCGGTGCGCGGTCAACTCGGTGAACTACGAGGACGGCGACGGCCCCGAATCGCGATTCACCAGGATCATGGAGCAGGTGGTTGCGCACGGCGCCGCCGTCGTGGCGCTGACCATCGACGAGGAGGGCCAGGCCCGCACCGCCGAGTGGAAGGTGCGCATCGCCGAGCGGCTCATCGCGGACCTCACCGGCACCTGGGGACTGGCACTCGACGACATCATCATCGACCCGCTGGTCTTCCCCATCTCCACCGGTCAGGAGGAGGTCCGGCGAGACGCACTGGAGACCATCGAGGCCGTGCGGATCCTGCACGAGAAGTACCCGAGCCTGCACTTCACCGTCGGCCTGTCGAACGTCTCGTTCGGCCTGAACCCGGCCGCGCGTCAGGTGCTGAACTCGGTCTTCCTCAACGAACTGCGCGAGGCGGGACTCGACTCGGCCATCCTGCACGCCTCGAAGATCCTGCCGATGAGCAAGATCGAGACCGAGCAGCGCGAGACCGCACTGGACCTGGTGTACGACCGGCGCGGCGCGGATGGACTGCAGTCCGGCGGCGACGGCGACTACAACCCGCTGTCGAAGTTGATGGAACTGTTCGAGGGCGTCTCCGCGGCCTCGGCACGCGAGTCCCGCGCCGAGGAGCTCGCCCGGCTGCCGTTGTTCGAGCGACTGGAGCGGCGGATCGTCGACGGCGAACGCGAAGGACTCGACGCCGACCTGGACGCCGCTCTGCTGGAGAAGCCGGCGCTGGCGATCATCAACGACACATTGCTGTCGGGGATGAAGACGGTCGGTGAGCTGTTCGGCTCCGGCCAGATGCAGCTGCCCTTCGTGTTGCAGTCCGCCGAGGTGATGAAGGCGGCCGTGGCCTACCTGGAGCCGCACATGGAGAAGGCCGATGCCGACGGCGGTGACCGCGCGGGCAAGGGAAGGATCGTGCTGGCCACGGTCAAGGGCGATGTGCACGACATCGGTAAGAACCTCGTCGACATCATCTTGAGCAACAACGGCTACGAGGTGGTGAACATCGGTATCAAGCAGTCGATCGCCGCGATCGTGGAGGCCGCGGAGGACAAGCACGCCGATGTGATCGGCATGTCCGGGCTGTTGGTGAAGTCGACCGTGGTGATGAAGGAGAACCTGGAGGAGCTGAACTCCCGCGGGTTGGGGGAGAAGTACCCCGTGCTGCTCGGCGGAGCCGCGCTGACCCGCGCCTACGTCGAGACCGATCTGGCCGAGGTGTACTCCGGTGAGGTCTGCTACGCCCGAGACGCCTTCGAGGGATTGCGCCTGATGGACGACATCATGGCGCAGCGACGCGGGGAGGGCCCCGACCCGGACAGTCCCGAAGCGATCGCCGCCGCGGAGAAGGCACGCGAACGCAAGGAGCGTCACGCCCGCAGTAAGCGGATCGCGGAGAAGCGCAAAGCCGAGGCCGCCCCCGTGGTGGTTCCGGACCGGTCCGATGTGGCTTCCGATTTCGAGGTCGCGACCCCGCCGTTCTGGGGCACCCGTGTGGTGAAGGGCATCGCGATCGGTGAGTACGCGTCGTTGCTCGACGAACGTGCCCTGTTCTTCGGGCAGTGGGGCCTGCGCGGCGCTCGTAAGGGTGAGGGACCGTCGTACGAGGAACTGGTGGAGACCGAGGGCCGGCCCCGGCTGCGGTACTGGCTCGACAAGCTCAAGGCCGACAAGATCCTCGACCACGCCGCCGTGGTCTACGGCTACTTCCCGGCGGTCAGCGAGGGTTCGCGGATCGACGTGCTCGAATCACCCGACCCGGACGCCCCGGTGCGGTACAGCTTCGAGTTCCCGCGGCAGCAGCGTGGACGATTCCTGTGCATCGCCGATTTCGTCCGCGATCGGCCGACCGCGCGTGCCCGCGGTGAGGTCGATGTGCTGCCCTTCCAATTGGTCACCATGGGCCAACCGATCGCCGACGCGGCCAATGAGCTGTTCGCCGCGAACAGTTACCGCGAGTACCTGGAATTGCACGGCATCGGTGTGCAACTCACCGAGGCGCTCGCCGAGCGCTGGCATCAGCGGGTGCGGCAGGAGCTGATCCTGCCCGGTGGCCGGAAGGTGGCCGACACCGATCCGTCGGCGGTGACCGACTTCTTCGACCTCAAGTACCTGGGTGCGCGGTACAGCTTCGGTTACGGTGCCTGCCCGGACCTGGAGGACCGCGCGAAGATGGTCGACCTGCTGCAACCCGGCCGGATCGGCGTGGAGTTGTCCGAGGAACTGCAGCTGCATCCGGAGCAGTCGACCGATGCCTTCGTACTCACGCACCCCGAGGCCAAGTACTTCAACACCTGAACTGCTCAACCGTCTGACTGCAGATCTGAAGCAGCGTCGGCGGAGACGCGGCGAGGCCTACCAGACGGTTACGGAGGTCTTGGAGATGGTGAAACCGTGCGAAGTCCGCTTGACGACGCAGGTGATGTTGTTGCCACGATTCCCGCAGATCACGGTTTCGGACAATAGGTTCACCGGGACGGTGACCTTCTGGCCAGGATCCAGAGCGGCGCTGCTCCCGTTGAACAGATCACCCTGGAAGAGTGCGGCGAGTGGGGCATCGCTGTAACGGGCGTAGGTTTCCTGCTCGCCGCTGGACCAGCCGACGGAATTCGCACTCCTGGGATCGCTACTGCGAGAGGAGATCTTGATTCTCGTGAAGTCTGCGGTGGGCGAATAGCAGATCGCTGCAGAACCAGTGGTGAGCCCCTTGATATTGCACTTCACTGATCCGTCAGGAGTCTGGAAGTGGGTACCCCTGTAACCGGAACCCTGCCCTGTGAAATATGACGAGCCCATGGGCACCTCTACCAGGCTGTCCAGATCGACACCGGAAGGCTTAGGTGCCTTGCTGTGTGGGGACTCTGAAATGCTGTTCGGGCTGGTGGAAGCCTGTGACGTACGCGAATCGGAGGACGATGCCGCTGAGCTGGTATGCGGAGCTGAAGCCGTGGCTGTTGTCGGTCCATCTGCGGACGTGGCCCCGTTCTCGGAGCATCCAGCAATCAGGAGTAGGCATGTAGCGACTCCTCCAGCACAGATGCGTTTGGTGGTTGTCACAGCGAAATCAAGCGCTCGTCCTGGAAAGTGATTCGTTGAGTGAACACTCAAGATGCGGTCCCTACTGCTTCGTGATCCGGCTGGTGGGCACCTGCAGGGCCGGGTTCGCCTGCAGGTACTTCTCCAAGGCATCCAGATCCACGCCACCGACGGTCAGGTCCGTCGAGCGGGTGAACACGCTGAATCCGTCACCGCCGGCCGCGAGGAAGTTGTTCGTGGTCACCCGATACTTGGCGACGGTGTTGATCGGCTGATCGCCGACCTTGACGCTGTCGCGGATCACCTTACGGTTCGGGGCACCGTTCGGGTCGTAGCTGTAGGTCATGCCCGACGGTGCCAGGATCGTGGTCTTGTCCGGGTTCTTCCACTGCTGCTCCAGCAGATCGATGATCTCCTGCCCGGTCAGCGAGACGGTGACCACCTGGTTGCCGAAGGGTTGCACGGTGTACGCGGCACCGTAGCTGACATCGCCACCCTTGAGGTCGGAGCGGACACCGCCCGGGTTCATCAGGGCGATCTGGCCGCCCGCCTGGTTCGGCGGTCGAGTGCTGAACAGCATCGCGTCGGCGATCACGTCGCCGAGCGGCGAATCACCACCCGGGAAGGCCTCACGCTTGAGGTCGGTGGGGATCTTGCCGATCACCCGGTCCGCGCGCGGCTTCGACTCCTTCTGATAGAAGTCGATCAGCTTCTGCGTGGCGGCATCGGCGGGGAGGTCCCGGCTGACCACACGGTTCACCGCGGACGTCGACTTCGCCGTAGGGCCGCTGAAGTCCAGGGTGACGTCGGTGATCAGCCGCCCGTAGGACGCGGCCTGGGTGACGGTGCGGCCCCCGATGGTGCAGTTGTAGGCCTGGTGCGAGTGGCCGGTCACGATGGCGGTCACCGCCGGGTCGATCTTCGCGGCCAGATCGGTGGTCGGTGCCGAGACGTCCTTGCAGGCGTTCGGGTCCGCCTCACCGGCACCCTTCTGCGAGCCGCCGTCGTGCATGGTGGCGACGATCGCCTGGGCACCGGCGGCCTGCATCTCCGGGATGTACTTGTTGATCGCGGCGGCCTCGTCGCCGAAGGTGTAGCCGCGCACCCCCTCGGGCGCGACGATCGTGGCGGTCTCCGGGGTGACGGTGCCCACCACGGCGATCTTGCGCCCCCCGGCCTCGAACATCTTCCACGGCACGGTGCCGGGCGGGAGCTGTCCCTGTGCGTTGGTCACGTTCGCGGCCAGGTACTGATACCCGGCGCCGGTGAACGGCTCCCCGGGCTCACAGCCCTGCGGTGAGCACCCGCCCTTCTGCAGCCGCTCGAGTTCGATGGTGCCGTGATCGAACTCGTGGTTGCCCACCGCCGAAGCCTGCAGACCGACGCTGCTCAGGAACTTCACCGTCGGCTCGTCCCGGAACAGCGCCGACACCAGCGGGCTGGCGCTGACCAGATCGCCCGCGCCGACGGTGATGTTGTTCGGGTACTGCTGCTTGAGTCGCGCCAGAGCGGTGGCGAAGTACGCGGCGCCGCCTGCTTCCCTGCCACCGATCTTGCCGGTGGAGCCGGTGGGCGGCTGCAGGTTGCCGTGGAAGTCGTTGAACGCCAGCAGGTGCACCTGGTTCGGGTTCGCGGCGGGCAGGTCATCGAGGCCGGGCACGGTGAACGTGGGCTTGGGTGCCGACGAACCGGATGCGCCCGCCGATGCCGAGAGCGACGAGGACGGTGCGGAGGCACCGTCGGAGCTGGTGCCGCACGCGGCGAGCAGCGAGACGGACGTGGTGACGGCGAGGGCGGTCAGCAGCCTGCGATTGCGCATGGGGCGAAGCCAAGCACAGATAACCGAAGCCGTGGTGACGAGCGAATTAACACCCCGTACCGGTAGCCACCTAGGGTGTGCGGCATGAGTGTCCCCAGTTCCCCCGCGGCGGTCCTGTTCGACATGGACGGCACCCTGCTCGATTCGGAGAAGCTGTGGGACATCGCCGTCGCCGAGTTCACCCGCGGCCTGGGCCTGGACATCACCGCCGAGGCGCGCGCGGCCACCCTCGGCAACGCGACCGGTGATGCGCTGCGCAAACTCTACGATTTCGCGCAGGTCCCGGAGGCCGACCGCGACTACGCCGGTGCGCAGCGGTGGGTGTCGAACCGGGTGGTGGAGTTGTTCGACGGTGGCATCCCGTGGCAACCCGGCGCGCGGCAGACGCTCGACCGGCTCGCCGAGTCCGGCATCCCGCTGGTCCTGGTGACCAACACGATCCGTGAGATCACCGAACACGCGCTGCACACCCTGGGCCGGGAGCGATTCGTGGCGACGGTCTGCGGGGACGAGGTGAACAACCCGAAACCGGCGCCCGATCCGTATCTGCTCGGCGCATCGCTGGCGGGAGCTCCAGCGGTCGACTGCGTGGCGGTCGAGGATTCACCGACCGGCGCACGGGCGGCGCTGGACGCGGGCTGTGCGGTACTGACGGTGGGCCCGGCCCCCGTCGCCGACGGCGCGGTGCACGTCGGCACGCTGTCCAGCGCGGCGGTGCTGGGAGTCAGCCGACGCTGAACGCCGCGGCCTCGCTGCGGCACAGTGCCGCCGAATCCGTCAGGCGCGCCGAACAGCGCCAGCCGGAGGTCTCCACCGTCACGGCCTGTCCGTCGGCGTTGACCGCAGCGGCGGAGTAGGCGCGGGCCACCCGTAGCGCTTCGGCGCAATTGGCCCGGCCCTCCCGGATCACCACCGCGGCGCCGCCCGAAGCCGCCGAGACCGAACCGCAGACGGTGCCCGCGGCGGCCCGGGGAACCTCCGCGCCGGTCGCCGGGGCCGACGGCGGGACCGCGCCGACGGCGACCGGGGAGAAGCTGACCGGACCGCTCGCGGTCTCATCGGAGGCCGAGGAACACCCGGCGAGCGGTACGACCACGAGTGCGCCGAGCGCAAACCAACGAAGGTTCATGGTTACACACGCTAATCGTCAACGGGTCGGAACGCAGGCCCAGCAGCGGTGAATGTGGCGGGGGCCACCACCGGGCCACCGCAGCGCCGGTGCCCCGGCGCAACCCTGCTCGCCGGGCCACGATGTAACGCGTGGGACAATGGCCGCCGTGAAGACCATGGAGACGCTGTTCGCGGAGTTGTCCGAGAAGGCCGAGGCACGGCCCGCAGGGAGCGGGACCGTCGAGGCATTGGACCGCGGTATCCATTTCCTGGGCAAGAAGGTGCTCGAAGAAGCCGGTGAGGTGTGGATCGCCGCCGAGCACCAGGGCGACGCCGAGCTCGCCGAGGAGGCCTCGCAGCTGCTGTACTGGCTGCAGGTGCTGCTGGTCAAGCGCGGGCTGACGCTCGACGACGTCTACTCCTACCTCTGACCTGAGAAGGACACACATACCCATGTTGCGGGTCGCCGTACCGAACAAGGGCGCGCTCTCCGAGGCCGCCGCCGCCATCCTCAGCGAGGCCGGATACCGCCGCCGCTCGGATGCCAAGGACCTCACCGTTCTCGACAACGCCAACGACGTCGAGTTCTTCTTCCTCCGCCCCAAGGACATCGCTCTGTACGTCGGGTCCGGTGACCTCGACATGGGTATCACCGGCCGCGACCTCGCACTGGACTCCGGCGCCGAGTTCACCGAGCGACTCGCCCTGGGTTTCGGCCGGTCGAGCTTCCGGTACGCAGGACCGGCCGGTACCGACTGGACCGTCGAGGACCTGCGGGGCAAGCGGGTCGCCACCTCGTACCCGACGCTGGTGCGCCGGGACCTCGCGGCGCGGGGCATCTCCGCCGAGGTCATCCGGCTCGACGGTGCCGTGGAGATCTCGATCCAGCTCGGCGTCGCCGACCTGATCGCCGACGTCGTCGAGTCGGGCCGCTCGCTGCGTCAGAACAACCTGGTCGCTTTCGGCGAATCGCTGTGCGACTCCGAGGGAGTGCTGATCGAGCGGGTCGGCGGCGGAACCGACCGTTCGCGTGACCAGCTCACCGCTCGGCTCAAGGGTGTCGTCTACGGCCGGCGGTACGTGATGCTCGACTACGACTGCCCGCGTCCGCTGCTCGACCGCGCCGTCGCGGTCACCCCCGGGCTGGAATCACCGACCGTGGCACCGATGACCGACGACGCCTGGGTCGCGGTCCGCGCGATGGTGCCACGCAAGGACGCCAACGACGTCATGGACGATCTCGCCGAGCTCGGCGCCAAGGCGATCCTGATGACCGATATCCGCAGCTGCCGCTTCTGAGGCCGGGCGTCGGCCCGGTGCAGGATCTACTGTGGTGGCCATGTCGGCCGTCGCCACCTACATCCGGGTCACCGAATCCGAACTCTCCTTGCTGAGCGGATCGTCCTTCGATCTGGACGCGTTCTACGAGACACGTGAGGAGTGGGACGACAAGGGGCGTGTCACCGATATCGACAAGGCCCATGACGCCCTTGACGCCGTCCTGACTGCGCAGGGATTTCCCGCGCCGCTGGTGTTCGCGGGCACGCCGATCGCGGACTCGGACAACGGATACGGACCCATGCGCGGCGTTCCGGCGGCTGATGTGCGCGCCGCAGCAGCCGCAGTCGCGGCTCACCCCGTGCAGGCCGTCATCACCGCCGAGTCTGTTCGGTCGGCGGCGGGAATCGGCCCGGTGCAGGACTGGAGTACACCGGACACGATCGACTACCTGCGATCGGCCTACTCCGAACTGGCGGAGTTCTACACCGCCGCGGCCGAGAGTGGTCAGGCCGCCCTGATCGCGTTCGAGTAACGTCCGCCTACCGCGCGGCCACCAGGAGTGTCTGCGCACCCACCGCGAAGGCGCCGGATGCGTCGTGGATGCGCGAGGCGGTGGTGCCGATGCCCTCACCACCCACCAGCTGATCGGCGATCACACCGACCCACCCGTCCACCGGCTGCGGTGAGCGGTGCAGATGCACCGTCATGTCCAGGTTCATCCAGGTGACCCGGGTGGGGTCGAGGTACGCCGCGACCCCGTTGGCGGCGTCGATCACTGAGAAGACCTGTACCAGCGGCGACGGCCGCTCCCCGTCGACCAGCGGAATCCGCGCCCGGATCCAGCACTGCCGGGGCCCGTCCGCACCGTCGGGCAGGTCCGGGCGATCGACGAAGCGCCACTCGCAGGCGCCGAGGAAGCCCTGATCCTTGAGGTGGGCGAAGAAGTCCGGCACGGATCCCTGGGCATCGGCTGCCGGCGGCAGCGCATGGGACAGATCGCGGGCGAACTCCGTGGTGTCCGACGTCGCCAACGCCCACGCCTGCGCCTTCGCCACGGTGCGATAGGAACCGTCTTCGCCCTGGCAGTCCATCTCGGCGGCGACCAGGCAGATCGTCCGTCCCGGACGCACCACCCGCGCCCGCACCCGGGTCCGGGTGATCGGCACCACGCCCAGCAGGTCGACGGTGACCCGGGAGATCCGCGAGCCCTCACTCACCAGTGCCTCCATCGCGCGCACCAGGAGGGCGGCCGGCGGAGCACCGTGCTGCATGGTCGTGGCCCAGACGCTCGCGGTGGCGGGAGTCGGATCGAAGACCTCGTACGCCTGACCGTCGCCGTTCCCACTGTCGACGAGCACACCGGCGGGACGGAAGAACGCTTCGCTGTCCATGGTCTCCAGTCCTACCGCAGGCCGGATTCGCCAGCCGGCCGGGGTGGCTGGGAGGATGTTCCGCTATGGCGAACAGCGGCCCCTTCGTAGTGGGCGACCGAGTACAACTGACGGACGCGAAGGGCCGGAAGTTCACCGTCCATCTCGAGGCCGGCAAGGAGTTCCACACCCACAAGGGCGGCATCCGGCACGACGAACTGATCGGCGCTCCCGAGGGTTCGGTGGTCAAGGCCGTCAACGGCACCCCGTATCTGGCGCTGCGGCCGCTGCTGACCGACTACGTGCTGTCCATGCCGCGCGGAGCCCAGGTGATCTACCCCAAGGACGCTGCCCAGATCGTGGCCGAGGGCGACGTCTTCCCGGGTGCGCGGGTGCTGGAGGCCGGAGCCGGGTCCGGTGCGCTCACCTGTTCGCTGCTGCGCGCCGTGGGTCCGCAAGGGTCGGTCACGTCGTGGGAGGTCCGCGAGGACCACGCCGATTACGCCGCGCAGAACGTCGAGGAGTTCTTCGGCGGCCGTCCCGACAATTGGAACCTGCAGCTCGGAGATCTCAAGGATTACGACGGCCCGCAGGTCGACCGGGTGGTCCTGGACATGCTGGCACCGTGGGACGTCCTCGACGCGGTCGGCAGGGCGCTGGTGCCCGGTGGTGTGCTGACGGTGTACGTGGCGACCACCACGCAGCTGTCGAAGGTGGTCGAGGCGATCCGCGAACAGGCGCTGTGGACCGAACCTCGCTCCTGGGAGGCGCTGGTCCGCGAATGGCACGTCGTCGGCTTGGCGGTTCGGCCCTCGCACCGGATGCAGGGACACACCGCCTTCCTGGTCACCTGCCGGCGCCTGGCGGACGGCACGGTCGCGCCGCGCCCGCAGCGCCGGTCCAACAAGGGGTAGCGTTAGGAGTCCCACTGGAAGGGAGTTCTCGTGACTGAACCGGATCAGAACCGGCCGGCGACCCCGTCGCCGGGGAACTCGCAGGCCACGTCCGCCGCCGCGCTGCGCGAGCGGGTCGACGCGCTCAACGCCCGCAACGCGAAGCTGCTCGAGACCCTGCGTGACGCCCGCAGCCAGTTGCTCACCCTCCGTGAGGAGGTCGAACGGCTGGGGCAGCCACCGTCGGGCTACGGGGTGCTGCTTGGCACCTACGAGGACGACACCGTGGACGTCTTCACCTCCGGACGCAAGATGCGGTTGACCTGCTCACCGAACGTCGACGTCAGCACCTTCGCCACCGGCCAGACGGTGCGCTTGAACGAGGCGCTGACCGTGGTCGAGGCCGGTGAGTTCGAGTCCGTCGGCGAGATCTGCACACTCCGGGAGATCCTCGACGACGGTGTCCGTGCTCTGGTCGTCGGCCACGCCGACGAGGAGCGCGTGGTGCGGCTGGCCGCTCCGTTGTCGGTGCAGGCCACCGACGATCCGGGGCTCGACGAGTTCGGAACGCCCGTCCGCAAGCTGCGGGTCGGGGATTCGCTGCTGGTGGACACCAAGGCCGGCTACGCCTTCGAGCGGATCCCCAAGGCGGAGGTCGAGGACCTGGTGCTGGAGGAGGTGCCGGACGTCGACTACTCCGACATCGGTGGCCTGGGCCGGCAGATCGAGCTGATCCGGGATGCGGTGGAACTACCGTTCCTGCACAAGGACCTGTTCAAGGACTACTCGCTACGGCCGCCGAAGGGGGTGTTGCTGTACGGCCCGCCCGGTAACGGCAAGACGCTCATCGCGAAGGCCGTCGCGAACTCGCTGGCGAAGAAGATCGCCGAGGTCCGCGGTGACGACTCGCGCGAGGTCAAGTCGTACTTCCTCAACATCAAGGGTCCGGAGCTGCTGAACAAGTTCGTCGGCGAGACCGAGCGGCACATCCGGCTGATCTTCCAGCGCGCCCGGGAGAAGGCCTCCGAGGGCACCCCGGTGATCGTCTTCTTCGACGAGATGGACTCGATCTTCCGCACCCGCGGCTCCGGAGTCAGCTCCGACGTCGAGACCACCGTGGTCCCGCAGTTGCTCAGCGAGATCGATGGTGTCGAGGGTCTGGAGAACGTCATCGTGATCGGCGCCTCGAACCGCGAGGACATGATCGACCCGGCGATCCTGCGCCCCGGCCGCCTGGACGTGAAGATCAAGATCGAGCGACCCGACGCCGAGGGTGCGATCGACATCTTCTCCAAGTACCTCACCGCGGAACTGCCGATCCACGAGGAGGATCTGGCGGAGTTCAGCGGTGACCGCGAGGCCTGCGTGAAGGCGATGATCGAGCGGGTCGTCGAGCGGATGTACGCGGAGACCGACGACAACCGGTTCCTGGAGGTGACCTACGCCAACGGCGACAAGGAGGTCATGTACTTCAAGGACTTCAACTCGGGTGCGATGATCCAGAACGTCGTGGACCGGGCGAAGAAGCACGCCATCAAGGGGTTCTTGGAAACCGGGGCCCCGGGGCTGCGGATCACCCACCTGCTCGATTCGATCGTCGAGGAGTTCGCCGAGAACGAGGACCTGCCGAACACGACGAACCCCGACGACTGGGCACGCATCTCCGGCAAGAAGGGCGAGCGGATCGTGTACATCCGCACCCTGGTGACCGGCAAGAACTCCAGTGCGTCGCGGGCGATCGACACCGAGAACAACACCGGCCAGTACCTGTAGCAGCGGCTTCATCATCGTGACGGTGCCGTGCAACCGCGGCATCAGCGCAGCGCAAGCGGCGCCTGAATATAGTCGTACGTGATGAGCACGCAGCATTCCGGCCTCACCGTCACGGTGAACGGACAGACACTGACATTCCCCGCGGGTGCGACGGTCACCTTCGGGCGCGCCCTCGAGGCGGATGTGACGATCAGCCACCCGCTGGTCTCGCGGATCCATGCGGTCGCGACCAGCGGCCCGTCCGGGTGGGTGCTCACCGATCGCAGTACCAACGGTGTGTTCGCAGGGGGAGTCGCCCGGCCCGCGACACCCGTCGGCGGTACCCAGCTGTTGATGTTCGGCGATCCGCGGACCGGTGCGCCGGTCACCCTCGCAGCCGCTCCCGGCGCGCACAGTGCGCCACCGTCGGTCCGGATGCCGCAGCCGGCGTCCGCCCCGGCCGGGGTGCCCCCGGTCCCGACCGGGTCCGGCCCGCAGATCCCGCCGCTCACCGGTCTGACCGGGCGGATCGGCCCGCCGCCCACCGGGCGCGGCCCGGAACTCCCGCCCCATCTGCGGGCGATGGCCGGCAACACCGGCCTCTACCAGGTGCAGAAGTTGCCGCCGCCGCCCACCGGTACCGGTGAGGTGACGATCGGCCGCACGCCGGACAACGACATCGCGCTCGGCGACATGCTGGTCTCGCGCCGGCACGCCCGGCTGCTCACCGGTGGCCGCGGCCTGGTGATCGAGGACCTCGGCTCGGCCAACGGCACTCAGGTCAACGGCCGGCGGATCCAGTCTCCGACCAGCCTCGCGGACGGTGATCTGGTCACGGTCGGCAATTCCGATCTGATCGTGGAGAACGGTCGCCTGCAACGCCCGAAGGCGCAGCAGTTCGCCGGCGCCGGACTGGTGGCGCAGGGCATCACCCTCACCGTGGACGGGAACAAGACCCTGCTGCACGGGGTGGACTTCCGCGCCGCACCGGGAACCCTGACCGCGGTGATCGGGCCGTCGGGTGCCGGTAAGTCGACGGTCTCGCGGGTGGTCTCCGGGGCGGTGACCCCGACGGTGGGGCGGGTCGAGTTCGAGGGCCGAGAGGTGCACCGCGACTTCGACGCGCTGCGCTCGCGCATCGGGATGGTCCCGCAGGACGACGTCCTGCACCGGCAGCTCACCGTCCAGCAGGCGCTGCGGTTCGCCGCCGAACTTCGCCTGCCGCCGGACATGTCGAAATCCGATCGAGACCAGGTGATCGACGGTGTGCTCGCCGAGCTTCAGCTGACCGAGCACAAGAAGACCCGGGTGGACAAGCTCTCCGGTGGCCAGCGCAAGCGGGCCTCGGTGGCGATGGAACTGCTCACCGGGCCGTCTCTGCTGATCCTCGACGAGCCCACCTCCGGCCTGGACCCGGCGTTGGACCGGCAGGTGATGCAGACGCTGAGGCGGCTCGCCGACGCCGGCCGAGTGGTGATCGTGGTGACCCACTCGCTGACCCACATCGACATGTGCGATCAGGTCCTGTTGCTCGCGCCCGGCGGGAAGACCGCCTACTGCGGCCCGCCGAAGCGGGTCCACGCGGCGATGGGGACCGGCGACTGGGCCGAGATCTTCGATTTCGTCGCTCGCCAGCCGGACGTCGCCTGGCAGCGGTACCGGGCCGGCAACCCCGCACCGCCTCCGCCCGGTCCGAGTGGTCCTGGCGGGTCGTGGCCGACACCGACGAAGGCCCCGGAGACGTCGGTGGGCAGGCAGTTGTCGGTGGTGGCGCGGCGACAGCTGCGTCTGATCCTGGCCGACCGGGGCTACTTGGTGTTCCTGCTGCTCATGCCGATAGTGCTGGGCGGGATCACTCTGCTGGTGCCGGCCAAGGAGGGGCTGTCGGGCCTCGCCAAGGGGGAGGCCCCGACCGGGCCGACGATGATCCTGGTGCTGCTCGTGGTGGGAGCCTGTTTCATGGGCGCCGCGCTGACGGCCCGGGACCTGGTCGGTGAGCGGGCGATCTTCCAGCGGGAGCACGCCGTGGGGCTCGGCCCGGGGGCGTACCTGCTGGCCAAGACCGTCGTCTTCTTCTTCGCGGCGACGGTGCAGGTCTCGATCATGATGACGATCGTGCTGCTGGGGATCAAGCGTCCCGGGGCGGGGCAGACCGGAGACGCCGCGCAGGGCGCTGTGCTGGCGAATCCGTCGCCGGAGCTGGTGATCGACATCATCCTTCTGGCCTGCGTCTCGACGCTGGTGGGACTGCTCATCTCGGCACTGGCACGCTCCAGCGAGCAGGTGATGCCGCTGCTGGTGGTGGTGGTCATGGTGCAGCTGGTGATGAGTGGCGGCCTGTTCGAACTGAACAACCGTCCCGGCCTGGAGCAGGTGGCGTGGCTGTTCCCGTCCCGGTGGGGGTTCGCCGCCGCATCGTCGACCGTCGACCTGCAGCGCGTCACCTCGGTACCGAACCCGAAGACCGGGGACCTGGAACCGTCGACCGTCGATCCGCTGTGGGATGCGACCCCGCTGCAATGGGGTGTTTCGATGGGCGTGCTCGCCGCGATGGCGGTCGTGCTGTGGCTGGTGACTCGCGCCAGGATCTCCCGTACTGCCCGCTGAGCGGGCCGACCGGATGCCGATAGGGTGGTCGACATGCAGCGCATCATCGGCACCGAGGTGGAGTACGGGATCTCCGCGCCGAAGGACCCCTCCGCGAATCCGATCCTGACCTCGACGCAGGCGGTGCTCGCCTACGCCGCCGCGGCGGCGGTGGCCCGCACCAAGCGCACCCGCTGGGACTACGACCTCGAATCGCCGTTGCGGGACGCCCGGGGATTCGACCTGGGTCGCGGTGGTCCGGCGCCGATCATCGACGCCGACGAGATCGGCGCGGCGAACATGATCCTCACCAACGGAGCACGGCTGTACGTCGACCACGCCCACCCGGAGTACTCGGCACCCGAGGTCACCGACCCGCTCGATGCGGTGATCTGGGACAAGGCCGGAGAGCGGGTGATGGACGCGGCGGCCAGGTCGGCCTCGACGGTGCCCGGTGCTCCGGCCCTGCAGTTGTACAAGAACAACATCGACGGTAAGGGCGCCTCCTACGGCACGCACGAGAACTACCTGTGCCGCCGGGACACCCCGTTCGCGGCGATCGTGACCGGCCTGACCCCGTTCTTCGTGACCCGGCAGGTGTTCTGCGGCAGTGGCCGGGTCGGGATCGGCGTCAGCGGCGACGAGCCTGGCTTCCAGCTCTCACAGCGCGCCGACTACATCGAGGTC
The DNA here is from genome assembly GCF_054780975.1 of Tsukamurella serpentis. NCBI lineage: Bacteria > Bacillati > Actinomycetota > Actinomycetes > Mycobacteriales > Tsukamurellaceae > Tsukamurella > Tsukamurella serpentis. The sequence continues at coordinate 452,970 of NZ_BAAGVH010000001.1, forward strand.
GAAGTGGGACTCGAGACCACCCTCAAGCGGGGGATCATCAACACCCGGGACGAGCCGCACGCCGATCCCGACAAGTACCGGCGGCTGCACGTCATCATCGGGGATGCGAACCTCGCCGAAACCGCGACCTACCTCAAGGTCGGTGCGTCTGCACTGGTCCTGGATCTGATCGAAGCCGGCGTCGACCTGTCCGATCTGCAACTCGCGGCGCCGGTCTCGGCCGTGCACCAGGTCTCCCGGGACCTGAGCCTGCAGCAGCGGTTGGAATTGGCGGACGGCCGCTCCCTGACCGCGTTACAGATCCAGCGCGAGTACGCGGACCGGGTCGGCAGGTTCCTCGACGGCTCCGGTGACGCCCGGGCGCTGGATGTGCACGCCACCTGGGTGCGGGTGCTCGACACCCTCGCCGACGATCCGATGCGGCTCGCCGATGAACTGGACTGGCCCGCCAAACTCCGGCTGCTCGAAGGCATCCGACAGCGGGAGGGCCTGGGCTGGGGTGCGTCGAAACTGCAGCTGGTCGACCTGCAGTACTCGGACGTCCGCCTGGACAAGGGCCTGTACAACCGACTGGTCGCCCGCGGTTCGATGAAGCGTCTGATCACCGAACAGCAGGTGCTTGACGCGGTCACGTCCCCGCCGGAATCGACCCGGGCGTACTTCCGCGGCGAGTGCATGCGCCGCTTCGGCGGCGACGTCGCGGCTGCCAGCTGGGACTCGGTGATCTTCGACATCGGAGCCGATTCCCTGGTGCGGATCCCCACCCTCGAACCCCTGCGCGGCACCAAGGAGCACGTCGGTGCACTGCTCGACGGTGCCGCATCCGCCCGCGAACTCGTCGACTCCCTGCGAGGCTAGAACCATGGACATCGCAGGTGCTCTCGGCAGGATGTACACGAAGGCGTTCCCGGAGGTACTGAAGGCGCACGGAGAGCTGTACGTGCGTTCCGGCGGGCGGATCGGTCACAAGCTGCTGTTCGGCGTCCCGAGCCTGATCGTGCGTACCGTCGGTGCCAGGTCCGGGCAGCCGCGTACCACGGTGCTCACCTACGCCCGGGACGGTGCCGACTACATCCTGGTGGCGTCGAAGGGCGGCGCACCGCGCAATCCGGCGTGGTTGCACAACATGGTGGCTGCGGGAACCGTGGACGTGCAGGTCGGAACGGACCGGTTCACCGCCACCGTCGAAGCGCTCCGTCCGGGCGACGGCGACTACCAGCGGCTCTGGGACCTCGCGGACGCCAACAACGGCGGTCGGTACAGCGCCTATCAGCGCAAGACCCGTCGGCCCATCCCGGTGGTGCGCCTGCGCCCGCGGAACTCGACTACATCCCGATGCTGAGGTTGCGGGCGTAGGCGACTCGTCCGAAGACGTCCCCCGCCGCGTGCGGGGTGGTGACCGGGATGCTGGTGGTGAACGAGCGTCCCTCCGGCCCGAACACGGTCACCTGCAGGAATCCCTGGGTCCGGTCCTCCTTCACCAGGAGGAAGAACAGGGAGAACAGGCAGACCACGAACGCGCCGACGATCGCCAGCACGATCGCCCAGGTCGGAATGGCCCGGGTGCTCGTGGTGTGATCGGCCACCGTCCACTGCGCTCCCGTGATCGGGAAGCGTCCGGCCGGAGTGATCACCTCGGTGCGCGTGCAGTGAATGTCGCCGATGCTCACGAGGACGGGTTCGGGCATTCCAGGCGGCGTGTACGGATCCACGTCAGCAGTCTAGGCCGGTAGTGTTGAATCACCGGGCGAATACCCCGGGCACGGTCGCTAAGGAGGCAGCGAGATGGCTCAGGATCAGGTCAAGCGCGGTGGCGGTTCGGACGACGACGATCTTGCGGGCGCGCCCTCGGGAGCGGGCCAGGAACGCATCGACAAGCTGACCGACGAGACGGACGATCTGCTCGACGAGATCGACGACGTGCTCGAGGAGAACGCCGAGGACTTCGTCCGCGCGTACGTGCAGAAGGGCGGCCAGTGACGCGCCTGCCCGGCGGTTCGTCGTTCGTCGAACACCTCGCTGCGGTGGCGCCCGATGCGCTGCCCGGTCGCGCCGCCGGGTCCGACGGTGCGGGGGAGATCCCGCACGGCACCACCATCGTCGCAGTGGCGTTCGCCGGCGGTGTGCTGATCGCCGGTGACCGGCGCGCCACCATGGGCAACCTGATCGCCCAACGCGACATCGTCAAGACCTTCGTCGCCGACGACCTGACCGCGGTCGGTATCGCCGGTACCGCCGGGATCGCGAAGCAGATCGTCAAACTGTTCACGGTGGAGCTCGAACACTACGAGAAGATCGAAGGGATCCCACTCACCTTCGAGGGCAAGGCGAACCGACTGGGCGGCATGGTCCGCAGCAATTTCGGTGCGGCCCTGCAGGGTCTGGTAGCGGTACCGCTGCTGGTCGGTTTCGACGAGCTCACCTCCCACGGACGCATCGTCTCCTACGACGTGACCGGTGACTGGCACGACGAGACCGGCTTCCACGCCATCGGTTCCGGCTCGGCCTGGGCCAAGTCGTCGATCAAGAAGCGGTTCCGGGCCGGTCTCGATGCCGACGGTGCGCTCGACGTCGCCGCCGAGGCCCTGTTCGACGCCGCCGACGACGACACCGCGACCGGCGGACCGGACGTGCTTCGCGGGCTCTACCCGACGGCGATCGCGATCACCGCCGACGGCGCCGTCGAACTCGCCGAGACCGAGGTGGCGGCCGCCACCGAGCGGGTGGTCGCCCGTCGCACCGCGGGAGAGGAACTGCCGTGACCTTTCCGTACTACGCGTCGGCCGAGCAGGTCATGCGCGACCGTTCCGAATTGGCGCGCAAGGGGATCGCGCGGGGACGCAGTGTCGTGGTGCTCAAGTACGCCGACGGCGTGCTGTTCGTCGCGGACAACCCGAGCTCGCTGAACAAGATCAGTGAGATCTACGACCGGATCGGTTTCGCCGCGGTCGGCAAGTACAACGAGTTCGAGTCGTTGCGCCGGGCCGGGATCCAGTTCGCCGATACCCGCGGCTACCAGTACTCCCGGCGTGATGTGACCGGCTGGTCGCTGACCAATGCCTACGCGTCCACTCTGGGAACCGTGTTCACCGAGCAGGCCAAGCCCTACGAGGTCGAGCTGTGCGTCGCCGAGGTCGGTACTCCCGAGGTCACCGCGTCGCGGCTGTACCGGGTCGGTTACGACGGCTCGGTGGGTGATGAGAAGCAGTTCGTGGTCATGGGCGGGCAGACCGAGTCGATCACCCCGGAACTCACCGACGGCTACCGGGAGGGCCTGGATCTCGTTGCGGCACTGGGACTCGCGGTGCGGGCACTCGGGGCGGAGGCACCGTCGAACGGCTCCTCGACGGGCTCGTCGGCCTCGTCGAAGACCACGTCGGCGGCGGCCTCGTCGACGGCCCCGGAGCGGAAGTCGTTCACGGCCGGCGAACTCGAGGTCGCGATCCTGGACCACACCCGTCCCCGTCGCGCCTTCCAGCGACTGTCCGACGCGAGGGTCACCGAACTCCTCGGCTGAGTCTGCACACGGTTCCATAGCACGCCGGCGAGAAGCCCGATTGCCGCCGTTCCGTCCGATTCGAGCCCGGCGAACGCTACGGTCGACACCAGCAGCAGTTGACCGAGTGACACAGGGAGGTTCAAGTGACCGAGGCGACGATCGATCGCCCGCGAGAGCAATGGGGAACGCGAGCGGGTTTCCTGCTCGCCGCGATCGGCTCGGCGGTGGGACTCGGCAACATCTGGCGGTTCCCCAAGGAGGCCTACGACAACGGCGGCGGCGCCTTCATGGTGCCCTACCTGATCGCCCTGCTGTCCGCGGGCATTCCCCTGCTGATCTTCGAGTACGCGGTGGGACACCGGGCCCGCGCCTCGGCGCCGCGAGCGATGCGCCGCCTGGGGCGTCCGGCCGCCTTCGTCGGCTGGTGGCAGGTCGGCATCTGTTTCTTCATCGCCACCTACTACGCGGTGATCCTGGCCTGGGCGGTGCGGTACGTCGGCTTCTCCCTGGACAAGTCGTGGGGCAGCGACCCAGCCTCGTTCTTCCAGAAGGACTTCCTCCAGGTCGCCGACGCCCCGGCCATCCTGGGCGCCTTCGTGCCCGGTGTGCTGTGGCCACTGGTCGGCATCTGGGTAGTGGCCCTAGTGGTGCTGGCGCTGGGCGTCAAACGCGGAATCGAATTGGCGAACAAGGTCTTCATCCCGCTGCTGCTCATCCTGTTCGGGATCCTGGTGGTGCGCGCACTGCTGTTGCCCGGCGCCGCTGAGGGCCTCAACGCCCTGTTCACGCCGGACTGGTCCGCCATCACCGACGGCAAGGTGTGGCGCTCGGCCTACGGCCAGATCTTCTTCTCCTTGTCCGTGGGCTTCGGCATCATGGTGACCTATTCGTCGTACCTCAAGCGCAAGGCCGACCTCACCGGATCCGCCCTGGTCGCCGGCTTCGCCAACAGTGCCTTCGAGATCCTCGCCGGTATCGGCGTGTTCGCCACCCTCGGGTTCATGGCGCTGCAGGCCCAGGTGCCGATCGATGAAGTCGTCAAGGGCGGTACCGGGCTGGCGTTCATCGCCTTCCCGCAGATCATCTCCGAGCTCAGCGGCGGATCCTCGCTGTTCGGCGTCCTGTTCTTCGGCTCCCTCCTGTTGGCCGGTGTCACCTCGCTGATCAGCATCGTCGAGGTGATCGTCGCCGCGGTGCAGGACCGCACCGGCCTCGGCCGGGTCCCTGCGGTGCTGGCCGTCGGCGGAGCGACCGCGGCGGTCTCGATCGCCTTCTTCCCGACCGAGAACGGTCTGTACATCCTCGACGCGGTCGATCACTTCATCAACGCCTACGGCATCGTGCTGGCCGCGCTCGCCGCGCTCGTGATCGCCACCTACGTGCTGCGCATCCTGCCGCTGCTGCAGGGGCACGTTGACGCGGTGTCCAGCTTCCGGATCGGCAAGCTCTGGCTGGTGCTGCTCGGCGTCGTCACGCCGGCCATGCTCATCTGGATGAGCGTCGACAGCCTGCTCTCCGAGTTCAAGGAGAACTACAGCGGCTACTCCACGGACTTCCTCCTGGCCGCCGGCTGGGGCGTCGCGGGTGCGGCGCTGCTGTTCGGTGTGGGGATGTCCTTGATCCCGGGTCGCCGCGGCCGTGATGAGGCCGGCCCGGACTCGCCCGGCCCCGACGCAGAACCGAACTCTCAGGAGGTAACAGCATGAGCGGTGCAGCCATCACGATGATGATCGTCACGATCGTGGTCGTCTGGGGCGGCCTGGCGGCCGCGGTGATCAACTTCCGCCGACACCCGGAACTCGACGGCGACGACTGACCGGCGCGCTCTGAGGGTATGTTCGAAACGTGCAGCGCCGAATCATGGGCATCGAGACCGAGTTCGGGGTCACGTGTACCTTCCACGGACACCGTCGCCTGAGCCCCGATGAGATCGCCCGGTACCTGTTCCGTCGTGTGGTGTCGTGGGGGCGCAGCTCGAACGTCTTCCTGCAGAACGGCGCGCGCCTGTACCTCGACGTCGGCAGCCACCCCGAGTACGCCACTGCCGAATGCGATTCCGTACTCCAGCTGCTGGCACACGACAAGGCCGGGGAACGGGTCCTCGAAGACCTCCTGCTCGACGCCGAGCAGCGCCTGCAGGACGAGGGCATCGGTGGCGACATCTACCTGTTCAAGAACAACACCGACTCAGCCGGGAACTCCTACGGCTGCCACGAGAACTACCTGGTCGGCCGGGTGGGGGAGTTCTCCCGGATCTCGGACGTCCTCCTGCCCTTCCTGGTGACCCGGCAGTTGATCTGCGGCGCGGGCAAGGTGCTGCTCACGCCCAAGCACGCCACCTACTGCCTGAGCCAGCGCGCCGAACACATCTGGGAGGGCGTCTCCAGCGCCACCACCCGCAGCCGGCCGATCATCAACACCCGCGACGAGCCGCACGCCGACGCCGAGAAGTACCGCCGGTTGCACGTGATCGTGGGCGATTCCAACATGTCCGAGACCACCACGATGCTCAAGACCGGCACCGCGACCCTGGTCCTGGAGATGATCGAGGCCGGAGTGCAGTTCCGGGACTTCTCGCTGGACAACCCGATCCGTGCGATCCGGGAGGTCAGCCACGACACCACCGGCCGGCACGAGGTGCGCCTGGCCGGCGGGAGGCAGGCGGGGGCGCTGGACATCCAGCGCGAGTACTACGCGAAGGCCGTCGAGTATCTGGCCACGCGGGAACCCGACGATCAGCTCACGCGGGTCGTCGACCTGTGGGGTCGCACGCTGGACGCGGTCGAATCGCAGGACTTCAGCGGCGTGGACACCGAGATCGACTGGGTGATCAAGCGCAAACTGTTCCAGCGGTACCTGGACAAGTACTCGATGGAACTGTCGGATCCGAAGATCGCTCAGCTCGATCTCGCGTACCACGACATCAAACGCGGACGCGGGGTGTTCGACCTGCTGCAGCGCCGCGGTCTCGCCGCCCGGATCACCACGGACGAGGAGATCGACGAGGCGGTCAAGACGCCCCCGCAGACCACCCGCGCCAAACTCCGGGGCGACTTCATCACCGCCGCACAGGCCGCCGGGCGGGACTTCACCGTCGACTGGGTGCACCTCAAGCTCAACGATCAGGCGCAGCGGACGGTGCTGTGCAAGGACCCGTTCCGCAATGTCGACGAACGAGTGGAGCGTCTGATCGCGTCGATGTGAGCGATTCGTGCGGATAGAACGTAAGATCGACGCGTGGCGACTTCCCGAATCGAACGGCTCACCAACCTGGTGATCTGCCTGCTGTCCACCCGATTCCCGGTGGACCGGGACTACATCCGGGCGAACGTGGCGGGCTACGACAAGGACTCCGACGACGACGCCTTCGAGCGGATGTTCGAGCGCGATAAGGCGGACCTGCGGGACCTCGGCGTGCCGATCGAGGTGGCGCCGATCTCCCGGATCAACTCCGCCACCGGCTACCGGATCGCCTTCGACGAGTACGCCCTCGGCGATATCGATCTCGACCCGGAGGAGGCCACCGCGGTCGCCGTCGCGGGTGCGATGTGGCAATCGCCGGAGCTGTCCGCAGCGGCCCAGGCCGCGGTGCAGAAACTCCGTGCCGGCGGCCTCGACGTCGACGGTCCCGGCGCCGGTGCCGGGCCGGGTATGGCGCCCGATCGCGGCGCCGAAGGGGCACTGCTGGCGATACTGGAGGGCATCGACCGGCGGCGGCAGGTCAGTTTCGAGCACCGCGCCAACCCGGCGCAGCCCTACCTGGCCCGCACTCTGCACCCGTGGGGTGTGGTCACCTTCCGCGGCAGCACCTACGCCGTGGGGCACGACGTCGCCCGTGACGCGGTTCGCACGTTCAAACTCAGTCGAGTCCGCGGCGGCGCGGTCACCTCCCGGCCCGCCACCGTCCGGCCGCCCGACGGCTTCGACCTGCATGCGCACGTGGTGGCCACCGTCGCCGAACGCGACCCGGTGGGGACCGCCCGGCTGTGGGTGGCCCGGGGCAGGGGAGACGGTCTGCGCCGGCTCGCCTCCGCGCAGACCGAGGCCCGGTTCCGGGACCGGGACGGCGCCGAACTGACGGTGGAGGTGCGCTCCGTGGACGGGCTGGCCCGGGAGATCACCGGCCTCGGACCGGACGCCGTGGTGTACGAGCCGCCGCAATTGCGCGAGGCCGTGATCGATCGGCTGAAGGCGCTGGCCGGATGAGCACGCAGTCCAAGCAGCCCACCCGGCAGATGCAGCGCCTGGCCCGATGGCTCAACGTGATCCCGTACTTCCGCTCGCACCCGGACGCCGATCTCGACCGCGCCGCCGCCGACCTCGGCGTCACGGTCGCGCAGCTGCGTAAGGACATCACCGGACTGACCATGTGTGGTCTGCCGGGCATGTTCCCGGGTGACCTCATCGAGATCGATTACGACGAAGCCGGGGTGGACATCGGCTTCAGCGCCAAGATCGACCGCCCACTCAAACTCACCGGCCCGGAAGCCGCCTCCTTGTTGTTGGCGCTGCGGGCTCTGGCCGACTCGCCGGGCGTCGCCGACCCGGCCGCGGTGCTGCGCGCGATCGCGAAGCTCGAGGCCGCCGTCGCCGGCGCCGGCCGCGATACCGTCGCGTCCATCGACGGCGCCCCGGTCCAGGGGCAGCTCGCGGAGGTCGCGGGTACCGTCCGGGCGGCGGTGCGCGACGGCAGGGCGTTGCACCTGCGCTACTACTCGGCCAGCCGGGACGCCGCCTCCGATCGGGACGTCGATCCGATCTCCGTGGACGCCTTCGACGGGCACACCTACCTGCAGGCGTGGTGCCGGCGCAGTGAGGGGCTGCGGATGTTCCGGCTGGACCGGATCGACGAGGCACGGGTACTGGACCAGCCCGCATCCGTGCCGCAGAACGTGGCTCCGGCGTCCGGCCTGTTCGACGGTGCCGAGACCGGAGACCTGACCACGGCCACCGTGGAAGTGGGTCCGGGAGCGGCATGGGCGCTGGAATACCACCCGTTCGTGGTGGTCGACGAGCCGGTTCCGGCTCCCGGGGCGGTGGTCGCGACGATGCAGTACGCCAGCGAGGCGTGGATGGTGCGGTTCGTGCTCAGCTTCGGCGGAGACCTGACGGTGCTCGGTCCGGCCGCGCTCGCCGACGCGGTCGCACAGCGCGCCGCCGGTGGCCTCGCGAACTATTCATGAATCGGTCATGTCCGGGGACTGGTCACCGGGGTGGTTCAGGAGCCCGAGTCCGGTAGGCTCGATAGAGGCAATCGCAGAGTAAGTGAGGCATCACCATGGGGCTCACCCACAACATCTGGGCGTGGATCATCATCGCCGTCGTCCTGCTGATCCTGTTCGGCGGTAAGAAGCTGCCCGACGCTGCTCGTGGCCTCGGCCGCTCGATGCGGATCTTCAAGAGTGAGATGGACGAGATGAAGACAGAGGGCGAGAAGAAGCCCGCCGAGAAGCCGCAGGCACAGGTCACCGACCAGCCGATCGACGTCCAGACGGTGCAGCCGTCCGACGCCGATCACAAGACGGCCTGATCGCAGCCCGTCTCCTCAGTGAAGATACCGTTCGATCCGCGTCGCCGGCGGGCCGTCGTCAATCCCGACGGCACCATGTCGATCGTGGAGCACCTGTACGAGCTCCGCTCGCGGCTCCTGTGGTCGTTGTTGGCGATCGCGATCACCTCGGTCGTGGGCTTCTGGTGGTACAGCCACGGTCCGTTCGGCCTGCCGTCGACGGGCCACCTGCTGACCGGGCCGTACTGTGATCTGCCGGCCACCTCGCGCGCCGAGATCACCCGCGACGGCGAATGCCGCCTGCTCGCGACGGGCGTCTTCGACCAGTTCAACCTGCGCCTGAAGGTCGCCGTCGCCACCGGAGTACTGCTCGCCTGTCCGGCGTGGCTCTATCACATCTGGGCGTTCATCGTCCCGGCCCTGCACCGCAACGAGAAGCGCTACACCGCGACCTTCGTGACCCTGGCGGGCCTGCTGTTCGTCAGCGGTGCGGTGCTCGGCTACTTCATGATCACCAGCGCGTTCAGCTTCTTCCTCACCGTGGGTAACGAAACGCAGGTCACCGCCCTTCAGGGCCCCGAGTACTTCAGTTTCGTGCTCACCGTCATGGCGATCTTCGGCGTAAGTTTCGAGCTCCCCCTGTTCATCGTCGCGCTGAACCTGGTCGGGGTCCTGCCGTACACCAAGCTCACCAAGTGGCGCCGGGGCATGTTGCTGTCGATGTTCATCTTCTCCGCGGTGATCACCCCGTCGGGCGATCCGTTCACGATGCTCGCGCTGGGCGCAGCGCTGGCGGTGCTGCTGGAGATCTCCATCCAGTTCGCGCGCATCCACGACCGGATCAAGGCCAAACGCAAGGGCCTGGTCGAGGGCGACGTCTTCGACGGTGACCTCGACGACCAGACCGCCTCACCGACTCCGGCCGCGCCGCAGCCCGTCGGAGCGTCGTCGGCATCGTCGAACGGCGGTGTAGGCGTGCCCGCACCGATCGGGGCGCCGGACAAGCTGATGCGCACCTCGATTCCGCGTTCGGGGTTCGATGACGTCCTCTGAACTGGAGAGGTTCACCGCAGACCTCTCCTTCACCCTCGATCCGTTCCAGGTCGACGGGTGCCGCGCTCTCGAAGCGGGCAAAGGCGTTCTGGTCTGCGCCCCGACCGGCGCCGGTAAGACCGTGGTCGGGGAGTTCGCGGTGCATCTGGCTCTGGCCGGCGGCACCAAGTGCTTCTACACCACGCCGATCAAGGCGCTGTCGAACCAGAAGTTCTCCGAGCTCACGGCCCGGTACGGCGCGCACAACGTGGGCCTGCTGACCGGCGACACCTCGATCAACTCGTCCGCGCCGGTAGTGGTGATGACCACCGAGGTGCTGCGGAACATGCTGTACGCGAACTCGACGGCCCTCGACGGTCTCAGTCACGTGGTGATGGACGAGGTGCACTACCTCGCCGATCGGTTCCGCGGCGCGGTGTGGGAGGAGGTGATTCTGCACCTCCCACAGGAGGTACGCCTGGTCAGCCTCTCGGCGACGGTCTCCAACGCCGAGGAGTTCGGCGCCTGGATCGAGGAGGTGCGCGGTGACACCACCGTCGTCCTCGACGAGCACCGCCCGGTACCGCTGTGGCAGCACATGCTGGTGGGCCGGCGGTTGTTCGACCTGTTCGACACCAGGGCCCTCGGCACCGCCGGCGACGGTGCGAAGAACCTGGTGCTCGACGCCGACCTGGTGCGGTACGTCAAACAACGCGAGTCGCTCGACCGCAGCCGCGACCCCGGAATCGTCAGCCGCACCGGCCGCCGGGCCCGCGGTAACCGGCCTCAGGTGACCCGCCGCCCGATTCCGCGCCCGGACGTGATCGCCCTGCTCGACGCCGAGGGCCTGTTGCCCGCGATCACCTTCGTCTTCTCCCGCTCGGGCTGTGAGCAGGCCCTGTCGCAGTGCCTGCGCTCTCCGGTCGTGCTCACCACCGACGAGCAGTCGGGTGAGATCGACCGGATCATCGACAAGCACGTCGCCGAGTTCTCACCGGCGGATCTGGACCTGCTGGGGTATCAGGAGTGGCGTGCCGCGTTGCAGCGGGGTTTCGCGGCGCACCACGCCGGGATGCTCCCGGCCTTCCGGCACGCGGTGGAGGAACTGTTCGTCAAGGGGCTCGTCCGCGCGGTGTTCGCGACCGAGACGCTGGCGCTGGGGATCAACATGCCCGCCCGCACCGTCGTGCTGGAACGGCTGGTGAAGTACAACGGTGAGTCGCACGTCGAACTCACACCGGGGGAGTACACCCAACTCACCGGCCGTGCCGGCCGCCGCGGTATCGATGTCGAGGGTCATGCGGTGGTGCTGTGGCAGAGCGGCGTGCGCCCGCAGGAGGTGGCCGGGCTCGCAGGTGCCCGCACCTTCCCCCTGGTCAGTTCGTTCTCGCCCGGATACAACATGTCGATCAATCTCCTCGACCGGCTCGGCCGGGAGGGTGCCGAACGGCTGTTGGAGGCGAGCTTCGCGCAGTTCCAGGCCGACAAGTCCGTGGTCGGACTGGCGAAGCGGGTCGAACGCGGTGAGAAGGATCTCGCGGCGCTGCGCACCCAGATCGACGAAGCCGCCGGCGGAACCGACTACCTCGAATACGTGCGGGTCCGTGAGGAGATCCGATCCCGGGAACGGTCGCTGCGCCGAGAGCACCTGGCGGATCGGCGCGACGGTGTCCAGGCCGCGCTCGGTGAGCTGCGCCGGGGCGAGGTCATCGCGGTCACGGGCGGCCGTCGCCGCGGGTTGGCGCTGGTGGTGGAACCGTCCGGCGACCGCCGGGACCCGAAACCGATGGTGGTCACCGAGAGCGGCTGGTCCGGCCGGGTGGGCGCCTCCGACTTCGTCGGTGAGGTCAGCGTTCTCGGAACGCTCCGGGTGCCCAAGAACGCCGACTACCGATCCGGCCGAGGGAAGCGTGATCTGGCGTCGACGCTGCGCAACAGTCAGATCTGCGCACCTCGCCAGCAGGTGAAGGCGCCTCGGCCGGCCGCCACCGATACCAGACTGGCGGATCTGCGGGCCGAGCTGCGGGCGCACCCGGCACACACGGGCCGCCGCGCACCCGAGCTCGACCGTCTGGCCGAGCGGTACGCCCGGCTCGAGCGCGAGGTGCAGGCCTCGGCGGCGACGGTGCGCGCCACTACCTCGTCACTCGCGGTGACCTTCGAACGGATCGTGGCGTTGCTACGCGACCGCGGGTACCTGGCTTCGGCCCCCGGTTCGGCGTCGAGCGCCGAACTCGTGCTCACCGAGGCCGGGCATCGTCTGGCGCGGGTGTACAGCGAATCCGACCTGCTGGTGTGCGAGTGCATCGAAGACGGTGTCTTCGACGGCCTGGACCCGGCGGGACTGGCCGCGGTCGTCTCGACCATGGTCTTCGAATCCCGTGGTGAACGGGGCGGCGCGATCCTCACCGGAGAGAAGGTGCCGGGTGCGGTGCGGTCCGCGATCCGCGATGTCGCCGACCGGTGGACCGACATCGTCGCCGCCGAGGCCGCGCACCGGCTCGAACCGAGCCGGGAACCCGATATCGGTTTCGTGGCTCCGCTGCACCAGTGGGCCGGTGGCGGGACTCTGGCCGCGGTGCTGCTGGCCGCCGGTGAGCGCGGCCGCCCCCTGCCCGCCGGTGACTTCGTGCGATGGTGCCGTCAGGTGATCGACCTGCTGGATCAGATCAAACAGACCTCGTTCGAGACCGCACCGGCCCTGGCGACCGTGGCCACCGCGGCGATCGCGGCCGTGCGGCGCGGCGTCGTCGCGGAATCCGGCTGAGAATCGGGTATCTTGACTGCCAGGTGCACGGAGACGGCCGCCTGGGCGCGTCGGCAGGGGAGGATTTCACACGTGAGCAACCCGCAGGATCCGAACCAGTGGAGCCAGCAGGGCTGGCAGCAACCCCACGATAAGACGCAGATCGCACCTCAGTACGGCGGACAGCCGCCCTACACCCCCGGCGGTGACCCCAATCAGGGCGCAGCACAGCAGTGGCCCGGCCAGCAGCAGGGCCAGTGGCCCGGGCAGCAGCCGCAGGGGCAATCCCCGCAGGCTCCTTGGCCCGGAGCCCAGCAGGGGCAGTGGCCGGGGCAGCAACAGTACGGTCAGGACCAGTTCGGTGGTCAGCAGCAGTTCGGCGCGCAGCCCTACGGCCCGCAGTTCGGCCAGCAGCCCGCTCCCGGGGGTGCGCCGAAGAAGTCCAAGACCGGCCTGATCGTCGGTATCGCCGCGGCCGCGATCATCGCGATCGTGGTGATCGCGCTGATCATCGCCTTCGCCACCGGCCTCATCGGCGGCAAGAAGTTCGACAACGGCAAGGTCAACGAGGGCGTCACCAAGGTGCTCAAGGAGACCTACAACGAGGGTGACACCACCAACGTCTCGTGCAAGACCGACGGCGTGAAGGTCAAGGCCGGGGAGAGCTTCACCTGTGATGCCACCGTCGGCGGCAAGCAGAAGAAGGTGCAGGTCACGGTTGTCGACGACGAGGGCAAGTACCGCGTCGGCGCCCCGTCCTGATCCGGGTCAGGCCGCCAGCGCGGTGAGCAGTCGCTCCACCTGCGCGGTGATCCGCAGCTCCTCGGCCAGTTCGGCCAGTCGCTGCGGGTTCCGCGGAGCGCGCGGCATCCGGTCGTCGCCGGAGAGCTGCACGTCGGCGTCACGCCGCACCCACACCACATCCCACGCGGCGTCCAGGTAGTCCGACGAGGCGTTGATCGATGCGGCTGCGCGGGCCGGCAGCGGTGACGGCTGCTGCGCCGCCGCCTCGCGGATCGCGGCGAGCCCGCCGTACTGCAGGAGCAGCTTCGACGCGGTCTTCTCGCCGATCCCCGGAACACCCGGCAGCCCATCCGACGGGTCGCCGCGCAGCAGCGCGAGTTCGGCGTACGCGGCCCCGGCCCGCCCCGGCGGCAGCCCGTACTTCTGCGCGACCTCGACCGGTCCGAACATCTCCGCCTTCGCCAGGCCCCGGCCGATGTACAGGCAGCGCACTCCCGGTGCGGTGTCGTCGGCCACCTGCAGCAGATCACGATCACCGGACACCACGATCACCCGGTCCCGGCGCTCACGGGCCGCGAGGGTGCCGAGCACGTCGTCGGCTTCGAGGCCCTCCGCGCCGGCAGTGGCGATGCCCACCGCGTCGAGTACCTCCAGGATCATGTCCACCTGCGGCGACAGGGTGTCGGGCACTTCCTCGGCGCTGCCGTCGCCGTCCTCGGCCACCCGGTGCGTCTTGTACGTGGGCAGCAACTCCACCCGGAACGCCGGCCGCCAGTCCAGATCGAGACATGCCACCAGCCGGTCCGGACGGTGCGCGGTGATCAGCTGCGAGGTCATGTCCAGGAAGCCGCGCAGCGCGTTCACCGAGCGACCGTCGGCCGACCGGACCTTGTCCGGGATCGCGTAGAAGGCACGGAACCACAGGCCTGCGGAGTCGAGCAGCATCAGGGGGCGATCGTCGTTGGTCACCCCCGAATGGTGTCACAATCGAGCGATGACCCAGTTCCCATCCCAGGTGTACGCGAACCGTCTCACCGAAGCCCGTGCGCTCGCCCGAACGGCGGGTACCCCGTTGATCATCACGCCCGGCCCCGATCTGGCCTACCTCACCGGGATCGTCAGCCAGTCGTTCGAGCGGCTCACCGCGCTGGTGGTGAGCGAGAACGGCTTCGGACTGGTCCTACCGCGACTGGAACTGGCGATCCTGAACCACTCCGCGGTACCCGATCTCGGCACCGGCGGCGTCGAGGTGACGATCGCCGACTGGGTCGACGGTGACGATCCCTACGCCTCGGTGATGGATCTGCTCGGCACGCCCGCACCGTCGACGGTGGCGATCGACGATGCGATGCCCGCCCTGCACCTGGTGCCGCTGCTCGACCGTGGCCTTCGGGTCGCGCTGGCGACCGGCGTGCTGCGCCGGCTCCGGATGATCAAGGACGAGGCCGAGATCGCACAGTTGCGGGCGGCCGGCGCCGCGATCGACCGGGTGCACGCGCGGGTCCCGCAGATCCTGCGTGCCGGGCGCACCGAGCGGGAGGTCGCAGAGGAGATCTCCGCCGCCATCGTCGAGGAGGGGCACACCGAGGCGGCTTTCGTGATCGTCGGCTCCGGCCCGCACGGCGCCGATCCGCACCACGAAGTGTCCGACCGGATGATCGAGAGCGGTGACGTGGTGGTGGTGGACATCGGCGGCCCGCTTCCGTCCGGATACAACTCCGACTGCACCCGTACCTACTCGATCGGGGAACCGGCACCGGACGTCGCCGCGAAGTACGCCGAACTCGAACGGGCGCAGCAGGCGTCGGTGGATGCGGTCCGCCCCGGGGTGAGCGCGCAGTCGATCGACGCCGCCGGCCGGGAGGTGCTCGAATCCGCCGGTCTCGGTGAGTACTTCGTGCACCGTACCGGCCACGGGATCGGCCTGTCGGTGCACGAGGAGCCGTACATCGTGGCCGGAAACGACATTCCGGTCGAAGTGGGAATGGCGTTCTCGATCGAACCCGGGGTGTACGAGAAGGGCCGGTGGGGCGCACGGATCGAGGACATCGTGATCGTCACCGAGAACGGCTGCGAATCGGTGAACAACCGACCCCATGGTCTGACCATAGTGTGATCGTTTAGTCTTCGAGCTTCGTCACTCTCACTCGAAAGGCACCATGGCGCACGGCGGCGTAACTTCGACAGACGGCCCCTCGATCTACGACGAGGGGCCTGGCAACAGCCGTCGCGTCGTCCAGATCGCGACGGTGGCCGCGATGGGCGGACTGCTCTTCGGCTACGACAGCGCCGTCATCAACGGTGCCACGAAGGCCATCGAGGCGCGCTTCGACATCAACGGCTACGCGCTCGGTTTTGCGGTCGCGTCGGCACTGCTCGGTGCGGCGGCGGGTGCCATGACCGCGGGCCGGATCGCGGACCGCATCGGCCGCCTGCGGGTCATGCAGATCGCGGCGGTGCTGTTCTTCCTCAGCGCGGTCGGCTGCGCCTTCGCCACGCAGGCCTGGATCCTGATCCTGTTCCGCGTGGTCGGCGGGATCGGTCTGGGCGTCGCGTCGGTGATCGCCCCGGCGTACATCGCCGAGGTCTCCCCGGCCCGGATCCGGGGCCGGCTCGGCTCCCTGCAGCAGATGGCGATCGTGCTCGGGATCTTCCTCTCGCTGCTGGTGGACTGGCTGCTCGCCGCCCTGGCGGGCGGGGCCGCCAATGAGCTGTGGCTCGGTATGGAGGCCTGGCGCTGGATGTTCCTGGTGATGGCCGTGCCCTCGGTCGTCTACGGCATCGCTTCCACCACCATTCCGGAGTCGCCGCGTTACCTGGTCTCCCGGCATCGGATCTCCGAGGCCCGCACGGTGCTCGCGAAACTGCTCGGGGAGAAGAACCTGGACTTCACCGTCACCCGCATCCAGGACAGCCTGGCCGGTGAGGAGAAGCCGTCGTGGCGGGATCTGCGCGGTCCCGGCGGCGTGTACCCGATCGTGTGGGTGGGTCTGCTGCTGTCGGTGTTCCAGCAGGCCGTGGGCATCAACGTGATCTTCTACTACTCGAACATGCTGTGGCAGGCAGTGGGTTTCGAGGAGTCGCAGTCGAATCAGATCAGCGTGTTCACCTCGATCGTGAACGTGCTGGTGACCATCGTCGCGATCATGCTGGTCGACCGGATCGGGCGGCGGCCGCTGTTGCTGACCGGTTCACTGGGCATGGCGGTGACCCTGGCGACGATGGCGGCGTGCTTCAGCACCGCTGAGATCGTGGACGGCAAGCCCTCGCTGGACGGTTCGATCGGCGTGATCGCGTTGATCGCGGCGAACCTGTTCGTGATCTTCTTCGGCGTCAGCTGGGGTCCGGTGGTGTGGGTGCTGCTCGGCGAGATGTTCCCGAACCGGATGCGCGGAGCGGCGCTCTCGCTCGCGGCAGCGGCGCAGTGGGCCGCGAATTGGGCGATCACTGTGACCTTCCCGAAGATGGAGGGCAACCTGACAGTGGCCTACGGCATGTACGCGACCTTCGCTCTGCTGTCGCTGCTGTTCGTGTTCCGGCTGGTCCCCGAGACGAAGGGCCGCAGCCTCGAGGACATGGACGGCAACATCCCGGCGCGTTAACCGCGCAGGCCGGTCGACCCCATCACCCGGTCCACGGCGATCTCGATCACCACGCGTTTCGGGTTCTCCCGGGGCTGGCGGTACCGCACCGCGTACCGCGCTTCCGCATCCCGGACGGCCCCGGCATCGGTGATCACCCGCGCCGGGCCCTCCAGCGTGATCCAGCGGGCACCGTCGACCTGGGTCAGCGCGGCGTATCCGCGCCGCCCGGCGTTCCGCGCCTTCTGGCTGTCCCCGGACGTGATGACCCGCGCGATGGCGGTTTCCGGGTCGTAGGTGAACGCGATCGCCACGGTGTGCGGTGTTCCGTTCGCGCGCAGTGTGCTCAGGGTCGCCAGGTGTCGCTCGGTGAGGAAGTCGAGCGCTGCGGGGTTCAGGTGGGGCACCCGCCCAGGGTAGCGGGGCACTAGTCTGTTCCGGTGAGTGCACGCAGCATCGACGACGGTGCCCTCCTGCTGCTGGGCGGGCGGAGCGAGGTCGGTACCGAGGTGGCGCGCCGTCTCGCACCCGGTCGCGAGGTGATCCTGGCCGCCCGGCGCGCCGACGATCTTCAGCCGCAGATCGAGATGCTGCGTTCGGTGGGAGCCACCGGCGTCTACCCGGTCGAGTTCGACGCCGACCGCACCGACGTGCACGAGCGCTTCCTCGACGAGGTCTTCGACCGGTTCGGCCGGATCGGTGTGACCGTGGTGGCCTTCGGGATCCTCGGCGATCAGGCCCGCGCCGAGGCCGATCCGGCGCACGCGGTGCAGATCGCGCAGACCGATTACGTGGCGCAGGTGTCGATCCTGCTGGGCCTGGCCAAGCGGCTGCGGGCGCAGGAGCCGCGCGGCGGTTCCCGGGGCGCGGTGGTGGCGTTCTCCTCGGTGGCGGGGATGCGGGTACGGAAGGCGAACTTCGTGTACGGCAGCACCAAGGCCGGGCTCGACGGCTTCGTGCTCGGGTTGATCGACTCGCTGCACGGCAGTGGTGTCCGGGTACTGCTGGCCCGGCCGGGGTTCATCGTCGGTGCGATGACCCGTGAGCTGATGGCGAGCGGGGTGGAACCCGCCCCGTTCAGCCGGACCGCACCGCAGGTCGCGGAGGCGACGGTGCACGCACTGCGTCGCGGACGCTCGGTGGTCTGGATCCCCGGTGCGCTGCGTCCGTTGTACGCGGGCCTGAGACTGTTGCCCCAGGCGCTCTGGCGCCGGATGCCGCGATGACGGTGACGGTGGTCGGTATCGGCGCCGACGGCTGGTCCGGGCTGTCCGACGATGCCCGTGCGGAACTGATCGCAGCGACCGTGATCCACGGCTCAGCACGGCAATTGGCGCTGCTGCCGCCGGAGGTGACCGCGCAGCGGCGGCAGTGGCCGTCTCCGCTGCTCCCGGCGCTCGACGGGCTCGGCTCCGGTGTGCACCTCCTCGCCAGCGGCGATCCGATGTTCTACGGCATCGGTGCCACGCTCGCCGCGCGCCGGCCCGACCTCCCGCTGCGGGTGATCCCGCATCTGTCCTGCTACGCGCTGGCCTGTGCCCGGATGACGTGGCCCGCACACGAGGTCACCGTGGTCTCCGCGGTGGCGCGCGACCCCGCCCCACTGGTACGTGTGGTCCGCGCCGGGGGCCGCGCGCTGGTGCTCAGCGAATCCGGCGCCACTCCCGCGGCGGTCCGGAACCTGATCACCGACGCCGGCCTGGCGGCCGAGCTCACGGTGCTCGAAACGCTCGGCGGTCCCCGGGAACGGGTGCGGCGTTACGAGTCCGGCATGGACGTCGACGACCTGAACGTGGTCGCCGTGGCCCCCCTCAGCACAGCCACGGCCGGCGGCGGCGACAGCGGCACCCGCCCGGCGGAGGTCGAGTTCGACCACGACGGGCAGATCACCAAGGACGACATCCGTGCGCTGACCGTGGCGGCACTGGCACCGTCGCGTGGATGGATCTGGGACCTCGGTGCCGGCTCCGGTTCGGTGGGAATCACCTGGGCGCTGGCCGGAGGCGGCAGGGTGCTCGCGGTCGAGCGGCGACCGGATCGAGCCGAGCGGGTGGCCCGCAACGCGGCCCGGGCCGGCGTTCACGTGGAACTGGTGGTCGGCGATTCCGGCGCCGAACCGGACGCCATCGGCGCTGGATTCCCGCCGCCGGACGCGGTGTTCATCGGCGGTGGTCTCACCGCACCGCTCGCCCGCGCCTGCGTCGATCGGCTCCCGGCCGGCGGTGCGCTGGTCGCGAACACGGTCACCGTCGAAGGACAGTCGCTGGCCGCCGAGCTGCACCGGGGATTCGGGGGAGAGCTGCGCAGTTACACCGTCGCCGATCTGCGTCCGCTCGGTGCGGGCACGGCCTGGCAACCGCGCCGGCCGATTGTGCAGTGGGTGTACCGGAAGGAGCAGCCGTGACCGTCTACTTCATCGGCGCGGGGCCCGGCGCCCCCGACCTGCTGACCCTGCGTGGCGCGGACGTGCTCGCCCGCTGTCCGGTGTGCCTGTACGCGGGATCGCTGGTGCCGCCGGAGATGCTCGAGCGGTGTCCGGACGGGGCGCGGCTGGTGGACACCGCCCGGATGCCACTGCCGGAGATCGTGGACGAGCTGATCGCGGCACACGAGTCGGGCCTGGACGTGGCACGGCTGCACTCGGGCGACATCTCCCTGTACTCCGCGCTGACCGAACAGGCGCGCCGGCTCGACGCGGCCGGTGTCCCGTACGAGATCGTTCCGGGCGTACCGGCGTTCGCAGCCGCTGCCGGCACGCTCGGCCGGGAGCTGACCGTGCCCGGAGTGGGGCAGTCGCTGCTCATCACCCGGGTCTCCACGCTGTCGACGGACATGCCGGAGGGGGAGGATCTGGAAGCTCTCGCACGCACCGGGGTCACCCTGGCCCTGCACCTGGCCGCGCACCGGGCGCAGGCCCTGACCGAGGTCCTGATCCCGCGGTACGGAGCCGACTGCCCCGTGGCGGTGGTCGCTTACGCCAGCCGGCCGCAGGAGCAGATCGTCCGCTGCCGTCTCGCGGACCTGCCCCAGCAGCTCACCGAGGCCGGGATCACCAGGACCGCGGTGATCTTCGTCGGGCAGGTCCTGGACGCACAGACCTTCGAGGAGAGCTACCTGTACTCGGCGCGGCGCCTGCGCCGGCCCGGGGCGAGTCACTGATGCAGCGGGTGCTGATCCTCGGCGGCACCGCGGAGGCCCGGGAGCTGGCGCGGTTGCTCGAGCGGGATGAACGCTTCCACGTGGTCAGTTCGCTCGCCGGCCGGGTGGCGGATCCACGGCTGCCCGTGGGCGAGACCAGGATCGGCGGTTTCGGAGGTCCGTCCGGACTGGCGGCGTTCCTGTCCGGCGACGGCTTCGACGTGCTGGTGGACGCGACGCACCCGTTCGCCGCGACCATCTCGCGCAATGCCGCGATCGCCGCCGCGCAGGCCTCGGTTCCCCTGATCGCGGTGGTGCGTCCGGAATGGTCGCCGGTGCCCGGAGACACCTGGACCCGGGTACCGACGGTGCCCGCCGCCGCCGCGGAGCTGGGGCGGCGGGCAGGGGAACCGGCAGGGGGGCGTGCACTGCTGACCACCGGTAGGCAGGACGCGCACCGGTTCACCGAGCTCGACGACTGGTGGTTCCTGATCCGGGTGGTCGACGCCCCCTCGGGACCGCTGCCGCGAAACCACGAGCTGCTCCGCGACCGCGGCCCGTACACCATCGAATCCGAGCGGGAACTGATGCTCGCCAACCGGATCGACGTCCTGGTGACCAAGAACAGCGGCAGTGCCCTGGTGGCCGCCAAACTGGCCGCGGCCCGCGAACTCGGTGTGCAGGTGATCATGGTCGACCGCCCGCTCCCTCCGGGCGGTGTGGACACCGCAACCACTGCCGAGCAGGCCTACCGCGCTCTGGTTTCTCAGAGCTGAGCCGCGGAACCGGTCAGGAGCCCTCGCAGATGCGGATCTCGCGGACCGCACCGTCGCCGAGGGCCGCGAGAGCCTCCTGATAGGCGGGGGAGTCGTGGGCGGCGACGGCCTGTTCGAGGCTGTCGAACTCGATGACGGTGGTCCGTTCGGCCAGACCCGCCTCGTAGGTGATGGCGGGTAGACCGCGCACGATGAACCTGCCCCCGGCCTCGGTGATCGCCGGCCCTCCGAGGGCGGCGTACGCGGCCATCTTCTCGGGGTCCTTGATCTCCTGGTAGAACGCGATCCAGTAGGCCTTCGCCATGTGTCGGTCTCCTTCTCGTCAGTACTTACGGGGAGTGTGCACGATACGGCCGGCGGTGCGTTCGGTGACCTCGGTCCGGGAGGAACCGACGATCACCAGGGAGCGCATGTCCACCTGCTCCGGATCGAATTCACCGAGGGTGGTCACGGTGACGGTCTCCTGATCCGAACCGACGGCGCGTCCGATGATCACCACGGTCTCCGCGGAGCGCACGTCGAGGAGCACCGAGCGCATCCGGACCAATTGCTCGCGCCGCGTCCTCGACGCCGGGTTGTACACCGCCAGTGCCAGATCGGCGCCCGCGACGGCCCGCAGGCGCTGCTCGATGACCTCCCACGGTTTGAGGTAGTCCGACAGGGAGATCACCGCGTAATCGTGCCCCAGTGGCGCACCCACCCGGCTGGCCACCGCGTTGGCCGCGGTCATACCCGGCACCACGCGCACCGGCACATCGTGGAACCGCCGGTCGGCGGCGACCTCCGCCACTGCCGAGGCCATGGCGAACACCCCGGGGTCGCCGGAACTGACCACCGCGACCCGGGCGCCGCCCGCGGCCAGTGCAAGTGCGTGTTCGGCGCGTTGGGCTTCGACGCGGTTGTCGGAGGCGTGCACCCGCTGTCCGGGCCGAAGGCGCACCCGGTCGGTGTAGGTCACATAGCCCACGATGTCGGTGGCCACGGCGAGTTCGTGCTGCACCTGTGGGGTGGTCCAGGCCTCGTCGCCCGGACCGAGTCCGACGACGACCACTTCACCTCGGGTTCGGTGGTCGGCGCCGGCGGTGTGATCGGGGGCGTTGATCCGGCCGGGGACGAGCACCGTCGAGAAGTACGGAACCTCATCGGCGTTCACCTCGTCGAGCGCCAGCACCCGTTGGTCGTCGCGGCTGGCGCGTTCGACGTACCGGGCGGTCCCGGCGCGGTCGGCGCAGCGCAGGGCCGCGTCGACGGCGGGGAAGGTGCGGCCCAGCTTCATGATCGCGGCGGCGTCGGTGTCCGCGAGCCGGCGACGCAGTTCCGCCTCGGGCAGGGTGCCGGGCAGCACGGTGAGCACCTCGTCGGCCTCGACCAGCGGGACCCCGGTCGCGGCCGCGGCGGCACTGACCGAGGTCACGCCCGGGACCACGACGGTCTCGAAGCGCCCGCACAGGCGCTTGTGCATGTGCATGTAGGAGCTGTAGAACATCGGATCGCCCTCGGCGAGCAGGGCGACGCTGCGGCCGGCGGCCAGGTGCTCGGCGAGTTCTTCGGCGGCCTCGGTGTAGAAGTCGTCGAGCGCACCGCGGTACCCGCCGGGATGATCGGTGGTCTCGGTGGTGACCGGGTACATCAGGCGGACCTCGATCTGCCCGTCCCGCAGGTACGGCTCGGCGCAGGCGCGCGCGTTCGAGCGACCGTGACGGGCGCAGTGGTACGCCACCACGTCGGCATCGGCGATGATCCGCGCGGCTTTCACGGTGACCAGGTCCGGGTCGCCGGGGCCCACGCCCAGCCCGTACAGAACGCCGGTCACAGTTCCTCCTCCTGGGCCAGCGCATTGATCGCGGCGGCGGTGATCGCGCTGCCGCCGCGCCGGCCGGTCACGGTGATGTACTCGATTCCCAGTTCCGCGGCGTCGGCGATCAGCGCGTCCTTCGATTCCGCAGCGCCGATGAATCCGACCGGGATGCCTGCGATCACAGCGGGCCTCGGACCGCCGGAGCGAACCCGGTCCAGAAGGTGGAACAGCGCGGTAGGCGCATTGCCGATGGCCACCACGGCCCCACTGAGCCGCTCCCCCCACAGGTCGACGGCAGCCGCGCTGCGGGTGGTGCCGAGATCGGCGGCGAGCCCGGGAACCCGCGGGTCGCTGAGCAGGCACAGCACCTCGTTGCCTGCGGGAAGGCGTTTGCGGGTCACGCCGTGGGCGACCATGTTCACATCGGTCAGGATCGGCGCACCGGTGCGCAGAGCGGCGCGCGCGGCGGCGACGGCGCCGCTGGAGAACCGGATGTCGCGCGCGAGGTCGGTCTGCCCGGCGGCGTGGATCATGCGCACCGCCACCGTCTGCTGGTCACCGGTGAAGGCTCGGAGATCGGATTCCGCGCGGATCATGGCGAACGAGCGTCGGTAGATCTCGGCGCCGTCGGTGAGGTAGTCGTGCACCGGGGAAGTCTATTCGGCGGGCTCGTCGCGGGCGAGCACCAGTCGGTGCGCACCGGCGGGCGCGCCGCAGCCGCGATCGCAGGCCACCACGTGCACCCGTTCGCCGTCGGCGATCGAGCCGACGAGATCGGCGGCCAGTGCCAGGGCATCGCCTTCGGCGCGGGCGCAGCCGTGATCGCCCACGCAGGAGCTGACCCGCAGCAGCGGTGACGCGGCGTCGAAGATCAGTCCCATCGGTGCCAGCACCCGCACCACCGTCTCGGCGGCTCCCTCGTCGAGCCCGTGTAGCAGCAGGCTGCGCCACGGGGTGATGCTCACCCGGTGATCGACCGCGGCCACGAATCGCGCCACCTGCGGGTCGAGGCGCCCCAACGGCACTCCCGCGCCGAGGACGACGGTGCCGTCCGGCTGGTCGAACCAGCCGACCGGTGGAACCGGGGGCGGCTCGGGGACGTCCCGTGCGCCGGTGATCACCGCTCCGAGGGCCTCGGCGATCCGCGGCGCTCCCCGGCGGAGGTCGCGGATGCGCCACTGGTCCACGCGCAGGTCCAGGAAGGCCTGGGCGGCGTCGAGCAGGGTCGTGGTGGTGGCGGGCAGGTCGGTGGGATGTCCGTCCAGGTGCAGGCGTCCGCACCGGGATTCCACGTCGGCCGCCAGGGAGGCGACGTCGGCGGTGCCGTCGTCGAGGGCGAACAGGAACCGTCCGGACAGGTCCGCCAGTGCGGCCCGCTGTTGCAGGGCGCGGTCCAGGTCGGCTGCTGCGGTCACCAGCTCATCGGCCCGCGGTGAGGCCACGATGTTGCGGACCCGTTCGTGGGTGGCGGACGGCAGCAGGCCGGCCGCACCGAGCCGTTCGCGGGCGGCGCCGAGATCCTCGGTACCACGCAATTGGAGGTTGCCGCGGGAGGTCAGCTCCAGTGGCTGCCCGCCGGTGAGATCGGCGAGGGTGTTCAGTTGCCCGGGGGTGATGGTCCCGCCGGGCAGCCGAACCCGGATCAGGTCACCGTCGGCGGCCCGGTGCGGGCGTAGAACGCCCGGGCAGGCGTCCGCGGCCCGCCCGGGCGTCTCGGCCGGATCGGTGATCAGGACTCCTCGACCGCGACCGGCGGCAGGGTGATCACGTGCCCGGCGTACGCCAGACCCGAGCCGAAGGCCATGACCAGTGCGGTCTGTCCGGGCTTGGCCTTGCCGGTGCGGAGCAGTTCCTCGATGGCCAGGGGGATCGACGCGGCGGACGTGTTGCCGGTGGTCACGATGTCCTCGGCGACCACGCAGTCATCGCGCAACTCCAGAGCCTTGATCAGCACCTGGGTGATCCGCAGGTTGGCCTGGTGCGGGACGAAGACGTCGATGTCCTTCGAGGTCAGGCCGGCCAGCTTGAGCGCCTCCTGACAGGCGGGCAGCAGCGACGTCGCCGCCCAGCGGAAGACCTTGCGGCCCTCCATCCGCAGGTAGGGACGCTGGGGGACTCCGTTGTCGGCGTGCACCTCGTTGAAGTAGGTGCCGAAGTCCTTGTCCTGGTAGATGGCGCTGGAATAGTCGCCGTCGGCGCCCCAGGACACCTGTGAGATGCCCACCTCGTCGGTCGGTCCGAGCACCGCGGCGCCGGCACCGTCGGCGAAGATGAACGCGCAGGTGCGGTCCTCGGGGGAGATCAGGTCGGACAGCCGCTCGACCCCGACGACCACGACGTACTTGACGGTGCCGGCGCGGATCAGGTCGGTGCCGACGGCGGCGGCGGTGGTGAAGCCGGAGCATCCTGCGGTGATGTCGAACGAGGCGATGCCGACCCGGCCGAGGGCCTTGGCGATCTGCGGCGCCAGGGAGGGACCGAGCTCCAGACGGGTGTTCGTCGCGGAGATGACGCAGTCGATCTGCTCAGGGGCGATGCCGGAGGCCTTGATGGCCCGCTCGGCGGCCTTGACCGACATCCCCAGGACCGTCTCGTCCTCGGCCGCGAAGTGGCGCGACTCGATGCCGGAGCGGGTCTTGATCCACTCGTCGCTGGAATCGATCATGTCCACGATCTCGGAGTTGGGGACCACGCGGCGCGGACGGTAGACACCGACCCCGAGGTAGCTGGCATTGGGCTGCTCAGCGGGGGCGGGTGCAGCGATCCGGGCGGGGGCGGTCATACGTGAGTAACTCCGTTTCGAGGATGCGGACAGGTGAACCGTTCGGTTCACAGACCTCTATTGGTAACATGAACCGAGCGGTTCAAACAACCGCCACACCGTGATCTACTAGCATTCGCCAGCAGAGATTCGTCGTTGACTGCCCGCCCGAGGAGGATGCGCCCCGATGCCCGCCGCACCGAAACCGCGCCCGCGCCCGCGGGTTCGCCTGGTCAACACCGCGTTGAACCTGGTCGGGCGACACGGCTTCGCGGATGCCGGCCTGGCCGAACTCACCGCACAGTCGCACGCCTCGAAGAACTCGCTCTACCAGTACTTCCCGGGAGGGAAGGCCGAGCTGGTGGAGGCGTCCACCTCGCTGGCCGGGCGCCGGCTCCTGCGGTACATCGACGCCGCCACCTCCAAGGGGCAGCCGAACGAGTGGATCGGCAGGTTCATCGAGTTGTGGAAGCGGGTGTTGGTGCGTTCGGAGTTCCAGGTCGGATGCCCACTGCTGGCCGCTGCCCTGGCCGACGGTGAGCCCCGGGTCCAGGACGCCGCCACCGCCGCGTACACCGAGTGCGAGCGGCGTTTCGCCGCCGCGCTGGTGGATTACGGCGTGCAGGAGGAGGGAGCGCTGGTCTTCGCCTCGGTGTTCATGAGTTCGATCGAGGGCGCGGTGGCCCGGGCGCGCGCCGCGCGCGACATCTACCCGCTCACCGACGTCTACCACTCGATGATGGCGCTGCTCGAGGTCACCATGGCCCGTCCGGACTCGGTCGGAGCCGCCGTCAGTCGACGATGATCACCTCCAGCGTGCGCGGTCCGTGCACGCCCTCCACCCGGTCCAGTTCGATGTCACTGGTGGCGCTGGGGCCACTGATCCAGGTCAGCGGGCGGAGGTGCGCACCGGTCTCGCGCAGCCGCGCCACCGCGGCGGGGACGTCGTCGACGATCTGATCCGCACGGACGATGCACACGTGCACGTCCGGAACCAGGGTCACTGCGCGTCGTCCCTGGCCGGGACCGTGGTCGAGCACGATGGTGCCGGTATTGGCGATCGCCACCGTCGCCGTGGTCACCACGGCCGCCGCGGCGTCCAACTCGTACGGGGTGAGCGCGTCGTCACCGAGCCACGGGATCGGGCCGACCACCAGGTCGCGGACCACGGCGTCCCCGAGCACTCCCGACGGTTCGGCCGTCCCGTCGGCGTCGAGCCCGGACCCGGCCGGCATGGCGGCGTGCGGCCCGAGCGCAGCGTGCACGGCCTCTGCGAGGCCGGCGGGAGCGCAGCGCCACACCTGGGCCCGGTAGTCGGCCACCCGTTCGGCGAACCGGTCGACCGGTCCGAGATCGCCGGTGCCGACGGTGCGGCCGTAGTCCCAGTCGATCGGGTGCTGATCCTCGCCTGCGGGCACATCCGCCAGAGCGGTACGGACCCGTTGCAGGATCTCCTCACGCGCGCTCATCGCTCGCCCTCCTCCTGATGTCGGCGGTTCCACCACTGCCGGAAGGTCTCGGTGGGCGGCACCGGCGTATCGCGTTCACCGCTCCATCCGCGCATCGGCCCGGGCAACCGTCCGAAAGTCTCTCGCTTGCGGAAAACCCTGCCGCTCAGGGTCGCTGCTCGTTGGGCCGTGGTCAATCGCCGTGGCGAGTCGAACATCCACGCGGCCGCCTTCATGGCGGCGGCCTCAGGGCTGGGCAAGCCGCCGCGCTGCTCGTCCACCACCCGGGTTCGCAGATGCACCAGCAGGTCGGGGATCGGGATCTTCACCGGGCACACGTCGTAGCACGCCCCGCACAGGCTCGATGCGTACGGCAACGACTTGTCGACCTCGGACGAGGTTCCGCGCAGCTGCGGGGTCAGTACGGCACCGATCGGCCCGGGGTACACCGAGCCGTAGCTGTGTCCGCCCACCCGTTCGTACACCGGGCACACGTTCAGGCAGGCCGAACAGCGGATGCAGCGCAGCGCGGACCGCCCGACCTCATCGCCGAGCACCTCGGTGCGATGGTTGTCCAGCAGCACGATGTGCATCTGCTCGGGCCCGTCCCCACGGCCGGCGGGCCCGGTCCAGATCGAGGTGTACGGGTTCTCCCGTTCACCGGTACTGGAGCGGGGCAGCACCTGCAGGAACACCTCCAGGTCCCGGAAACTGGGAAGGATCTTCTCGATGCCCACCACGGAGATGAGGGTCTTCGGCAGCGACAGGCACATGCGGCCGTTGCCCTCGGATTCGACCACGACCAGGCTGCCGGTGTCAGCGACGGCGAAATTGGCCCCGCTGACGGCGACCTCGGCTCGCAGGAACTTCTCCCGCAGGTGCAGTCGCGCCGCTTCGGCGAGCCGGGCGGGTTCGTCGGTCAGATCCTCCGGTGCAGGGCGGCCGACCTGCTTCATCCGGCGCAGGAAGATCTCGCGGACCTCGCTGCGATTGCGGTGGATGGCCGGGACCAGGATGTGACTGGGCCAGTCCTCACCGAGTTGCACGATCAGCTCGGCGAGATCGGTCTCCCAGGCGTCGATGCCGGCGTCGGCGAGCGCCTCGTTGAGTTCGATCTCCTGGGTGGCCATGGATTTGACCTTGACCACCTCGTCGGCCCCGGTCCGCCGGACCAGGTCGACGACGATCCGGTTGGCCTCCTCGGCATCACGGGCCCAGTGCACCACCGCCCCGGCGGCCACGGCGTTCGCCTCGAACTGTTCCAGGTAGTGGTCGAGGTGACGCAGGGTGCGGGTCTTGATCGCCGCGGCGGCGTCCCGCAGGTCCTCCCAGTCGTCGAGTTCGCCGACCACCGCGGCACGTTTGCCGCGGATCACGGTGGTGGCGTGGCCGAGGTTGCGCCGCAGTGTGGCGTCGGCGAGCGCCGCCCGGGCAGCGGTGGGGAACTTCGGCATGCCGACGAAGGTGCCCGTGACCCCGACGTGCGGGTGTCCGGAGGCCGTCGCCGCGGCGGTGCCGGGTCGACGGTCCGCCCGTCCGGCAGGAGCGGTCATGACGCCCCCTCGGTGCTCGCGAGGATCTCCGCCAGGTGCATGGTGCGTACTCCGGATCGTTGCCGGGACATCATCCCGCCGATGTGCGCCAGGCACGAATTGTCTCCGGCCACCAGCACATCCGCACCGGTCCCGGCGACGCGGGCGGTCTTGTCGGTACCCATCGCGACCGAGACGTCGGAGTTCTTCAGCGCGAACGTGCCGCCGAAACCGCAGCACTGGTCGGCGTCCGGCAGGTCGACGAGGTCGATGCCGCGGACGGCGCGCAGCAGTTGCAGCGGCCGGTCTCCCACGCGCAGCATGCGCAGCGAGTGGCAGGTGGGGTGGTAGGTGACGCGGTGCGGGAAGTAGGCGCCCACATCGGTCACGCCGAGGACGTCCACCAGGAACTCGCTGAGTTCGTGTACGCGGGGGACCATTTCGTCGACCGCAGTGCGCAGGCCGCGGTCACCGGCCCGGTCGGCCAGCCCCGGGTGCTGGTGGCGGACCGAACCGACGCACGATCCGGACGGAGCGACCACGGCGTCGTACTCGGAGAACACGTCCACGAACCGGCGGACTCCGCCGATCGCCTCGTCGGCGTAGCCGGTGTTGGTGAACATCTGCCCGCAGCACGTCTGCGCCTGCGGGAACTCGACATCCACGCCGAGGCGATCGAGCAGCCGCACCACCGCCTTCGGGGTCTCCGGCCACATGGTGTCGTTGAAGCAGGTGGCGAACAGGGCGACGCGCATCAGATCACCATCCAGGTGAGCACCTGGGACTGCAGGCCGACGAGCAGGCACAGGGCGAGTAGGAGGCCGATGCTCCACCAGATCACCTTGCGGAAGATCTCGGCCTCGCGCCCGAGCATGCCCACCGCTGCGGCGGCGATCGCCAGGTTCTGCGGGCTGATCATCTTGCCCACCACGCCGCCGGAGGTGTTCGCGGCCACCAGTAGGGTCGGCGAGATTCCGGCCTCGGTGCCCGCGGCCTGTTGCAGCGTGGCGAAGAGGGCGTTGGCGCTGGTGTCGGAACCGGTGACAGCGGTGCCGAGCCACCCCAGGATCGGGGAGAAGAAGGCGAACGCGGCGCCGACCCCGGCGATCCAGGTGCCGATGGTGAGGGTCTGGCCGGATTGGTTCATCACGTACGCCAGACCGAGCACCAGCATCACGGTGACGATGGCCCACCGCATCCGGACGATGTTCGACCACCACACGCCCACCGCGACACGCGGCGAGATCCGGTAGACCGCAGCGACGACGGCGCCGCAGATCAGCAGGACGGTTCCCGGTGAGGACAGCCACGCGAGGGTGAAGTTCGTGGAGGTGGCGACCTTGCCGGAGGCGGTGGCGATGTGGCCGTGCAGGCCCGGCCAGCCGAAGGTGAGATCGGTGCTCTGCAGCGCCTTGTTGATCGGCGCGACGAGCTTGGTCACCGAGAACGCGGCCACCACCAGGAGGTACGGGAACAGGGCCAGCAGGATCCGGGTGCTGCCGAGCGGGGTGCGTGCATCGGTGTCGTCTCGGACGGCCGTGCCGAGTGTGCCTCCCGACACGCCGGAGCCTCCGGTGGTCGCGGTGTTCCCGGTGCCGCCGTCCGGAACCGATGCTGCCGCGGCACCGTCGGCGTCCTGTTCGTGCTGGCGGCGGCGTTCGGCGGTGAGTCGTTCCCGGGCCTCGGCGGTACCGGACGGCTGCCAGAAGCGCAGCATGACGACGGTGATCGCGAGACCGGCGAGCGAGGCGACGATGTCGGTCAGCTCGACCGAGACGAAGGTGGATGCGAGCCACTGAGTGACGGCGAAGACCACGCCGACGGCCGCGGCCACCGGCCACACCTCACGCAGGCCGCGCTTGCCGTCGGCCAGCAGGACCAGGAAGGCGGGCACCACGAGGGCCAGCAGTGGGGTCTGGTGTCCCACCTGGGCGCCGATCTCGCGGTAGTCGATGCCGGTCAGGCGGCCGGCGGTGATGATCGGGGTGGCGATCGCACCGAACGCGACGGGCGCCGTGTTGGCCAGCAGGACGACGGTGGCGGCGCGCAGCGGTGTGAACCCGATCGCCATCAGCATGACGCCGGTGATCGCGACCGGGGCGCCGAATCCGGCCAGTGCCTCGAGCAGTCCGCCGAAGCAGAACGCGATGATGATCGCCTGGATCCGCGGATCGTCGGAGATCCGGTCGATCACCCGGCGCAGATCCTCGAATCGTCCGCTGGTCACGGTGAGCTCGTAGAGCCAGATCGCGCTGATCACGATCCACATGATCGGGAACAGGCCGAACGCCAGTCCCTGAGTGGCCGACAGTGCCGCCAGGTCCACCGGCATTCCGTAGCCGAGGACCGCCACGGCCAGCGCCACCACCAGGCCGGCGAGCCCGGCGTAGTGGGCCTTCCATTTCAGCGCACCGAGCGTGATGAAGACGGTGAGCAGCGGCAGGGTACCGATCAGTGCGGACCACATGAGGCTGTCCGCGACCGGCGCGAGTTGAGGTACGTACACGTCTCTCCCGAGGGGTGAGGAGGGCTGAAGTTCGGCAGACCGGCATGTGGTCCGACCACAGAAAGAGACGGTAAAGTGACGGGCGCCACATGTCAACACCCGATCGGCGCGCATGCGAAGCTGTGCCTATGACGCTCGACCCGCATGACGACCCGGACGGCCCCGCCGCGGGCACCTCGCCCGACTGGCAGCCGGTGTCCCGCACCCGCACGTACCAGCTGGTCATCAGCGCCATCGAGGAGCAGATCCTCTCGGGCGCGCTGCACGTGGGCGATGCGCTGCCCGCCGAACGCGATCTCGCGGCCCGCTTGCAGGTGAGCCGGCCGGCGGTGCGGGAGGCGCTGCGGGTACTGGAGGCGCAAGGGGTGGTCTCCGCCGGTACCGGGAGCGGACCCCGG
The DNA here is from genome assembly GCF_054780975.1 of Tsukamurella serpentis. NCBI lineage: Bacteria > Bacillati > Actinomycetota > Actinomycetes > Mycobacteriales > Tsukamurellaceae > Tsukamurella > Tsukamurella serpentis. Next base: position 484,438 of record NZ_BAAGVH010000001.1, read on the forward strand.
GCCGGGACCTTCGTCAGTGCGATGCCTGCGGACTCACTGACCCACTTCCTGCGGCTGCACATCGCGCTGACCAACTTCGAGTTCCCGGAGATCGTGGAGGCCCGCATCCTGCTCGAACGGTCCTCGGTGGCACTCGCCGCCTCGGGAGCCGACGATGCGAAGCTGGTTCCGGTGCGGGCCGCGATCGCCGCGATGGACGCCGCGGGGGAGGACCGTGCCGCGTTCAACGACGCGGACACCGCCTTCCACACCGCGATCGCCGAGGCCTGTGGCAACCGACTGGTGACCACGGTGACCGTCGCCATCCGCAATGCGCTGCGATCGGGGATCCTCGCCGCCTTCGAGGACATCGACGACTGGACGGAGCTGACCTGCGTGCTGCAGAGCGAGCACCGGCAGATCCTGGCGGCGATCGAATCCGGTGAGGCCGAACGGGCCTCGGAGCTGGCCGAGGCGCACATCCGCGGCGCGTACCAGCGTCTGCCCGCACTGCACTCGGGCACCGTCACCCGGCCGTCCCGGAGCCCCGCCGAGCGGTGACATAGGGTCGCCTACATGATCCTGCTGCTCTCGACCTCCGACACCGATCTGTTGAGCGCGAAGGCCAGTGGCGCCGCGTACCGCTGGGCCAATCCCTCGCGGATCAGCGTGGAGCTGGACCTGCCGGGGCTGCTCGAGGGCGCCGACATCGTGGTGGTCCGCATCCTGGGCGGACGCCGCTACTGGGAGAGCGGCCTGGATGCGCTCGCCGGATGCGGGAAACCCGTCGTCGTGGTCTCCGGGGAGCAGGCCCCGGATGCCGATCTGATGGAGGCCTCGACGGTGACCGCCGGCGTCGCGACGCAGGCGCACGCGTACCTCGCCGAGGGCGGCCCGGAGAATCTGGAACAGCTGTACCGGTTCCTCTCCGATACCGTGCTGCTCACCGGCGAAGGGTTCGAAGCGCCGGTGACCGCGCCGCAGTGGGGCAGCACCGAGCCCCACGGAACCGCCGGCCCCCGGATCGGCGTCCTGTACTACCGGGCGCAGCACCTCGCCGGGAACACCGCCTACATCGATGCGCTCGCCGCGGCGATCGCCGACCGCGGCGCCACAGCGGTACCGGTCTTCTGCGCCTCCCTGCGCGCCGCGGACGACGCGCTGTTCGACCTGCTCGCCACCTTCGACGCCCTGGTGGTGACGGTGCTGGCGGCCGGCGGCGTGAACGCCGCGGGTGCCGCGGCCGGTGGCGACGACGAATCCTGGGACGTGGGCCGCCTCGCCGCGCTCGACATCCCGATCCTGCAGGCGCTGGCCCTGACCACCTCCCGTGAGCAGTGGGTCGGTAGTGACGACGGGCTGAGCCCGCTGGACGTCGCGACGCAGGTGGCGATCCCCGAGTTCGACGGCCGGATCATCACCGTGCCGTTCTCGTTCAAGGAGATCGGCGACGACGGCCTGCCCGCCTACGTCCCGGACGCCGAACGGGCCACCCGGGTGGCGGGCCTGGCGGTACGGCACGCCCGGCTGCGGTCGATCCCGAACGCCGAGAAGCGGATCGCCCTGATGCTCTCGGCGTACCCCACCAAGCACGCCCGGATCGGCAACGCCGTCGGCCTGGACACCCCGCAGTCGGCCCTGGAACTGATCCGCCGGATGATCGACGCCGGCTACGACCTGGGCGAGACCGCGAACATCCCCGGCCTCGACGCCGACGACTCCGACGCCTTCATCCATGCGGTGATCGCCCGCGGCGGACAGGACCCGGACTGGCTCACCGACGAGCGGCTCGACGCGACCGAGGTCACCGTGGCACCGCAGACCTACCGCGCCTGGTTCGCGACACTGCCGCAGGCGCTGCAGGATTCGGTCACCGAGCACTGGGGACAGGCACCCGGATCGCTGTTCACCACGGCGGCCGGCGAGATCGCGATCGCGGCGCTGCGCTTCGGGAACCTGACCGTGATGGTGCAACCGCCTCGCGGCTTCGGGGAGAACCCGGTGGCGATCTACCACGATCCGGACCTGCCGCCGAGCCATCACTACCTGGCCAGCTACCGCTGGCTCGCGGACCGGGAGAACGGCTTCGGCGCCGACGCGGTGATCCATCTGGGTAAGCACGGCAACCTGGAGTGGCTGCCCGGGAAGACCCTCGGCATGTCCGCCGAGTGCGGCACCGACGCCGCCCTCGGCGATCTCCCGCTGATCTACCCGTTCCTGGTCAACGATCCGGGCGAGGGGACCCAGGCCAAGCGGCGCGCGCACGCGGTCCTGGTCGATCACCTCATCCCGCCGATGGCGCGCGCCGAGAGCTACGGCGACATCGCCCGGCTGGAGCAGCACCTCGACGAGTACGCCAACGTCGCCAGCCTGGATCCGGCGAAGCTGCCGATGATCCGCCAGCAGATCTGGACACTGCTGCAGGCCGCGAAACTCGACCACGACCTCGGGCTGACCGATCAACCCGATGAGGACACCTTCGACGACATGCTGCTGCACGTCGACGGATGGCTCTGCGAGATCAAGGACGTGCAGATCCGCGACGGCCTGCACGTGCTCGGAGCGGCCCCGTCGGGCGACGCCGAATCCGATCTGGTGCTGGCGATGCTGCGGGCCAAGCAGATGTGGGCCGGTGCCGTGCACACCCCCGGTCTGCGGGAGGCGCTGGGCTTCGACGAGGACACCGTCGGCGCCGGGGACTCCCGGGGCAGGACCGACGAGTTCGAGGCCCGGGCCCGTGAACTGGTGCTCGCGGGCGCCGCGACCGACTGGTCGCCGGAACGGACCGCCGCGCTCACCGACGATCCCGTGGTGGCGAAGGTCCTGGATTTCGCGGCCACCGAGATCGTGCCCCGGCTGCGCCGCACCGGCGACGAGATCGACAACGTTCTGCGGGCCCTCGCGGGCGGATTCGTCCCGGCCGGGCCGTCCGGCTCGCCGCTGCGCGGACTGGTGAACGTGCTGCCCACCGGCCGCAACTTCTACTCGGTCGACCCGAAGGCGGTCCCGTCCCGCCTGGCCTGGTCCACCGGGCAGGAACTGGCCGAGTCGCTGGTCGCCCGGTACCTGTCCGAGCACGGCGGCTACCCGGAGTCGGTGGGCCTGTCGGTGTGGGGCACCTCGGCGATGCGCACCGCCGGCGACGACATCGCCGAGGTGCTGGCACTGCTCGGTGTGACCCCGGTGTGGGACGAGCAATCGCGGCGGGTGAGCGGGCTGGAGGTGATCGACATCGCCGAGCTCGGCCGTCCCCGGATCGACGTCACGGTCCGGATCTCCGGGTTCTTCCGCGACGCCTTCCCGCACGTGGTGGCCATGCTGGACGACGCCGTACGACTGGTCGCCGATCTCGACGAGAGCGATGAGACGAACTTCGTGGCAGCGCACACCCGCGCCGCCCTCGCCGAGCACGGCGACGCCCGCCGCGCGACCACCCGCGTCTTCGGATCCAAACCCGGCACCTACGGGGCCGGCCTGCTGCAACTGATCGACTCGAAGAACTGGCGCAGTGACGCCGACCTCGCCGAGGTGTACACCGCGTGGGGCGGTTACGCCTACGGCCGCGGACTCGACGGTGCGCCCGCCGCCGACGACATGCGCGACGCGTACCGCCGGATCGCCGTCGCGGCGAAGAACATCGACACCCGCGAGCACGACATCGCCGATTCCGACGACTACTTCCAGTACCACGGCGGCATGGTCGCCACGGTGCGTCACCTGACCGGTTCGGACCCGCAGGCCTACGTCGGCGATTCGACCCGCCCGGACAGCGTGCGCACCCGCACGCTCAACGAGGAGACCACCCGTGTGTTCCGCGCCCGGGTGGTGAACCCGCGGTGGATGGCGGCCATGCGCCGGCACGGGTACAAGGGCGCCTTCGAGATGGCCGCCACCGTGGACTACCTGTTCGGTTTCGATGCGACCGCCGGCGTGATGGCGGACTGGATGTACGACCGACTCACCGAGAACTACGTCCTCGATCCGGAGAACCGCGCGTTCATGGAGGAGTCGAATCCCTGGGCGCTGCACGGCATCGCCGAACGCCTGCTGGAAGCGGCACAGCGAGAACTGTGGAAGCAGCCGGATCCGGATCTGCTGGCGCAGTTGCAGCAGGTGTACCTGGAGACCGAGGGCGATCTCGAGGACCGCTGATCGGGTGCAGCCGGGAACGATCCGCCCGGATCGTCCGTTGGAGGGGTATGAAGATCCTCGCGTTCCTGATCTACCTCGTGGTGGAGATCGCGGCGTTCGCCGGCCTGGTCGCCTGGCTGGGTTTCGGATGGGCGCTGCTGGCCGTGATCGCCGCCACCGCCATCGGTGTGCTCATGCTGCGGCGCACGGCCGCGGGCGTGCTGGGCCGGCTGGCGGATGCGCTCGACGGGCGTCGCTCGGCCGGTCCGGCACTCATGGACACGGCCCTGCTCGCCGCCGCGGTCCTCCTGCTCGCGGTACCCGGCGTGGTCAGTACGGCACTGGGGATGGTCCTGCTGGTCAAACCGGTTCGGGCGGTGGTGCGGCCGGTCGCCGCGTACGTCGGTGCGAAGCGGATCGCCGGTTTCGTGGAGGAGTCCGGCCTGGTGACGGTGCTGTCCGGGCGTCCGCGCGGCTACGGCACCGTCGTCGACGGCGTCGTGGCCGACGATCGGAGCGCCCAGCAGCCCGGGGGAGGACGGGGTGGTCAGGCTGGCACGGGTACCGGCGGCACCGGGGAGCCGACCGGCCCGCGTCCCGGATACCGCGAGTTGCCGCCGGCGCAGTAGTTGGCAGACTGAGACGGTGACCGCAGAACTCCTCGTCGGCGGGCGTATCTACACGCCCACATCCACTTCAGCGACCGCGATCGCACACGAGAACGGCGTGGTGACCTGGATCGGGGAGGACCACGCGGCACGCGCGCTGCACCCTGCTCTGCCGGTCACGGACCTGGCCGGCGCCTTTCTCGCACCCGCTTTCGTCGACACCCACGTGCACCTGAGTGCGACCGGTCTCGGACTCACCTCACCGGAGTTGTCAGGAACCCGATCGCAGGTGATCGAGGCGCTGCGCGACACCGACGGCCAGGCCGTCGTCGCTCGCGGCTGGGACGACACCACCTGGGACGCGCCGCTGCAGCGCACCGATCTCGACGCGGGCCGCATCGTCTACGCGGCACGGGTCGACGAACACTCCGCGCAGGCCAGCACCGCGCTGCGCGAACGGATCCCCGGCCTCGCACAGCTGCCGGGGTACTCGCCCGACGGTCCGCTCACCGGCGCCGCGCATCACGCCGCCCGGGAAGTCGCGCACGCAGCGCTGACCGACGCACAGATCACCGCCGCGCACCGCGCGGCCCTGGACGCCGCAGCGGCCACCGGGATCGCCGCGGTGCACGAGTGCGGCGGCCCGCAGATCGCGGGGGAGCGGGACTTCGCGCTCCTCGGCGCCGTCGAGCACGGAGTGCAGGTGACCAGGTACTGGGGTGAGGCCGCCCGCGACGCCGCCGCGGTCCGGGACATCCTGGACCGCACCGGCGCGCACGCCCTCGCCGGTGACCTGTTCGTGGACGGCTCACTGGGTAGCCGTACCGCGCTGCTGCACGCGCCCTACTGCGATGCACCCTCCGCTGAGGAGCGGGGCACGGCGTTCCTGGATCAGGACTCCATCACCGCGCACATCCTGGCCTGCACCGAGGCCGGCGTCCAGGCTGGTTTCCACGCGATCGGTGACGCCGCGATGACCCGCGTGGTGACCGCCTTCGCCGCGGCGGTCGAGCACTTCGGGGCACCGCGGATCGCCTCGGCCGGGCACCGGATCGAGCACGCCGAGATGGTGACCGCCGAGCAGGCGCAGCAGCTCGGGGCATGGGGGGTGAACCTGTCCATGCAACCGCAGTTCGATGCCCGGTGGGGCGGACCGGACGGCATGTACGCGCGGCGTCTCGGCGCCGACCGCGCGGCGCGGCTCAACGACTTCGCGCTGCTGGCCCGCAACGCGGTCCCGCTGGCCTTCTCCTCCGACTCCCCGGTGACTCCGCTCGACCCGTGGGCCACGGTCCGTGCCGCGGCGGCGCACCGCAGCCCCGGTAGCGCCGTCTCACCGCGGGCCGCCTTCGCGGCATCGACCCGCGGCGCCTGGCGGGCCGGCGGCAGGCGCGACGGTGTCGCGGGGACCCTGGTTCCCGGTGCGCCCGCCACGTTCGCCGTGTGGGACGCCGGCGAACTCGTGGTGCGGGCACCGTCGGACGCGGTACAGCGGTGGTCCACCGATCCCCGCGCCGGCGTCGCCCCGCTCCCGGACCTGGCGCCGGCGGCCCCGCTGCCGCAGTGCCTGCGCACCGTCGTCGACGGGCGGACGGTGTTCGCGGCATGACGGTCCTGCTCCGCGCCGGCGCCAGCCTGATCGCCGGTATCGCGCTCTTCTTCGCCTTTCCTCCCTCCGGCCTGTGGTGGCTGGCGCCGCTCGGGATCGCGGTGCTGGTCACCGTCCTCACCGCCGGTGAGCGGGTGACGCTGCGCGGTGGGTTCCTGTACGGGCTGCTCACCGGCATCGGGGTCTTCGTCCCGCTCCTCAAATGGATCGACTCCATGGTCGGGGCACTGCCCTGGATCGGGCTGGCGATCACCTGCGCGTTGTACGTCGGCGCGTTCGGACTGATATCCGCACGACTGGCCCGCGCTCCGGGCGCACCGGTGTGGATCGCCGCCGCGTTCACGGCGACCGAGTGGGCCCGGTCCAGCTTCCCGTTCGGCGGCTTCCCGTGGGCACGGCTCGCGTTCAGCCAGGGCGACGGTCCGCTGCTCTCGCTGGCCCGGTACGTCGGGGCTCCGGGGCTGTCGTTCGCGGTGGCACTGGCCGGGGCGAGTCTGGCTGCGGTGGCGGTGGCGCTGTGGCGGCGCACGGGCGTACGGGCGCTCCTGGTGCCCGCTGCGTCGATCGCGTTGGTGGGGATCGGTGCCGCCGCGGCGTGGCCGTTCGTCGGCGCACCGTCGGACGGTCGCACGGTGACCATCGCCGCGATCCAGGGCAACGTCCCCGAACAGCGGTGGGACCAGGCCGCGCAGCGGGAGGCGGTACTGAGCAACCACCTGTCGCAGACACACCGCCTCGCGGCCGAGATCCGCGAGGGCAGGGTGCGCCGGCCCGATGTGGTGATCTGGCCGGAGAACTCCTCGGACGTCTCACCCGAGCGTGATCCGGAGGTGGCCGCGCGGCTACGAGCGGCGTCCGCCGACGTGGGGGCCCCGATCCTGGTGGGAACCGTGCATTACGACGAGTCCGGCCGCTACTACAACAGCATGATCCTGATCGGTCCCGAGGGTGCCGCCGGCCGGCACGACAAGGCGATCCTGCAGCCCTTCGGCGAGACCATGCCGATGCGGGAGTTCTTCCGGATCTTCAGCGATTACGTGGACCTGGCGAACAACTTCACCCCCGGAACCGGGAACGGCGTGGTCCAGGGCGGCGGGGTCCCGCTGGGTGTGGCCACCTGTTACGAGGTGGCCTTCGACCGGGCCGCCCGCGCGTCGGTGCGCAACGGTGCTCAGGTGCTGACGGTGCCGACCAACAATGCCACCTTCGGCCGCACCGGGATGACCTATCAGCAGCTCGGCATGTCCCGGGTGCGCGCTGTGGAACTGGACCGGGACGTGGTGGTGGCGGCCACCACCGGCGTCAGTGCGCTGGTGCGCCCGGACGGTGAGGTCACCAGGCAGACGTCCATGTGGACCAACGGGCACCTGGTGGAGACGATCTCCCTGCGGGACGCGGTGACACCCGCCGCCCGGTTGGGGGAATGGGGCAACCTGGTGCTGCTGCTGGCCACCCTGTGCGGAATCGCGGTGGCGATAAGGCACGATGGAGGTCTGATTCAGCCCCGAGAACGGACCGAGGAACCTTCATGACCGAGCTGCCGTCGTCTCCCTCGTCGAAGACGCTGGTGATCATTCCCACCTACAACGAGCTGGAGAACCTCCCGCTCATCGTGGGCCGGCTGCACCGCGCCCAGCCGGGCGTGGACGTCCTCGTGGTCGACGACAACAGCCCCGACGGCACCGGTGACCTCGCCGATTCGATGGCCGCAGAGGATCCGCGGATCCACGTGCTGCACCGCGCCGAGAAGAACGGTCTGGGCGGTGCCTACATCGCCGGCTTCCGATGGGCCTTCGACCACGACTACCGGGTGATCGTGGAGATGGACGCGGACGGCTCGCACGCACCGGAACAGCTCGAACGGCACCTGGCCGCGATCGACGCGGGCGCCGATCTGGTGATCGGCTCCCGGTACGTCGCCGGCGGCAAGACGGTGAACTGGCCGCTCTCACGCCAGCTGATCTCCCGGGGCGGCAACATCTACAGCCAGGTGATGCTGGGCACCCGCATCCGCGACATCACCGGTGGCTACAAGGCCTTCCGCCGCGAGACCCTGCAGGGGCTGGGGCTCGACGAGGTGGAATCGCTCGGCTACAGCTTCCAGATCGATCTGACCTGGCGCGCGGTGCAGGCCGGGTTCTCCGTGGTCGAGGTTCCGATCACCTTCACCGAGCGGGTGATCGGCGAGTCCAAGATGAGCGGCTCGATCTTCAAGGAGGCCGCGACTCTGGTCCCGAAGTGGGGCCTGCGGGCCCGCAAGCGCAAGCTGGCGAAGCTGCTCGGGAAGTAACGCCCGCTCACGTGCGCGAACACGAGGAAGGGCCCCGGATTCATCCGGGGCCCTTCCTCGATGTCTCGCTACCGGCTGCGGCGGCTACTTGCCGCGGCGTGCCTTGAGCAGGTCCAGCCGTTCCTTGAGCAGTTCCTCGAGCTCACCCTCGGAGCGCCGCTCGAGCAGCATGTCCCAGTGGGTGCGCGGGGGCTTGACCTTCTTCTCCTCGGCGACGACGCCGTCGATCAGAGTGCCCTCGAGACCGTTCTTGCACAGCCAGGTACCAGGAAGCTCGGCGTCGTCCGCGAACGGGACGTCGAACTCCTCGCCGTTGTCGGTGCGGTACCGCGCGACGCGGCGCGGAGCGAGGTCGTGGTCCCGATCCGTCTCATAGCTCACCGCGCCAAGGCGGCTGCCCCGTAGAACTCGATCTGCCATGCTTCTCCCAACGATCGCCGTACGCCGAACATTCCCAGTCTACCCGTTCACTAGACTGTCCGGCATGCCCACCGCTCGCCGCCGCAGGTACGCCTCCTGCGCCTGGTGCGGCCGCGAGGTGGTCTCCGAGGGGCCCGGGCGGACCCGCAAGTACTGTCGCAGGTCCTGCCGCCAACGCGCCTACGAGGCTCGATCCGTGCTCGCCGGTACCTCTCTGGCGCCGGATTCGGTGGTGCTCACCGCGGTCGAGGCGGACGCGGTCGGAGAGCGTATGTTCGAGGTGAGGTGCGCAGCCGAGGACGTCCGCACCGCGATCGCGGAGGGCGCCGACCCCGCCGAACTGACCGGCCTCGCCGATCGCCTGGTTCAACTGGCCCGGGCTGCGGAACGACTGCGCTGACCCCGCACAGGTTCGAGAGAAGGATGTCGATGACTCAGGCCCGGATCCGGTTGGTGGCGGTACTCGCCGCAGTGTTCCTCACGATCGGCGCGTGCTCGTCGGACCAGCCCACCCCGGTCATCTCCAATACCCCCGCTCCGCCCGCCCCGGCCGCGCTGCCGGCGGGCTGGAACGAGTCGTCCGAGCAGGTGCCCGGCGGTGACGGTGCCGCCACGTACGTCTCGCCGCGCGACCCGCAGCGTCTACGGGCCGCCCTGATCCTGGGGTCACCGGACAAGTCGGGGGAGGTCGCCGCACGTGAACTGTCGGTGATGCTGGCCCAGTTCGGGGTGGCCTCCCTGCGTTTCGACGGCCCACCCGCCGGCGCTCCCGACCATCAGCGGCTGTTGGATCGGGCCGGACGCGGCATGGCCGCCCTCGCCGCGCGCTCCGGACTCGACGACACCCGCCTGCTGGCGATCGGGCACGGTTCCGCGGCGCCGCTGGCACTGGCCCTCGGGACCGGCGGTACCGGTCGCCAACCGGTTCCGGTGGCGCTGATCGAGCCGGTGATCGCAGACCTGCCCGCAGGGACACCGAACGTTCTGGAGACGGCGATGAAGCTGCCGCGGCTCAAGCACAACCTGCTCAGCTGCTCCGATTCGGATGTGGCGGTGGACTGCCGCTCCGTGCAGAACCTGGCGGACGTGATGACCGGCACCCACGTCAACTTCATCCGGCTCCGTGGCGTGAGCCATGCACTGCAGGAGGACGATTCGCGCGATCCGGCTCGGTACGGTACCGACCTGCCCTTCTCGGCGACGCTGTTCCGGTCGCTGGGTTCCTGGGTCTCGATGCAGTGACCGCGGCGGATCGGGCGGCCGGGCGCGGCGGACCGGTGTTGGCCGCCGGCGCTGCGATCGCCTGGTCGAACGCGGTCCTGCCGCGGCTGGTCCGTGGATACCGGTGGGGGCCGGGCGCACGCGCGGCGGCGACCACCACGTTCTGCCTCGCCGGTGCCGCTCTCGCACGGACCGATGTACCGACGGTGCCCGCGGCCGTGGTCGGTGCAGCGCTGGCGGTGGGCGGAGTCTCGGCGACCCTGCCGGTACGCCGGGACGCACCGCCGCCGCTCGCCCGGTGGGTACTGGTGGACATTCCGCTGGGTACCGCGCTCGGTGAGGAACTGCTGTTCCGGGGTGCGTTGACCCCCGCTCTGCAGCGGTCCTTCGGGGCACCTGCCGGAGCTCTCGTGGGTCCGGCGGTGTTCGCGCTGTGGCACGTCGGCGCAGCGCGCGCGTCCGGCCACCCTGTGATTCCGACAATGACGGTCACTTTTGTGACGGGCTGGGTCTTCGACCTGATCGGCCGGTATACCGGCAGGTGGTGGCCGTCGTTCGTGGCGCATTGGGCGATCAACGGCTGCGGGGCGATCCTCAGCTCCGGTTCAGTGTTTTCTTCACTTCGCGTACGGACACGTACACTCATGCACAAGGCCTGATACCCCAGGAGGAAATCGATGACTGACCGCCACACCGGCGCCGCCCTCAGCCGCCGGGGCTTCGCGCGCCTGGGCGCGAGCACCGCCGTCGCTCTCGTCGCCGCTACCGCCACCGCCGGGATCGCGACCGCCGCGCCGGACACGGACGAGAGCACGACCACGGAGAAGAAGCCGGTCGCCGCTGCGCCCCCGGTCGCCACCAAGACCGGTTGGGTCGCGCTCGCCGACGATGCCACCAAGCAGATCACCGTCTGGCACAACGGTGAGGTCGTCAGGACCATGCCCACCTCGATGGGCAGCAACAAGCACCCCACTCCGAACGGTGTGTACTACACCATGGAGAAGAAGCGCGACATGTACATGGACTCGTCCACGTACGGCGTTCCGGTGAACTCGCCCGACGGATACCGCACCTACGTCGAATACGCGACCCGGATGTCGTGGAGCGGAATCTTCGTGCACGCCGCCCCGTGGTCGGTGAACCAGCAGGGTGTGTCGAACGTCAGCCACGGCTGCCTGAACGTGAGCACCGCCAACGGCAAGTACATCTACGACAACTTCCCGATCGGCACTCCGATCGTGGTGCGCGGCACCGTCGGCGGGAATTACACGCCGGGTTCGTGAACGCATGGGAAAGGCCGACCGGAGAACGTCCGGTCGGCCTTTCTGCGTCTGTACCGCTAGACGGTAGCGGGGCTGGTCGAGTCGACGGTGCCGAAGGCGAGCTCCGGGGCGTCCACCCGGGAGCGCCGGTAGTCCAGGGAGTCGAGCACGAAGTTGTGCCGGATCATCCACGGCCGTTCCTCGGCGGCCTTGGGCATCGCGTCGGGTGAGCGCAGCACGTACCCGGCGGTGAGGTCGAACGCGGCGTGCTCGGTGAGTGCCTGATCCCCGACCTCGGGGGTGACGTGCGTGTAGCCCTTGGCCGACATGTGCTCGAGCAGCCGCGCGATGGCACGGGCGGAGAGGTCGGCACGCAGCGTCCACGAGTTGTTGGTGTAGCCGATCAGGAAGGCGAAGTTGGGGATGCCCTCCAGCATGAAGCCGCTGTAGGCGAATCGATCGCTCGGCTTGACCTGCTCACCGTCGACGCTCAGCGCGATGCCGCCGAAGGCCAGCAGCTGCAAGCCGGTGGCGGTGACCACGATGTCGGCCTCGAGCTCGCGGCCCGAGGACAGCCGGATGCCCTTGTCGGTGAAGGTCTCGATGGTGTCGGTGACGACCTCGGCGCGACCGTCCTTGATGGTCTTGAACAGATCACCGTTGGGGACCACGCACAGACGCTGATCCCACGGCTCGTACTTCGGCTTGAAGTGCGTGTCGACGTCGTAGTCCTGCGGCAGCAGCTTCTTGTTGATCGCGCGCAGGGCCTTGCGCGAGGTCTTCGGGAAGGACCGGGCGAGGACGAACTGCCCGACGTTGATCACCGCGTTGAGGTTGCGGGTGAGGTTGTGCGCCACCGAGGCGGGCAGCACCTTGGACCCGTATCGGGTGAGCGGATCGACGTTGGGGACCGGCAGCACGTAGGTGGGGGAGCGCTGCAGCATGGTGATGTGCTCGACGTCGTCGGCCATCGCGGGGATCAGGGTGATGGCGGTGGCGCCGGAGCCGATCACCACGACCTTCTTGCCCTGGTAGTCCAGATCCTCGGGCCAGTGCTGCGGGTGCACCACCTGGCCCTGGTAGCCGTCGATGCCCGGGAACGGCGGCTCGTATCCGGCGTCGTAGTCGTAGTAGCCGGTGCAGGCGATCAGGAAACGCGCCTGGTAGACCAGCTTCTCGCCCTCGTGGTCGGCGGTGACGGTCCACAGGTCGGTGCGGGTGTCGAAGTCGACGGTGCCCACCTTGGTGTTGAACCGGATGTTGCGGTCGATGCCGAACTTGGCAGCGGCCTCCTCGATGTACGCCTTGATCTCGGGTCCGCCGGCCAGCCGGTTGGTGCCCTTCCAGGGCAGGAACGGGTAGCTCAGGCTGAAGATGTCCGAGTCGGAGCGGATACCCGGGTACTTGAACAGATCCCAGGTACCGCCCATCTCGGCCCGCTGCTCAAGAATGGTGTAGCTCAGGTCCGGCACCTCGGTGGAGACCCGGTAAGCGGTATCGATACCCGCCAGACCGGCTCCGACGATGAGTACGTCCTGGTAAATGGTGGTCTCGGACACGAGATCCCTCCTCGCTGGTGAGTTGCGGTCCCACGAACCCACTACTGAGACCGACTCAATAACTGTTTCTCGAACATGCTACCCCGTGATAGTCGCGGCGTACACACCTATCACCCTACGAGCAGGGTCCCCCCTTCGACACGCACCGGTACCGACTTGAGCGGCGACTGGGCCGGCCCCTGCTCCACAGCTCCGGTACCACCGTTGAACTTGCTGCCGTGCGCCGGGCATTCCAGGGTCAGGCCGTCCACCGCGCCGACCACGGTGCCCTTATGGGTGCACGCGGCGTCGAACGCGACGAACTTCCCCTCGGTCGGCTGCGCCACCACCAGTGGGGTGGCACCGGCGATGACGACGGCGCTGCCCACCGGAACGTCACTGACCGGTACCTTTCCGCTGGCCCGGCTGCGTTTCCCCGCCTCGCCACCGGAGGTCGAACCCTCCTGCTTCGAGGGCGTGGACCCGCAGGCGACCGCGGCGGGCAGGACCGCGATTCCGGGGATGGCGGCGATCACCGCACGTCGTGTGGGACAGAAGGTTGGCTGAGTATTCTGCGTCACCGGACCTACTCTGCCAGCATTGTCCCGTGCTCAGCGACATCGCGGGAATTCCGGCTCATCCACTGCTCGTCCACGGCGCCGTCGTGCTGCTCCCGCTCGCCGCCGCGGCGCTGGTCGTGGCCGCCTGGTGGCCGGCGGCACGTGCCCGGCTCGGGATCGGCCTACCGGTCGCCGCGATCGTCGCTGTGATCGCCTGCTACCTGGCCAAGGAGTCGGGGGAGCAGCTGGCTGTGCGGCCGTCGATGGCCGGGATGAGCCGGCAGATCGAGGATCACGCAACCCAGGGCGATGCGACCTTCCGGTGGTCACTGGCGCTGCTGGCGCTCTCCGTGCTGGTGTGGGCGGGATCGTCCCCGGCCGTGCGCCGCAGATTCTCCCCGGTGGCGGCACTGTCCGGCCGGGCCGGTTCGATCGTGCTCGCGGTGCTGGCGACGCTCACGACAGTGGCCTGCGTCTGGGGCGCGATCGCGGCCGGTCACTCCGGCGCGGCGATGGTCTGGTCCGGGATCTGATCGTCAGAGCACGCCGGTCTGCGTCGCGTGCGCCGTGGTGAGTTCGCAGTACGCCGCAGCGTTCGTGCTGATCGCGGTACGTTCGGCGTCGGACAGGTCCCGCCGCGCCTTCGCCGGGACGCCGGCCACCATTGACCCGGGTGGAACCTGCATGCCCTGCGGAACGAGGGCGTTCGCCGCGATCAGACTGCCCTCCCCGATCACTGCTCCGTTGAGCACCGTCGCGCCCATGCCGACCAGTACGTCGTTCCCGACGGTGCAGCCGTGCAGGACGGCGTTGTGCCCGATCGAGACCCGTTCACCGACGGTGAGCGGCACGCCCGGATCCGCGTGCATCACCACGCCGTCCTGGACGTTGGAGTCGCGGCCGACACGGATGGACGCCATATCGCCGCGGACGACGGCGCTGTAGAAGACTCCGACCCCCTCGGCGAGGTGCACATCGCCGATCACGGTCGCCGAGCCGGCCACCCAGGCCGACTCGGCGATCGTGGGGGTGAGTTGTCCGAAACGTGCGATCACGGGCGTCTCCTCGAAGCGGTTCAAGCTATTCCAGCGGTTCCGAGGAGCTTACCGACGGCGTAGGTGACGGCCATCGCGATCAGGCCACCGACCACCACGCGTGCGGTGGCGCGGCGGGCATCGGCATCGCCCAGGCGGGCGGAGACGTACCCGGTGAGGGCGAGTCCGATCAGCACGGCGATCACGATCGTCGCGATCCGCTGCACGGACACCAGCGAGGCGAGGATCGGGATCGCGGCACCGAGAGCGAACGAGACCGCGGAGGACAACGCCGCCGCCATCGGACTGGTGAGGTTCTGTTCGTCGATCCCGAGTTCGGCATCCAGATGCGCCTGCAGCGGATCGTGCGCGGTCAGCTCCACGGCGACCTGCTGCGCCGTCTCCTCGGACAGGCCCTTGTTCCGGTAGATCCCCACGAGCTCGGCGAACTCGTCATCGGGCATGTCCTTGAGCTCGGCCTTCTCCTTGGCGATCAGCGCGATCTCGGTATCGCGCTGAGTGCTCACCGAGACGTACTCGCCGAGAGCCATGGAGACGGCACCGGCGGTCAGGCCGGCGATACCGGCGGTGAGGATCGCCGACGGTTCTCCGGTAGCCGCCGCCACGCCGATCACGATCCCGGCGGTGGAGATCAGCCCGTCGTTGGCACCGAGCACACCTGCGCGCAGCCAATTGAGCCGATCGCCGACCGCATCGTGGTGCGGCTCGAATTCGTGAGTGCCTTCGCCGATCCGGTCAGTCATGATCCGGAGTCTAGGTACCTTCATCGCATGACGCCTGCACAGATCGGACTTCCCCGTCGGCTGGTCACCGGGGGCGGCGCCCTCGAAGGTGCCGGCGCTCTGGTCCGTGAGCTCGGATTCTCCCGGCCGGTGGTGGTCACCGACGCCTTCCTCCGCGAGCAGGGCACCGTCGACCGGCTGGTATCGGCCCTGGCCGCGGCGGGGTGTGAGGTCGCGGTCTTCGACCGGACGGTGCCCGATCCCACGACGCATTCACTGCGTCCGGGGTTGGACGTGGTGACCGCGCACCGTGCGGACTGCATGGTCGGCCTCGGTGGCGGTAGCCCCCTGGACACCGCGAAGGCTCTGGCCGTGCTGGCCGCGGGCGGCGGTGAGATGCTCGACTACAAGGCGCCGACGGTGACGGCGGGCCCGGCACTGCCGGTGATCGCGATCCCGACGACCGCCGGTAGCGGGAGCGAGGCGACGCAGTTCAGCATCATCACCGACAGCGAGACCGACGAGAAGATGTTGTGCCCCGGACCGGCCTTCCTGCCGGTCGCGGCGGTGATCGATTTCGAGTTGACGTTGTCCATGCCGGCTCGGTTGACCGCCGATACCGGGGTCGATGCCCTCACCCACGCCATCGAGGCGTACGTCAGCCGGAAGGCCAATCCGTTCGCGGACGGTTTCGCGCTCACAGCGATATCCACGATCTCGGCGAACCTGCGGCGGGTCTACGCCGACGGCGGCGACCGGCCCGCCCGTGAGGCCATGATGCTGGCGGCCACCCAGGCCGGTATCGCGTTCTCCAACAGCTCGGTCGCGCTGGTCCACGGCATGAGCCGGCCGATCGGTGCGCATTTCCATGTGGCGCACGGACTGTCGAATGCGATGCTGTTGCCGGCCGTGATGCGGTACTCGGTCGGTGCGGCACCGGCGCGCTATGCGGACTGCGCCCGGGCCTACGGACTGGTCGGCGATGACGACGATCGCCTGGCGCAGGATTTCGTCGCCGAGATCGAAACGCTCTGCACCGATCTGGCGGTGCCCACGCCCGGCGACTACGGCATCGACCGGGAGCGGTGGGACGAGTTGGGGCCGCTGATGGCACAGCAGGCGCTGGCCTCGGGCTCACCCGCGAACAACCCGAGGATCCCCGAGGCCGCGGAGATCGTCACCCTGTACGCCGAGGTGTACGGCTAGATGTTGCTGGCTAAGAGGTTGTTGACGGTATCGCACCGACCTAGGGATCCCGCCGATCCACTGCGTTTGAGGTGGAGTCAAAGACGAACGCTCGTCGAAGGAGAGTCGCGTCTCCACGGAGTTCTCCTGCATCGAGCGCTTGGTCGACAGTAAGAGCGCCGGCGACTAGGCCGACAACGGTGTCGGCCTCGGCCGCCAGGACCGTGTCCGGTCGGTTTTCGTCACCGATGCGCGCGCTCGGACAATCCCCGTCGATGCGGAGAACGATGAGCAGACCCTCAACCTCGAAGCCGATCTCCACGGGCGGCACTGCCGTCCTCCCGTGGAGAATGGCGGGCAGTGCGAGCGTCAGCCACCGCGGCCGGAAATCGTCATCGCCGCGCCCGGCTGCCAGCAGAGGGACGCCCCACCGACCCAGGGCCTCCATTGCCTCCTTGAGCTCCGCACCCCATCGCGTCAGTCCGTAGACGACGCCTGCGTCTCCCAGTGTTCGCTCCACGATGCCGGCCTCCTCCATCGTCCGCAATCGCTCGGCGAGGAGGTTGCTCGCCACGCCCGGCAGGGATGCTTTCAGCTCGCCGTATCGCAGGGGGCCAGGCAGCAGCTCGCGCACGATCAGAAGGTTCCAGCGGTCACCGACGACGTCGAGTGCGCGCGCCAGCCCGCAGAACTGGCCGTAGGAACGACGTGATACACGCTTGACTCTTTCAACCATGCTTGATTGTATCAAGTTACCGTCATCGTTGCCAGGGGCCGTCAGCGCTCCGGCCGTAAGGGAGGTATAGGCATGGAGATCAGCTGGATTGGCGTATTGGTCGCGTTCGTTGCGGGGATGGCCGTCGCGATGGCCTGGTACTCGAAGGGAGTTATCGCGGACGCCTGGGAAGGGCTGACGGGCATCACGCCGGAGAAGAACAGGCCCGTCCGAACACGGAACCTGGTCCTGCTTGCCGTGTCCAACGCGGCGACCACTGTAGGACTGGCGTTCGCCGTCGGACTCACGTTTGCGGCCACAGGCAACGACTCCGTGTGGCTGGCCGTGGTGGTCGGGTTCGTCGCCTGGTTGACGCTGTCCGCATCGACTCTTCTCCAGCACAACTCTTTCGAGCAGAAGCCACTGAAGCTGACGATCATCAACACCGGCTATCAGCTCGCGCTGTTCCTCGCGATCACCCTGGTGCTGGGCCTGTTCTAGGGATGTCGATCCATGACGAGACCATCACATCCTTGCGCTAAGCGGCGGACCAGGCCCTAGACGCCCAAGTACAACGGGAGAGTCGAACGCTACAACCGCATCCTCACCGGTGATTTTCTCTACGTCAGAACCTGAACCTCAGAACACCAGCGAGAAGAAGCGCTGGAGACTTGGACCTGCACTACAACGACCACCGGCCCCACGGCGCACACGGTGGCAAGCCGCCCGCTGCCGGGACGCCATCACGCGGCAACAACGTCCTGGCCTCATACAGCTGACCCGGTCGCCCGGGCTGCGATCAGGACGGTGGGAGAAGCGCCTGCATCCGCTCGATCTCGGCCTGTTGGCCGGTGCGGACCGCCTCGGCGATGCGGCGGCTCTCCACGTCGATACCGCGCGCGAGTTCGGTCTGCGCCATCGTGATGGCGCCGCGGTGGTGCGCGATCATCATGGTCAGCCATCGGCGGTCGAAGTCCGGTCCGCGCAGGGAGCGGAGCTGCTCCATCTGTGCGGTGTCGGCCATGCCCTCCATCGTGTGCGCGAGTTTCGCGCTGGGCGCAGGCCGTCCCCATTGCGCGAGCAGCCTGGTGAAGGCGTCCATCTCGGGCTGCTGGGCGCGCTTGATCTCCTCACCGAGTCGTACCACCTCCGGACCGGCATTCCGTCCGGCGATGGCATCGGCCATCTCGATCGCCTGCGCGTGATGCGGGTACATCATGGTCGCGAACTCGACGTCGGCATCGTTGAACCGGGCTCCCGGTACCGCGCTCGTCGGGCTCGCACTCGGTGCCGATCCGTTCGACGACGCCTCGGCCGTGCCGTGGGCGGCGTGGCCGTCACCCGGGGCTGAGGACTGGTCGCCGGCAGAACAACCGGCCAGAGCGATCAGACCGGCGGCGATCGCCGCCATGCCGGTCGCAGTTCGGATTCTGATGATGCTGGACATGGTTTTCCACCCGTCTGTGGCCCCGAGGTCGATCACGATGACGGTGGCCAGTATACCCCTTAGGGGTATCAGCGGCGGCGGAGTCGGACTTCTGCGAGCAGTTCGCGCGACGCCGCCCGGGCCCCGGGGGCGTCACCGTCGATCACGGCCTCGATGAGGGCGACGTGGGCACACTCGTACGAGGTGGCCGCACCGACCGGGAACTCCTCCAGTTGCTCCTGGAGCACGGGCACCAGGGAGTCGTAGAACTCCAGGTAAATCGCGTTGTGACTGGCGGCGACCACGCCGCGGTGCATCGCGAGGTCGGCGGCGACCGCCTCCTGCTGATCGTCCGCGGCGACCCGCTCGGGCGACCACAGGCGGTTACGCCGTTCCAGCAGGCGCCGCAGCTCGGCGACGTCGTCGTCGTCACGGCGCTGAGCGGCGAGGGAGGCCGCGGTGACCTCCAGCGCTTCGCGCAGCTCCAGGAGGTCGGTATCGCGGGCGGCGGCGAAGTACTCACCCAGGGCCGAGGTGGCACACGCCGACAGCACATAGGTGCCCGAACCCTGACGCCGCTCCAGCATTCCGGCGTGCACCAGCGCCTGCACCGCCTCGCGCACCGTGTTACGGGCGGTCCCGGTCAGCTCACGCAGCTCGGTCTCGGTGGGGATTCGAGTACCGACGGCCCAGCGACCGCTGGCGATCTCATCGCGGAGCTGTTCTGTGACCTGCGCAATCAGGGTCTGTCGTCGTACGGGTTGCATCGGTGCGATCCTATCCGGCCGAATCACGGTTGCCCGCTTAGGTCCATTCATCCTATGATTTCCGCCTACCGTGAGGAGGGGGAATGACCACGATGACACAGCCCGAGAGCGCACACAGCGCGGGCCTTTCCGTGCGCCGGGGCCGATTGCTGGTCCTGACGGCGATCATCCTGTTCGCCCTGTCCCTGCGGACCGCCGTCACCTCCCTGACGCCGCTGCTGACCGAGATCGGTCACCAGTTGCACTTCGGCGCCACGGTGATCGGCGTCTTCGGCATGCTGCCCACGGCCATGTTCGCCGCGGCCGGTGTGGTCTCGCCGGTGCTGACCCGCCGCATCGGGCTCGAACGCACGACCCTGCTGGCCGTCGCGGCCACCGCGCTCGGCATCACTGTGCGGTCGCTGATGGGCGGCACCACGGGCCTGCTGGCCTTCTCCTGCTTGGCACTGCTCGGCATGGGCATCGGTAACGTCGTGCTTCCGCCACTGGTCAAGCGGTACTTCTCCGACAACGTGGCGGTGCTCTCCACCGCGTACCTGACCTGTGTGCAGCTCGGCACCATGGTTCCGGCACTGACCGCGGTCCCGCTCTCGGACGCCTACGGCTGGCGGATCTCGCTCGGCATCTGGGCGATCATCCCGATCGCAGCGCTGCTTCCCTGGTTGGGCATCGTCTTGGCCCGCCGGGGCAACGACGTCCACGATGCGACCTCGCAGCCGGCTACCGCACTCGCCGCTCCGGTGTGGCGTTCCCCGCTGGCCTGGGGCGCGGCCGCCATGTTCGGGATGACCTCGCTGACCACGTACTCGATGTTCACCTGGATTCCGACCATCCTGGCCGATTCCGGAGGCAGTGCCGCCCTCGGCGGGAGCATGGTGGCGTTGTTCTCCGGTGTCGGATTCGTGGCGACGCTGGTGATCCCCGGTCTCTGCGCCCGGATGACGAATCCGTTCCCGCTGGTGGTGGTGTTCCTGGCGTGCTTCGTCGTGGGGTTCGGTGGATTGCTGCTGGCTCCGACCACCTTGACCTGGGTGTGGATCATCGCCGCCGGCCTCGGACCGACCACGTTCCCGATGGCCCTGACGCTGGTGAACCTACGCACCCGCACGGGTGCGGGATCGGCCTCGCTCTCCGGATTCATGCAGGGTGTGGGCTATCTCGCCGCGTGCGCGGGTCCGCTCGGCTTCGGGTTGCTGCACGAGGCCACCAACGGCTGGGGGGCACCCTTCGCGATGTTGTTCTGCTGCCTGATCGTGCTCGCCGTCGGCGCCCACCAGGCCTGCAAGCCGCGGATGCTGGAGGACACGCTGGGCTAGAACTTGCTGCTCCAGTAGTACCAGAACTGGACCGCGATCAGCGTGATCACCACTATGTACCAGAGCAGCACCAGCGCGGCGAGCAGCTGACGGGTCTTCACCGTGGCGGAACGCCCGAGGGCGGCGGCGACGGAGGTGGCGAGCACGATCGGCATGATCGACCAGACCAGCATGCACCACAGGCACAGCGCGTGGATCTTGTACAGGCTGGAGTAGATCAGGAAGACGATCAGCGCGATGCCCAGGGTGGCACCGATGGACAGGCCGATCCAGAACCAGCGGGGGAGTGCGACGCCGCCCGCCGCGAGCACACCGGCCACGATCACCACGGAGAACGAGGCGATCCCGATCAGCGGGTTCGGGAATCCGAACACGCCGGCCTGCCAGGATTCGATCACCGAGCCGCAGGAGATCGTCGGATCGAGGCTGCACCCGGGCACGAAGTTCGGATCGGCGAGCAGCTTGATCTTGTCCATCGTGAGCATCGACGAGGCCAGCAGGCCCAACGCGCCGGTGATGATCAGCAGGATTCCGGTCGTCCGTCGAGTCTCTGTGGTATCCACGACAGCGATAGTATGCGAACTCGCGGCGATGCCGGTTCGAAGACCCGCCACGGGCCCTTCCGCCGCACGTCACGGTTCGATGTAGTCCGCCAGATGCTCGCCGGTGAGCGTGCTGCGAGCAGCGACGAGCTGCGCCGGAGTGCCCTCGAAGACGACCCGTCCGCCGTTGTTGCCGGCGCCGGGCCCGAGGTCGATGATCCAGTCGCCGTGCGCCATGACCGCCTGGTGGTGCTCGATCACGATCACCGACTTCCCCGCGTCCACCAATCGGTCGAGCAGGCCCAGCAACTGCTCGACGTCGGCGAGGTGCAGGCCCGTGGTGGGCTCGTCGAGCACCAGCACGCCACCCTTGTCGCCCATGTGGGTGGCGAGTTTGAGTCGCTGCCGTTCGCCGCCGGAGAGCGTGGTCAGCGGCTGACCGAGGCTGATGTAGCCGAGACCGACGTCGCTGAGGTGCCCGAGGATGCGGTGCGCTGCGGGAATCCGGGATTCACCCTCCCCGAAGAAGGCCAGGGCCTCGTCCACCGGCATCGCCAGGACCTCACTGATGTTCTTGCCACCGAGGTGGTAGTCGAGGACCGCGGCCTGGAATCGCTTCCCCTCGCACTCCTCACAGGTCGTCGAGACACCGGCCATGATCCCGAGATCGGTGTAGATCACGCCGGCACCGTTGCACGCGGGGCAGGCGCCCTCGGAGTTGGCGCTGAACAGCGCCGGTTTGACGCCGTTCTGCTTGGCGAACGCCTTACGGACGGGTTCGAGCAGGCCGGTGTACGTGGCGGGGTTGCTCCGCCTACTGCCCTTGATCGGAGTCTGGTCGACGGTGACCACTCCCTCGCGGGGGCTGATCGAACCGTGGATGAGTGAGCTCTTGCCGGAGCCGGCCACGCCCGTCACCACCACCAGTGCACCGAGCGGGATGTCGACGTCGACGTCGCGGAGGTTGTGGTCGCCGGCGCCGCGCACTTCGAGCACACCGGACGGTGCCCGCACGGCTTCCTTGAGATGGGCGCGATCTCCGAGGTGACGCCCGGTGAGGGTATCGGCGCCGCGGAGGCCGTCGACGTCTCCCTCGTAGACCACCTCGCCGCCTGCGGTTCCGGCGCGCGGGCCGAGGTCGACGATGTGATCGGCGATGGCGATCGCCTCCGGCTTGTGTTCGACCACCAGCACGGTGTTGCCCTTGTCCCGCAGGCGCAGCAGCAATGCGTTCATCCGCTGGATGTCGTGCGGGTGCAGGCCGATCGTCGGCTCGTCGAAGACGTAGGTGATGTCGGTGAGCGAGCTGTTGAGGTGGCGGATCATCTTGGTCCGCTGCGCCTCGCCACCGGAGAGGGTCCCTGCGGGGCGGTCCAGCGACAGGTAGCCCAGGCCGATCTCGACGAACGAGTCCAGGGTCTGCTGCAGACTCTCGACCAGCGGCGCCACCGAGGGATCGTCGAGCTTGCGGGTCCACTGCGCGAGCTCGTCGATCTGCCAGGCGCAGCAGTCGGCGATGGAGACGCCGTCGATCACCGATGAGCGGGCCAGTTCGGACAGGCGGGTGCCGGCGCAGTCGGGGCACACGGCGAACGTGACGGCCCGCTCGACGAACGCGCGGACGTGCGGCTGCATGGCTTCGACGTCCTTGGACAGGAACGACTTCTGGATCTTGGGGATGATGCCCTCGTAGGTGAGGTTGATCCCCTCGACCTTGATCTTCGTCGGCTCCCGGTAGAGCAGGTCGTCGAGTTCTCGCCGGGTGTACTCCGCGATCGGCTTGGCCGGATCGAAGAAGCCGCTGCCCCGGTAGATCCGGCCCTGCCAGCCCTCCATGCTGTACCCGGGGATGGTGAACGGGTTCTCGTCGAGAGATTTCGAGGAATCGTAGAGAGCGGTGAGGTCGATGTCGCTGACCGATCCGCGGCCCTCGCAGCGCGGGCACATCCCGCCGACCAGGTTGAAGGTGCGTTTCTCCTTGACCTGGCGGCCGCCCTTCTCGACGGTGACCGCGCCCGCCCCGCTGAGCGAGGCGACGTTGAAGGAGAACGCCTGCGGCGATCCGATGTGCGGTGTACCCAGCCGGGAGAACAGGATCCGCAACATGGCGTTCGCGTCGGTGGCGGTTCCGACCGTCGAGCGGGGGTCCGACCCCATCCGTTCCTGGCCGACGATGATCGCGGTGGTGAGTCCGTCCAGAACGTCGACGTCGGGACGGGCGAGCGTCGGCATGAACCCCTGCACGAAGGCGCTGTAGGTCTCGTTGATCAGCCGCTGCGACTCAGCGGCGATGGTGCCGAAGACCAGTGAGCTCTTGCCTGATCCGGAGACGCCGGTGAACACGGTGAGCCGACGCTTGGGCAGTTCGATGCTGACGTTCCGGAGGTTGTTCTCCCGGGCGCCGTGGACGCGGATCTTCTCGTGGGTGTCGGCGAGGTGCGGAACGGGCTGCGACATGTGCACTACTCCTGGAGGCGAGGCGGCGGCAACCGGACCAGGCTACGCCGCTCACGGCCCCAGGAGTAGTGCAGACGATCGACCGGCCTACTTGTTCAACTGGCCTCTACTTGTCGTTGTACTGGGACAACGAGACTTCGGCCCACTTGTAGCGATTGCCCGGAGTCATCGTCGCGCGGCCGAACCCTTCGAGATCGTCGAAGCCGCTCCAGTTCTCCTCACCGCAGGTCAGTCCGAACATGTACACATCGGTGCCGAGCAGATGCTGAGCCCCTACGGTGTAGCCCTCGATGTCGGTGACCAGCATCGGCATGCGGTGCATGTCGACCATCAGCTCGTTGTCCTCGGGGTTGAACGAGATCAGTTTCTCGCCGGCGGCCGAGAGCCTCCAGGTGAGCTTGTCGACGGGACCGTCCTTCTCGGAGAACTCGAGCACCTCCGCCAACCGCAGTGAGCAGTCGGCGCTGTAGGTGGCGACGAGTGACGAGGTCTGGCGGACGCGGCCCTCTCGCTGGAGCCGTTGAGCGCGCTGTTCCTCGTCGTGCTTGCGGACGAGTTCTTGTGCGCGACGAAGGACGGTGAGGTCTTCATTGGTCATGGGTTTCACAATAGCGTCATCGGCCCATCCGTGGTTACCGTTGGTTGCCTCGGCCACAGGGGCGGGCGGCGGATCGTCGTCACGGCGATGCCGCCCACCCCGTGGCACATCCGGTGGGATCCGACTGAACTCCACCTGCGTGCCGCCGTGAACCGCAGTGCGGCTCGGTGCTTCGAGTCGGTCACCCGCGGATGCGCGGTCGATCTCATCGATCAGGTCGATCATCCGCGATATCGATCGAATGGCCAGGCTCCTGGCATCCGATCGAGCGAGCGGTGAATCCGGTCGCACTCCATCGAACACCGGCAGCCCGAGGGCGGCGTACTCGCCCGGATCATCATCGGGGCGCGCGGACGGTGCGACCGATTCTCGACGATGCTTAGCCATTGTTCCCCTCGTCTTCCCCAGGTCTTCCCCTGGTCCGCCGCATCCCGGCACCGCCGGGCTCAGCCCTGCCTAGCAGGGTAGAAGAGGGGATGTTGCGCCTGCAACGCCTGGTTTGCACCGTGTCGCCTCCCGCCTGTTCAGACTCACTCCGCACCGGGCCGGGACGCCCGGTTTCTGACGGTTCCAGACGATTCGTACCACTGGTCGGGAACCGAAGTCAGCGCGGGCCCGACTGATTAGATAGAACCAATAATCATTCGAGGAACGGGGAGTCGGTGCAGAGCACGGTCCAGAAGACGCACGTCCATCAACCGTCCGCGATCGCGCAGCGGTCGATCGGGACGGTGATCGCATGACCGTCGCATGCATCGAGATGCTCTCCTTCGGGCTCGGGCGGATCGCTCGGGCCGCCCGAACGCGCGGGGAGGATCTGGTCCTGGTCACCGCCCACCCGGATCTCTACGTTCACGAGATCAGCGCGAACCCCGAGGCGTTCTCGGTGATCGGCGCCGACACCGCGGATCCCGATGCGGTCGAGCGCGCGCTGCGAGACGTGGCGGATCTGCGCGGCGTGATCAATATGACCGACACCTTCGGTGCCGTCGCGTGCGAGGTGGCGCAGCGTCTCGGGCTGGCCAGTCCCACACCGCAGCGCTTCCGGGAGCTCAACGACAAGGCGCACGTACGGAATCTGCTGCACCGCGCCGGCCTGAGTTCCGAGGGGGCCCGGGTGATCGAGGTCGGGCAGGCACCGTCGGAGCTCGGCCAGGGGGAGGGGCTGGACTTCCCGGTGGTGGTCAAGGATCGCTCGGGAACGGCCAGTAAGCACGTCTGGGTGCTGCGCTCCGCCGCAGACCTCGACCATCATCTCCTGGCGATCACTGCGGCCAACCGGTCGGTGCCGGTGATCGTGGAGCGTTATCTGGCCGGGCCGGTCTACAGCGCGGAGACACTGACCGTGCGCGGCACGACGCACCTGCTCGGCGTGTCCAGCCGGCTGATGTCACCGCTGCCGCAGATGCGGGAGACCGCCACCGCGTTCCCCACCGAGCTGCCCGCGGACCTGGAGAGCACCGTCGAGAAATGGATCACGCAGGTGGTTGACACGCTCGGGATCACCGATCAGTACGCGCACATCGAGTTCGTGCTCACCGCAGCCGGACCTGATCTGATCGAAGTCAACAACCGGATCGGCGGCGCGCTGGTCGGCGAGTCCCTGGCGGTCGCGTTCGGCGACCAGGTGTACGACCCGATGATCGATCTGGCCCTGGGCACCGAGCCCGACCTGAGCTTCCTGAAGCGACGAGAGGGGCCGGCGAGCGCCTTCATCCTCTGCTATCCGGCGGCGCCCGGCCGGTTCACCGGCACCGCCGGCGTCGATCGGCTCGGCGGCTTCCCGGGACGGTTGCGGTACTACCCGACCAAATCGCCGGGCACGCCCATCGAGGGCGATCACCTGGTGGACGGTCGCGGTTGCGTCGGCATCCTGGTGGCCCATGCCGAGACGGCCGAGCTCGCACTGCAGTACTGCTGGGCGGGAGCGGGTTTCCTGGAGATGAGCACGGAGCAGGACGGGGGAGTCCAGTGATCTACGACCACATCTCGGACGCCCAGAAGGCCCCGTCGATCATCGCGCTGCGGGAGGACGTCTACTTTCTGCGCTTCGAGACGCTCAAGTTGTACGCCGCATTGGCGGCGGTGCGCAGGTTGATCGCCACCGGCGAGGTGGTGCCGGGAAAGCACACGCTGATCGACAGTTCCAGCGGCATCTACGCGCTGGCGCTGGCGTCGGCGTGCCACCGGTACGGACTGGGCTGCCGCATCGTCGCCTCGACGACGGTGACCGAGGGCCTGCGCGCACAGCTCGAGCTGCTGGGCGTTCAGGTGGACCGAATGCCGCAGACCGACGACCTCAAACTCGATCAGAATCGACGGGTGGATCTGGTTCGACGGCTGCTCGCCGAGGATCCCGACCTGTACTGGATCCAGCAGTACCACAACTCGATTCACTACCTCGGATACACCGAGCTGGCCGACTCGGTACTGGGGCAGATTCCGGATCAGCGACTGCGAGTGGTGGGCGGCGTCGGCACCGGCGCGTCCACCGGCGGACTGGCGGGGACGTTGCGTGAGCGCGGCCGTGACGTGCACCTGGTGGGCGTGCAACCGTTCGGGAGCGTGAGTTTCGGTGCGGAGAAGATCGACGATCCCGAGGCGATCATCGCCGGGATCGGTAGTGCGATCCACTTCGAGAACGTGCGGCACCAGTATTACGACCGGATGCACTGGACCGAGTTCTCGGTGGCCGCGTCGGGAACCGTTTCGCTGATGCGTGAGCACGGAATCTTCGCCGGGCTATCGTCCGGCGCTGCGTATCTCGCAGCGCAGTGGGAGTACGAGCAGCAGGCGCGAACCACCCTGATCCTGGGCCCGGACACCGGACACCGGTACGTGGAGGCGGTCTACTCGCAGCATCGGAAGTTCCCTCCGGCGCACGAGCTGCGCCCCGCGGTGATCGAATCACTGGAGCAGTTGCAGCGACCGTGGTCGGTGTTCGACTGGGACCGCCGCACCCTGCCCGAGGCTGTCGCGGCCGGCAGTGCGGAGTTCGATGTCGATGAGCTGATCGCGCCGAACGCGCTGTCGCAGTAGTGATCCGTCGGCTCATTGGTCCAGGAAATCTACCGATATACGTCACTGTGACGTAGTGATCGGAGCTTGCCCCGGTTCTCCGGACACCTGATCTGTAGCGTCGTTGCTACAGGAGAGGAGTCCAT